>NC_020059.1:2021500-2329250 GCF_000330885.1 Rhizobium tropici CIAT 899
GGCGACAAGGCGGAAGCCATCCGTGCTGCCTATAGCGAAAACCAGGAACGCCTCGACCGCTCGCTCACCGCCCATACGGACACTCTCTCCGAAATGCTCGGCGCCAACAGCGATCGCGTCGAGACCGTTCTCGGAACGACGACCCGCCAGCTGGAGAACACGCTCGGTGCCGGTCTGTCGCAGATGGATCAGAACCTCGCCTCGGCCTATGAGCGTATGCGTTCCACGCTGGAAGACCGCAGCAATGCGATCAACCTTGCCCTGCGCGACGCGCATGAGCAGATCGACAACACGCTGATGGAACAGACGACCGCCATCGGCACCTCGATTGCCACCAGCGCCAGCATGCTGGAAATGTCACTCGAGGACCGTGAGGCTTCGCTGCGCCAGACCATCGACGCCAGCGCGAGGACACTGGAAGAGCGCCTGAACAGCGGTGCGGGCGACATTGCCGGCCGTATCCAGCAGGCCGCCGGCGACATCGCACGCTCGGCCGAAACCTTCTCGTCCAACCTCAACCAGTCGATCGACGGCATGACGAACCGCTTTGCCGAGACCGGCTCGCGGGTCGAAGCTAGCCTGTCGGCGCTCGAAAATCGCATCAACGAAGGCGTCACCGGCGTTTCCGCCCAGGTCGATGCCGCCGGCAACCGCCTCTCCGATACACTGGCGAGTGGCGCGGCAAAGATCGACGACAGCGGCAGCCAGGCAGCTGCTCGCATCGAAGAGCGCCTTTCGACCATGGATCGCGCGCTCAATCTCGGCCTCGAAGCGGTCAACCGCACGATCGAAGGCAAGGCTGCCAATCTTGCAACGACGCTGCGCACGGCCGTTGCCGACGCCGCGCAGGGCATGGACACGGAAGCAACCCGCACGGCCGAATTGCTCGCCAATACCGGCCGGCAATTCGCCGAGAACCTCGGCAGCCATAGCGATGCCTTTACGCGTGCCATGAGCGAGCGCTCCGACGAGCTCGTCAACCGCGTCTCGGAAACGCAGAACCGGCTGGCAAGCCAGGCTGCGGCCGTCGCCCAGACCTTCTCGGAAGCAGGCAACGCGATCGTCAACAAGGTTGCCGAAGCCGAAGGCCTCGTCAGCAACCAGGTCAATACGATCTCGCAGGCGCTCTCTTCGGCCGAACAGTCGCTGGAGGCCCGCGGCGCGGCCATCCGCAACACGCTTACCGGCGGCAGCGAGCAAATCGCCTCCACCATGGCGCAAGTCGAGCGTGCGCTCGACGAGCGCAGCACGGCGATCCGCAGCTCTCTGGAGGAACGCGCCCGCGAAATCGACACCACGCTTGCCGATGTCGACAAGGCCCTGGAAGCCCGTGGCTCCTCCATCCGCACCTCGCTCGACGAACGCACGCGCGAGCTGAATTCGATGCTGGCTGGGCGCTCTACCGAACTCTCGCGCCTCATCGACGAAAAGGCTCGCCCGATCGTCGATCGCTACGCGGCAACGGGTCAGGAGGCGGCCGCTCTTATCACGGCGGCAGCTCAGGAAAGCACGGAACGCCTGCGCGCTGAAAATGCCGCGCTCATCAATGCGATCTCGTCTCGCACTGAGCACGCGGTCAACACGGTCAGCACACTCGAAAACAACCTGCTTGCGAGCGTCAATGGCATCATCGCCCGCCTGGCGGACAACAACTCGGCGATCGCCGGACTGCTGTCCAATGCCGCAAGCGAATTCGCAAACGTCGATGACCGTCTCATGGCAACCTCGTCACGCTTCGCTGAATCCGCCGCGAAGGCCGGCGAGATGGTCTCGGCCTCCAGCCGTCTTCTCGAAGGCAAGGTCGACAAGCTGTCTGAGATCACCGGCCAGACCTTGTCGCAGGTCGGCAGCATCGTCGGTCGTTTCGACGATCACTCCAAGGTGCTGACGCAAGCATCCCAGCTTCTGGGCGCCGCCCAGTCGAACCTCGTATCGACGCTGGAAGAGCGCGAGACGGCACTGCAGAACCTGGCCGTCGGCCTCGTTCAGCGCTCAGAAGAGATCGAGAACACCATGCGCGCCCTCGGCTCGATGGTAGAAACGGCCTTCGATCGGGCGGAACAGCGGTCGAACCAGGTGACCGGCAATCTCCGCCAGAGCGTGCAATCTTCCTTCGGCGATATTGGCCGTGTTCTCTCCGACGCCGAGAAGCGCGCCGAAGATGCGGCGGAAAACATGCGCACCGCATTGCAGAAGGCCGGCGAAGAAGCCAACCAGGCTGTCGAGAACACATTCGCCAACGCCGAGCGCCGCTCCGGCGATCTCACCAATCGCCTGCGCGGTGGCCTCACGGCCTCGCTGTCCGAGGTTGAGCAGATGCTCGCCGACGCCGGCAAGACCTCGGATACGGCTGCCCAACAGCTGCGGGAGACCCTGCGCGTCGCGGTCGATGACGCGATCGGCCGCTTCGCCGGTGCGACGGACGAAATCCGCCGCTCGGCCGGCGATATCCGCCGCGAGCTTGACCTCACCCGCAACGAACTGAAGCGCGGTGCCTTCGATCTTCCGGAAGAAGCAAAGGAGAGCGCTGCAGCTATGCGTCGCGCCGTTGCCGAACAGATCAAGGCCCTGCAGGACATCTCGCAGATCGTCGGCCGCTCGACGCAGCAACTGGAGATTTCCGAGCCGACCGCTCGCGCGCTGGCCGAAGCACAGCCTGCTCCACGGCCTCAGCCCGCCGCATCTGCCCCGGCAGCTGTAGCCCCGCGGCCTCAACAACCTGCTCCGCAGCAACCGGCGCAACAGCCCCCGGTCGCCCAGCAGCCCGTACAGCGCCCTGCACCGCAGCCGCAGCAGCCTTCGATCGAGTCCCTTGGCTTGCGTGGATCACTCCCTGCCGAGCGACCGGCAGCACAGCCGCAACGTCCGGCGGAAACAGCAGCCCCTGCTCGCCAGGAAGCGGCCGGTGGCGGCTGGATCAGCGATCTGCTGCGAGGCGCGTCGCGCGATGAGAATGCCGGTCTGCAGCCGGCCCGCCAACCGGCGGCGAAAGCGCCTCCGGAACAGGCTCCTGCTCCCGCTGCACGCAACCCGCGCCATGTCGTGGAATCGCTGAACTCGCTTTCGGTCGATATCGCTCGCGCCATCGATCATGACGCCTCGGTCGATCTCTGGCGCCGTTACCAGCGCGGCGAACGCGACGTGTTCACCCGCCGGCTCTATACGCTCAAGGGTCAGCAGACCTTCGACGAGATCAAGCGCAAGTACGACCGTGAGCCGGAATTCCGCACCGCAGTCGATCGCTACATCGCCGATTTCGAAAAACTGCTCGCCGATGTCGCGCGTACCGATCGCGATCGCACCGTCACGCAATCCTATCTCACGTCCGATACCGGCAAGGTCTACACGATGCTGGCCCACGCAGCCGGCCGCCTGAACTGAGATTGATAGATAAGAGACGAACGCTCGATCCCCGGCAGAGATGCCGGGGATTTTTGATTCAAGCTGCTCCATAAGTTTTGGGCACGAAAAGGGCGGCTCTCGGCCGCCCTTGATTTGCTTGGTGATAGCTCCATCCGGCCTACCTGGCTTCATGTACCTTCGAAATCAAACCGCTGGTAATGCCGACGAGGAGGAAATTGTTCTTGAGGCGAACCCAGTGATAGCCGCGCGGGGGCGTGGACAGCTGGAAGGCGCGATAGTCGATTTCCGTGGCGCGGCGGCGGTCGGAGGCCGACAGGCGGCGCCCCTTGACCCATCCGCCCTTGCGGATAACGACCTTCTTCCTCACCACCTCTTTCTGAACAACGGCCTGCTTGCCGGCAGGAGCCGGCTTGACCTGCGCTGTCGCAGCCAGCGGCATCCCGAGGACTGACGCTGCAAGAAGTGCAGCGAAGATTTTTCTCATTGGTTGTTTCCTCATTTCAGAATCTGCACGCGAACTTACCGTGACAGACATGAAACGCATCTGACAGTCGAATTACAATTCCGTAATAGAGTGAGAACAGCGGCAGGCTTTACAGCGCGCTGCCGGAAGTCATCACCCCTCACAATTCATCGTAGTTGAACCAGTCGAAATCCGCTGCATTTGCCCGGCCTGAGAGGTCGAAGGCAAACATGCCCACGAAGGCACCGGTGAATGAGCCGTGCTCGCCGCGCCCACCCTCATCCGAGATGACGCCGGCATCGAGTACTGGCCCGATCGCCTGCCATGCGCCCATGCCTTCAGCTTGCCAGAAGAACTGCAGATCGTTGTTCCGCACTTCCATGGCAAGCTGTATGCGCCCATCCGGCACGGCGACACCGCCCTCGATCGGAAAGCTCAAGCGGCCATTCGGATAATCGCCCGGGCAGGTCATGATGGTGACGCAGCGGCCGAGCTTCTCGTGCAGGGTCACGGCAATGGCATGCAGCTTGAAGCGATTGTAGTAGTGCGTCAGGCCCGCAACCTGCTGATAGGTGTCGGGCTCGAAATCGACGACCGTTTCAGCGCGGAAACTGTGATGTTCCTGACGGCGGGCGACAAGCGATTGCTCGAACCAGGAACCGATGCTCTCGCGGGCGATAAGCCGCAAATGGCCGGGCCGCTGCGTCACGCTGAAGATGCGTTCCGGTTGCGGCGTGCGCAGCCACTGAAAATCCATCGGAAGAGTGCGCTCATCGAAATTATAGCCGCTGCGACGCGGCTTATCCACCGGCACGGCACCGTTCAAGCCGACGACATTGACATCGGGAACACTGGTACCGTTTTCGAGATAGAGCCAGCCATCCTCTTTCCAAACACATTTCTGCAGAGCCGTTTCCCGACCGAGCGTACAGCGACGATGCGGAGGCAAAGGCCGCCCGCAAAGATGCGTATGGTAGAACTGCCCGTCATGGGTCTCGACATACTGGCCATGGCCGGCACGTTGCAGCGCCGCCTCCGGGTGATCCTTCGAGGTGATCAGATGCTTGTTCGGATGTAGTTCGTATGGCCCGGCAATGTCGCGGGATCGGGCCATGGTCACGGCATGATCGTAGCCGGTGCCGCCTTCAGCCGTAGTCAGATAGTACCAACCGTTCCGCTTGAAGAGGTGCGGCCCTTCGACCAGCCCCAGTTCGGTGCCGGCAAAGATGTTCCTGATCGGCCCCTTCAACGATTTCGTCGCCGGATCCCATTCCTGCAGCAAGATACCGTCGAAAGCCGGCGTCTTCGGCGAGCCGCCATAGCTCTCGGTGCGATGATTCCATTGCATGTTGACGAACCACTTGCGGCCGTCATCGTCGTGGAACAGGGATGGATCGAAACCGGAGGAATTGACATAGGCGGGCTCGGACCATTCGCCTTCGATGGTTGGCGAGGTCACGATGTAGTTATGAGCGTCCTTGAAGTTGCCATCATAGCGCTTGACGTCGGTATAGACGAGCCAGAACAGCCCATCCGCATAGGAGAGGCAAGGCGCCCAGATGCCACAGCTGTCGGGCTCGCCGCGCATGTCGAGCTGCGAAGCTCGCTCCAGCGGTCGCCTCACGAGCGTCCAGTTCACCAGATCACGCGAATGATGGATCTGCACGCCCGGATACCATTCGAATGTCGAGGTGGCGATATAGTAGTCCTCGCCCACGCGGCAGATGGATGGATCGGGATTGAAGCCCGGCAGGATCGGATTGCGGATCATGAAACTCTCTCCTCCAGAGACCACGACATCAGGCGATGTGTGGTCATACAAATGAGACGCCCGGAACCAGGTCCCGGGCGTCTTATGATGATCAGTCGCGTTCAGCCGACTTGGCCCAGAGATTGATATCAGCCTCCTTGGCATAGACATCGATCTGCTTCAGCTCCTCGGCCGTGAAGTCGAGATTATCAAGCGCCTTGACGCAATCGACGATCTGCGACGAACGGCTGGCGCCGATCAGAGCCGACGTGATGCGGCCGCCGCGCAGAACCCAGGCGATCGCCATTTGCGCCAGCGTCTGGCCGCGCTTTTCAGCGATCTCGTTCAGCTTTCTGATGTTGTCGATGATCGACGGGCGGATGAAGTCGCGCTTCAGGAAGTGGTTCTGCGCCGCGCGGCTGTCTTCCGGAATACCGCCGAGATACTTGGTCGAGAGCATGCCCTGAGCGAGCGGCGAGAAGACGATTGATCCGATGCCGAGGTCTTCCAGCGTATCGACCAGACCGTCATCCTCGACCCAGCGGTTGAGCATGGAATAGCTCGGCTGATGGATCAGGCAAGGCGTGCCGAGGTCCTTGAGGATAGCGGCAGCCTCGCGCGTGCGCTGCGAGTTGTAGGAGGAAATGCCGACATAAAGCGCCCTGCCCGAGCGGACGATATGATCGAGCGCGCCACAGGTCTCCTCGAGCGGCGTATCCGGATCGAAGCGGTGAGAATAGAAGATATCGACATAGTCGAGGCCCATGCGCTTCAGGCTCTGATCGCAGGAGGCGATCAGATATTTGCGGCTGCCCCATTCGCCATAGGGACCCGGCCACATATCGTAGCCGGCCTTGGAGGAGATGATGAGCTCGTCGCGCAAGCCGGCAAAATCGGTGCGCAGGATCTCGCCGAACGCGGTCTCGGCGCTGCCGGGAGGCGGTCCATAGTTGTTGGCGAGGTCGAAATGGGTGATGCCGAGATCGAAGGCCGTGCGGCACATGTCGACCTTGCGGTCATGCGGCGTGTCGCCGCCGAAATTGTGCCAGAGCCCCAGCGAGACCGCCGGCAGCTTCAGACCGGAACGGCCGGTCCTGTTGTATTTCATTTTTGAATAGCGATCGGATGCCGGTTGCCAGGCCATGATGGAATTCCTTCGAGATGAAAAAGCGCGCGGGATTGGTCACCCGCGCGCAAACTAGCTCTTCCCGCGCTTACTTCAAGAGCGCCTGAGCCTCTTCGATGCCGAGTGCCGCCGGCTGCGTGCAGGTGGTGCTGAGATCGATGAAACGCCCTTCCTCGCCAGACTTCAGGATGGAGGTCATGACGTCGACGCCATGCAGGGTGCGGTCGAGCGAGCAACGGGCATCGCGTCCGTCGATCAGCGAGGCTGCCATGTCCGCAAGACCGGCCGTGCGGTAGTTGGCGCGCGAGCCGTTCGGGCTTTCCTGGTTGACGATGCCGAAAGGATGCGCCCAGTTTTCCAGCGGCTTGATGTCCTTGTCGCGGCCGCTCGCCTCGACCGTGCCGCCGAAGAAGTTCGGATCGGGCACGTAGAGCGAGCCATCGGTGCCGTAGAGCTCCATGTTGGCATGGCGGTGCGACCACACATCCCAGCTCGCCGTCAGCGTGATCCGGGCGCCGCTGACGAATTCCAGCAGCGCCTGGATCGTCGTTGGGGTCTTCACCGGAATGATGTCGCCATTGCGCGGCTGGCTGGTGATGGTGCGGGTCGGCGATGCCATGGAGGTCATCGCGCCCACGCGCTTCACCGGTCCGATCAGGTTGATGAGGTTGGCGACGTAGTAAGGGCCGAGATCGAGGATCGGGCCGCCGCCAGGCAGGAAGAAGAAATCCGGATTCGGATGCCACATTTCCATGCCCGGGCTCATCACATAGCATGCGCCCGAAGTGACGCGCCCGATACCGCCGTCATCGATGAATTTGCGGGCGAGCTGATGCGCACCACCGAGGAAGGTGTCCGGAGCGCAGCCAACCGCAAGCCCCTTTTCCTTGGCGATGCGACGGAGCTCCTCACCCTGCTCCAGCGTCAGCACGAGCGGCTTTTCGGAGTAGACGTGCTTGCCGGCTTCGAGGATGCGCTTGGAAACCGGGAAATGCGCGTCCGGGATGGTCAGGTTGACGATGACATCGAGCTCGTCATTGGCGAGCAGTTCGTCGATCGTCTGGGCCCTGACCTTGTATTCTTCGGCGCGCGCACGCGCCGCTTCCATGTTGATATCCGCGCAGGCCAGCACCTTCAGGCCTTTGAAGAGCGGTGCGAGCGAGAAATAGGTGGTTGAAATGTTGCCGCATCCGATGATGCCGACGCCAAGTTCCTTAGCCATGTGGAAATGCCTCAAAAGCTCTTGAAGGATGCGATGGAGCGCGTGATCAGGCGATCGACATCGCTCGGATTGTCATGTTCGACGACGAAGTGCTTGACCTTGGTACCGGCGAGCGCCTTGAGCAGCTTTGCCCATGGAACGGTGCCGTGACCGACATCGGCCCAGCCGTCTTCATTCTTGTTCTCGCCAGCCGGCGCAATGTCCTTGACGTGAACGGCGGTGATGCGCGGACCAAGCTTTTCGATCCAGGCAAAGGGATCGCCGCCGCCGCGGATGACCCAGGCGATATCGGCTTCCCAGGAAATATCCGGAGCCCCTTCGAAGATCTGCTCGATCGGCAGCGAGCCATCAGCCTGCTTGACGAATTCGAAATCGTGGTTGTGCCAGCCGAATTCGAAGCCCGCATCCTTGTAAGGCTTGCTCATTTCATGCAGGCGCTTGCCGAAGGCGAGCCAGCCGGCGGCATCCTTCGGGCGCTGATCGGCGCCGATATGGGGCGCATAGATCGAATCCATGCCCAGGGTCTTGGCGATGGTGAGCGACTTCTGCACTTCGCCATCAAGGAAATCCGGGCTGAAATGACCGCTTGCCATCCGCAGGCCATTCTTGTCGAGTTCGGCGCGCAGGTTCTTGAGGCCGGTCTCATCAAGATCGACATAGATACCGCCGAAGCCTTCGACTTCGGCATAGCCGGCCTTGCCGAGCTTTACGAAGATTTCCGAATAGGGCTGGAAATTGCGGGCGCTGTAGAGCTGAAATCCAAGTTTCGTCATCAATAGTCCTCCAATGGCCTTCGGGCCGCCTGTCTTGGGGCTTGGGGCCCCGAAAGCGCCGCCACTGCGGCGCAATAGTTCAATCCACCGGTTGGCTGTTCGTCGCTTAGCTGTCCACCGACTGGCTGGATTGCAGATCGTAGATACGGAATTCGGGCACGCCGCTTGCGAGCGGCTTGGTGGGCGTGAACACGACGCGGCGGCTTTCGCCGGCGGCAAGATCGAAGGCGTTGTCGGAGTAACGCCCTTCCGCCTCGCTCTCGATCATCACGAACAGCGCAAGTCCCCTTGCGGTGACGGTGAGTTCCACGGTCCCGTTTTCCTCTTTCTCCTCCCGCAGCACCGTCAGGCCGGCAGGCTGAAGCTCAAGCGCCTTGTAGGTGCCGTGAACATAATGCCCCTCGCCGCCCATGCCGTTCGATGCGGTGAAGCGCCACGCCAGCAGGCAATCGGTGGGAACCTGATCCGCATCGATCGACAATGCCGTGACGGCCGCATCCGGCGTGCAAACGGCATGCGCCGTCGTCAGCGGCACGCGCTCGCCATCAAGCCTGAGCAGCGATACGGAAATATCGACCACCACATCAGCGTTGGTGTCGTTGACCAGAGAGAAGCGGATCGTCTTATTGTCGTCCGAAGGAATTGCCGCAACGGATACAGGCTGGAAGAAGCGTCGCACCAGATAGTGCATCACCTTCCAACGACCGCCGTAATCCAGGCTGGACCAGGAAGCGACAGGCCAGGTGTCGTTGAGTTGCCAGTAAATTGTGCCCATGCAATGCGGCTTCAGCGACCGCCAACATTCCACCGCCGTCTTGATGGCGAGGCCCTGCTGGACCTGGCTCAGATAGACGAAATTCGGGAAATCCTTGGGAAAGCGGAAATAGCGGAACATCGTGCCGGCAATGCGCTCGTTGCCGCCGGCATTCTTCTGGTGCAGTTCCATGACCGGAGAGGCGATATTCATATCCTTCGCCTCTGCATAGGTCTTGATGACGGGCAGCGAGGTATAGGACTGGAAGCCGAATTCCGAGCAGAAGCGGGGACGGACGGAGCGATAATTGTCGAAGGACTTGTTCTCGTGCCAGACGGACCAGTAATGCATGTCGCCGGAGCCATCGGCATGCCAGGCGTCGCCGAAATTGAGATAGCCCGAAGCCGGGCTCGATGGCCACCAGATCGCATCCGGCAGCGCCTTCTTCATCGCCGTCTCGATCGTCCGGTTCAGGCGATCGTAAGAGACGAGATAGCGATCCCGATCTTTGCGGGACTCCTCGAACCAGGTGAGCGCACCCACCAGCTCATTGTCGCCGCACCAGAGAACGATGGAGGGATGCGTCGCAAGCCGGCGCACCTGATAGCCCACCTCCTCCTCGACATTCTCGAGGAAATCACCAGTCGAGGGATAGAGATTGCAGGCAAACATGAAGTCCTGCCACACCATCAGACCCAGGCGATCGCAGGTGTCGTAGAACCAGTCATGCTCATAGAATCCGCCACCCCAGACGCGGATCGCATTCATATTGGCATCGACGGCCGATTGCAGCAGATCCCCGGTCGCGGCCGGATTGGAGCGAGAGAACAGGGCATCGGCTGGGATCCAATTGGCCCCGCGGGCAAAAATCTCGCGACCGTTGACCTTCAACGCGAAACGGCTGCCAGCCTCGTCCTCAGTGGTGATCAGCTCGACCGTACGCAGGCCGATCTGCCGCGTGACGGTTTCGAAATTGGTTTCCACCGACAAAGCATAGAGTGCCTGCTCGCCATTGCCTGCCGGCCACCAAAGCTTAGGCTTGTCGATATGGAAGAAATGGGTGATCGACGTCTCGCCGGCGTTGACGCCGACATCGAGGCGAACCCGCTCGTCATCGAGCGAGAAATAAAGCTGCGCGATCCCCGTTCCCTTGGCAAATAGCGCCACCGTCACCTTGAGATCGACCGAGCCGTCATCATTATGAATCTGCTGGGTGACGACATTTTCGATGCGGGCTATTTCGAGCTTCTTCAGCGCGATCGTGCCATAGAGGCCAAGCGGCGCGATCGCGATGTTCCAGTCCCAGCCGAAATGGCATTGCGGCTTGCGCAGCATGTTACCGTTCGGGATCGGCGAATTGCCGGTGCTGTAGGGAATGTAGAAAGGCTGCTTGGCCTGCAGGGCAGCACCAGCCGAAATGCTCGAATGCAGGACGATGCGAATGGTGTTCGTACCCGTCTTCAGCACCTTCGAGACGTCAGGGCGATAACGCTGAAAACAGTTATTCCCCTCCAGCACCAACGCATCGTTGACGTAGACGCTGGCGACTGTGTCGAGATAATCGATATCGAGATACCAGTCTCCGCCGGCATCATCGAGTACGAAGCTGCGCTTCAGCTCCCAGTCCTGCTTGGCGACCCACTGCACGACCTCTTCGTTCCGCGCAAAATAAGGATCGGGAATAAGCCCCTCAGCATGGAGCGCGGAATGAACGTCACCGGGCAGAGATATGGATAGCGAGTGATCACTGTCGGGAGACGTCAGGCTCCACGATCCGGCCAGATCGACGGTGAGGCTATCATTGATGGAAGAAGACATCGGACCTCCTCGGACCGCTGCAAAGAAGGAGGCGGCCGGGCCGCCTCCGGTCATGGGATCATATTCTGAGTTCTGTCTGCGCATCGAAGAGCGATGCGAGAGACATGTCGAAGCCAAGCTTTACGGCCGAACCGGGACCAAAGCGCCTCGCGCCGTTGACGCGAACCGACATGGTATGCCCGGCATGCTTCAACCAGAGCAGATTATCGGCGCCCATCGGCTCTTCGATATCGACCGTGGCATTGTGAATTTCGGCACCTAACGCGGCCGCTTCATTGACCTTGATATGCTCGGGACGGACGCCCAGCACCACCTTGCGGCCCGCCTGCAGAGCCTCGCCGGCCTTGTAGCCGTCGAGAGAAAACAGCACGTCGTTGGTCGCGAACACGACCTTGCCTTCGCGGTTTACCAGTTCGCCCTTGAGGAAATTCATCGACGGCGAGCCGATGAAGCCCGCGACGAAGAGATTGCGCGGCTCGTTGTAGATCGTCGTGGGATCGTCGAGCTGCATGATGACGCCGTTCTTCATGATCGCGATGCGATCGGCGAGCGTCAGCGCCTCGATCTGATCATGGGTCACGTAAATCATGGTATTCTTCAGCGACTGATGCAGCCGCTTGATTTCGACGCGCAGTTCCGAACGCAGCTTGGCATCGAGGTTCGAAAGCGGCTCGTCGAACAAGAACACATCGACGTCGCGCACCAGGGCGCGGCCGATCGCGACGCGCTGGCGTTGGCCGCCCGAAAGCTCGGCCGGCTTGCGCTTCAACAGCGGCTGAATCTGCAGGATCTCGGCAGCCCGCGCGATGCGCTTGCTGATCTCGTCCTGCGGCACCTTGGCAACGCGCAGACCGAAGGACAGGTTCTTCTCGACCGTCATCTGCGGATAGAGGGCATAGGACTGGAACACCATGCCGATGCCGCGATCCTTGGGCTCTTCCCAGGTGACGTTCTTGTTCTTGATGAAGATCTGCCCCTCGGTGATATCGAGCAGGCCGGCAATGCAATTCAACAAAGTCGATTTGCCACAGCCCGACGAACCGAGAAGCACAAGGAATTCACCGTCATTGATCTCGAGGTTGAGGTTCTTCAGAACGGTGACCGCGCCGAAATCGAGCGAGAGGTCTTTGATGGAAACGCTACTGTTCATGGATCACCCCTTCACTGCGCCGGCGGCGATGCCGCGGACGAAGAGCCGCCCGGACACGAAATAGACGATAAGTGGAACAAGACCGGTGAGGATCGTTGCCGCCATGTTGACGTTGTATTCCTTCACGCCCTGGACGGAATTGACGATATTGTTGAGCTGGACGGTCATCGGATAATATTCCGGCCGGGTGAAGACGACGCCGAACAGGAAGTCGTTCCAGATGCCTGTGACCTGCAGGATCATGGCGACGACGAAGATCGGCAGCGACATGGGCAGCATGATGCGCAGGAAAATCTGCCAGAAGCCGGCGCCATCGATACGCGCGGCCTTGAAAAGCTCCACCGGCAGCGATGCGAAATAATTCCGGAACAACAGCGTCAGGATCGGCATGCCGAAGATGCTGTGCACCAGGATAAGTCCGGTCAGCGTACCGTAGATGCCGATTTCGCGTAGCACGATGACGATCGGATAAATCATCACCTGATACGGAATGAATGCCCCGATCACCAGGATCGAAAAGAACAGATCGGCTCCCTTGAAGCGCCAATTGGCAAGCGCATAGCCGTTGACCGAGGCAATCGCGATCGACAGGATCGTCGACGGCACGGTGATGCGCACGGAATTCCAGAAACCGCGGGAAAGGCCGTCACAATTGAGGCCCGTACAAGCGGTTGCCCAGGCTTTCACCCATGGTTCGAAAGTGATCTCGAGCGGCGGCGAGAAGATGTTGCCGAGCCGGATTTCAGGCATTCCCTTCAGCGACGTGACGATCATCACATACAGCGGCAACAGGTAATAGGCCGCGGCGACGAAAAGCGTACCGTAGAGCATGATATTGCGGCCGGAAATCACCCGGCGCGGCTTGCGACCACTCGGGCCGGAGAGCGTCTTCTCCGTCAAGGCAGCACCGCCGTTTACATTCTTGAGAGTAACAGGATTAGACATGTTTGCGCCCTCCGCCGAATTCCAGATAGGCCCAGGGAATGACGATGATTGCGACGGTCACCAGCATCATGGTGGAAGCAGCAAACCCCTGTCCAAGATTCTGCGCCTGGAACATGTAGTCGTAGACGTATTTCGCCGGAACTTCCGAAGCGATGCCAGGTCCGCCGCTCGTTTGCGCGACGACGAGGTCGTACACCTTGACGATACCGCTGGCGATGATGACCAGTGTAGTGATGAAGACGGGGCGCATCATCGGAATGACGATGAAAAGATAGGTCCGCCACATCGGAATCCCGTCCACGCGCGCCGCTTTCCAGATATCTTCGTCAATGCCGCGCAGGCCCGCGAGCATCAGGCACATCACGAGCCCCGTACCCTGCCAAAGCGCTGCAATCAGCACGCCGTAAATAACGATGCTCGGCGTATAGAGCGGATCGAAGGTGAAACTTGTCCATCCGAGCGAACGCACAACGGACTGGATGCCGAATTCGGGGTTAAGCAGCCACTGCCAGACGAGGCCGGTGACGATGAAGGAGAGAGCGAAAGGATAAAGAAAAATCGTGCGGAAGGTGTTTTCGAACCGGATCTTCTGGTCCATCAGCGCAGCCAGCACGAAGCCGATGACGAGACTGAAGATCATGGAAAGAATGCCGTAAACGGCAAGGTTCTCAATGGACACGACCCAGCGCGGCGCCGCCCATAGACGGTGGTATTGGTCCAGCCCGACAAAGCTGAGACGTGGCAGCAGCTTTGAATTGGTGAAGGAATAAACCACTGTCCAGATCGTGCCGCCGAGGAAGATGACGATGGCCGTCAGGATCATTGGAATGGATGCAATCTTCGAATTCAGATTGCGCAGAAATTGATTTGGCCGGCCGGCTTTCGCATGACCCGTCATTGTAGCTCCTTCTAACGCGCGATTGCTTCGACGATCAGGAACTCTGGGCCATGCCCCGGTCTCAGTCCCTGTCGCTTCCTCCTCATCCACGGCCGAACGCCACATCTATGGGAGTCCGCCGCCGAAGGGGCGCCGTAGCCAGCCGGATCACAGGACGTGTCCCGGCCGTGATACCGACCCGCAACGCGAGGCCGGTATCACTACAGCGAGAAGATAGAGATCAATCAGCAGCAGCGATGATCTCGACGAAGCGCTTCTGAGCCGCTTCCGGCGTCATCGAAGGATTGGCGAAGAACTCGGAGAACAGATCTTCTTTCTGCTTCTGGCTGTCGGCAGAAAGAAGCTGGTCCGTGCCCTGGATCACATTACCCTTCTTCAGAATTTCCAGGCCCTTCTTCATGCAGTCGTTGGCTGCCGTGAGGTCCACGTCGCCGCGCACCGGCAGCGAACCCTTCTTCAGGTTGAAGGCAACCTGGGTCTTCGGATCGAGAAGCGTTTTCGCGAGCGCATCCTGAGCCTTCGACTTGGCCTCATCCTTCAGCAGCGGGAAGTAGAATGCGTCGCCGCCTGTGGAAATGACTTCATTGACACCGAGGCCGGGAAGGCAGGTATAGTCCGTGCCGGCCTTCTGGCCTGCTAAGGCGAACTCACCCTGTGCCCAATCTCCCATGATCTGGCCGCCGGCCTTGCCGGTGATGACCAAGTTCGTGGCCTGGTTCCAATCCTGAACGTTGGAGCCCTTGGACATCTTGCGGGCGTCATCGGCAGCCTTGAAGACCTTGGCAATCTCCGGTCCGGCAGCGACTTTCGCATCCTTGTCCTTGAACACTTTCTCGAAGTTGTCCTTGCCGGCGATGGCGACCATCAAAACGTCAAAGGCACCCGCAGCCTGCCATGGCTGGCCACCGACAGCGAGCGGAACGATGCCTGCCTTTTCCAGCGCAGGAGCGGCGGCAACGAATTCATCCCAATTCTTCGGAACCGGAACGCCGGCCTTCTTGAAAGCGGCATTCGAAAGCCAGAGCCACTGCCAGGAGTGAATATTAACCGGCGCGCAATAGATCTTGCCGTTGATCGTGCAGGAATCGAGCAGGCTCGACGGACGGATGATGTCCTTCCAATGCTCTTGCGTGGCGACATCGGTCAGATCGCGCATCAGGCCAGCCTGCACCAGCTCCTCGGCCTGACGACCGTGGTTGAACTGGGTGGCACCCATGGGATCGCCGCCGGTGATGCGGCTGATCATGATCGGACGAGCAGTGCCGCCCGAGCCGGCGATCGCACCATCGACCCAATGATTACCGGTCGCGTCGAACGCCTTTGCCAATTCCGCCACGGCGGCAGCTTCACCACCGGAAGTCCACCAATGCGTTACCTCAAGATCAGTTGCCTTTGCCGCACCAAGCGGCAATGCAACTGAAGCGGCCAGCACAGCGGCCATCAAACGAATATTCATGAGTTCTCCTCCCTCACTGAAACGTTGCCGGAAAAACGTAGTCGAATCATTTTGAACGCGCAACCGCTCGCTCACAAAATTTTTCAGCAGGCTAAAATATAGCGCCTCAAATTATATACCTTCTTTCGAATAAGCCAAAACGCCTACCATTCATCCCACCATTCGTCAGCGTCGGGAAAATTTAAGTTACTGATTATGTTTAACTATTTTTGACATCGTCAACCGGACACCTGAAACCTTCTCGTGCATCTGCAAATTTTGGAAAAAGGATGCGGATTGAACCGTCGCATATATTAGTTTTCTCGACATGAGAAAAAGTACTCGACTTTTCCACTGTATCGTTACAGATTTTCGACATGAGGACGGAGTGACCACATCACAAATATGCTTGCAGCGCTGCTGCGGGCACTATAAGCGGTCGGTCGCGGGAGGCAGCATTGCAGGATATGGACAGTAAGAAGATTTCCGGCAGCAGCACAGCGCAGTCTACACATGAACGGCCGACGCTCAAGACGATCGCCTTTATGACCGGGCTTGGGATAACCACTGTCTCTCGCGCCTTGAAAGATGCTCCTGATATCGGCGCCGAAACCAAGCAGCGGGTGCGCATGGTCGCGCGGCAACTGGGATATCATCCCAATCGCGCCGGCGTACGTCTCAGGACCGGAAAGACCAATGTCATCGCCCTGGTCCTAAGCATGCACGAAGACATCATGGGCTTTACCAGCCAGATCGTCTTCGGCATTTCCGAGGTTCTGGCCGGTACTCAGTATCATCTGGTCATCACGCCGCATTCGCTTAGCAAGGACTCACTGGTTCCGGTCCGCTACATCCTGGATACCGGCTCGGCTGACGGCGTCATCATATCGCGCACCGAACCCAACGATCCGCGCGTCGCGCTCATGCACGATCGTGGCATGCCTTTTTCCACGCATGGACGGACGGATATGGGCATCGTGCACCCCTTCCATGATTTCGACAACGAAGCCTTCACGCACGAAGCCGTGCAGGCGCTGGTCAACAAAGGACGGCGCCGCCTGGCGCTTCTGCAGCCCTCCAGCAAGCTGACCTACTATTCGCATACCCGCATCGGCTTCCAGGCGGGTTTGCGTCAATATGGTGCGGAAGAGATCCCGCTCGGGATCACCACGGACAACACCCTTGCCGATATCAAGGACACGGTCGAAGCACTGATGCGCTCTCCGCATGCACCCGATGGTTTCATCTGCTCCAGCAGCGGCGGCGCCATTGCCGTCAATGCCGGAATCGAGGCCGCTGGTTTTCGTCTCGGGCGTGACATCGACATGGTCGCCAAGCAATCGACCGATGTCTTGAGCTGGATCAGGCCCGATATCATTGCGGCGTCGGAAGACTTTCGTCATGCCGGCCGGGAACTCGCCAAGGCGGTCATCGCGCGCATCGACGGCGTAGAGCCGGAGCTTCTGCAAAGCATCAGCCCGCCCGTCTGGTCAAACGGCTGATAAGGAAAAGGCCTGCACGGTTTCACCGGCAGGCCTTTTGATCATCGTATCCGACTGCTCTATCAGGCTGAAGCACCACTGCCCCATGGGCCGTGGTGAATATCCTTGCCGTCGACACGGTCGAAGCCGTGAGCGCCGAAGAAGTCGCGCTGAGCCTGGATCAGATTGGCGGTGCCGCGCGCCTGGCGATACGCGTCGAAATAGGTCAGCGCAGAAGCAAGCGCAGGAACCGGCAGGCCGGCAGCAGTCGCAGCCGAAACGATGCGGCGCAGCGACGGGATCGATTCCTTGACCATCTCTGCAAAGGCCGGAGTAACGATCAGGTTCGCCGCATCCGGCGTCTTCGTGAAGGCGCTGGTGATCTCGTCGAGGAACTGCGAGCGGATGATGCAGCCGGCGCGCCAGATCTTGGCGATGACAGGCATCGGCAGCGACCAGTTGAACTCCTTCGAGGCCTCGGCCATGACGGCAAAGCCCTGCGCGTAAGCGCCGATCTTGGCCGCGAACAGCGCAAGCTCGAGATCCTTCAGCAGATCGGGACCGAAAGCGATCGGGAACTTGTAGTCCGGCGTGCCGAAGATCGTCTCGGCGGCCTCGCGCTGGCTCTTGATGGCCGAGAGGCTGCGGGCGGCAACGGCGGCTTCGATGGCGGTTGCAGGAATGCCCATGTTCTGGGCTTCGATAACCGACCACTTGCCTGTGCCCTTCTGGCCGGCTTTGTCGAGAATGACATCAGGCATGGCATTGCCGGTTGCGGGATCCTTCGCGGCAAGAACCTTCTCGGTGATCTCGATGAGATAGGAGTTGAGGCGACCCTTGTTCCATTCGCCGAAGATCGAGCTGATATCGGCGGCGCTCTTGCCGAGGCCGTCGCGCAGGATGCCGTAGATTTCGGCGATCATCTGCATATCGGCATATTCGATGCCGTTGTGGATCGTCTTGACGAAGTGACCGGCGCCGTCATTGCCGAGCCAGGCAACGCATGGATCGTCGTTGTATTTCGCAGCGATCGAGGTCAGCACCTTCTCGACGCGCTTGTAGGACTCTTCCGTGCCGCCGACCATGATGGAGGGGCCGTGACGCGCACCTTCCTCGCCGCCGGACACGCCCATGCCGATGAAGGTCAGGCCGGTATCCTTGAGGCGGTCGAAGCGGGCGATCGTGTCGCGGAAATTAGCGTTGCCGGCGTCGATCATGATGTCGCCCTTGTCCAGATAGGGCTGCAGCGCCGCCATCTGCTGGTCGACCGGCTCGCCGGCCTTGATCATGATGATGATCGGCCGTGGCGGACGGATTGCCTCGACGAACTCCTCGATCGTCTTGCAGGGAATGATCTTGTCTTTGAGTGCGCCCGCATTCGCGTAGAATTCATCCGTTACCTGAGGAGTACGGTTGAACACTGCAATCTTGTTGCCTTTTTCAGCGATGTTGAGCGCCAGATTCGATCCCATTACCGCGAGACCGATCAGCCCGATTTCTGCCTTTTCCACGACAATCCTCCAATGAACCGTTCACTGCGCTCAGCCCACCCTGAAGACGCAGCAACATCCGATGTGACGCAATGCCGCCGGCGCTCGGCGCGACAGGCGGCAGCCCTGCGTTGGGGCTGTTGTTGCACTCCGGGCGGAAAACGGCAAGCCTCCGAAAGCCGTGAATCGTTCCCTTTGCAGGACTGTGCAACAATGTTGCCGAATTGGCGATTCATTCGCATGCGAACCCTGGCCTGTTCAGCCGGTCTCAGTCCCTTGGCGGTGATATAGAGGAGGAAAACACCATGTCGACCATGAATGCGAGGATCGTGCACATCTCCATCGATCGCGACTGGAGGGAGGTCTACGACTACGCCAGCCGTCCGGAAAACATGCCTTTCTGGGCCTCGGGCCTGGCGTCCGGGCTGACGCAGGATGGCAATGATTGGATCGCCGAAGGCACGCTCGGCACTGCACGTGTACGCTTCTCGCCTCGCAATGACTTCGGTGTCATCGACCATTGGGTCACGCTGGAATCCGATCTGCAAGTCTATAATGCCTTACGCGTCGCACCGAACGGCGATGGTTGCGAGGTCATGTTCACCGTGCTCCAGCTACCGGGCATGGAGGCAGAGCAATTCGCAGCCGATGCCGCGCATGTCATGCGGGATCTGAAGACGCTGAAGGAGTTGATGGAGCGCTGACCGCCCTTACAGCGAGCGCAACGTCCAGTCGACGAGTTCGCCTGTCACACCGGCAAATGCGGCATCGAGCGCCCGGACGAAATCGGGATTGCTGCCGCCGCTGACCGGCACGACCTTCCGGAACACGTTCTGCGCCTTCACCGTGCCGGTGCGATCGTTCAGGATCTTTTCGGAGATTTCGACGACTGCCGTCTTGTGGCCGCCGGACGCATTGATCTCGAAGGAGCGGATATCGGTGACGATCTGATAGTCGATCGCAAGCCCCTGCCCCGGCACGCCGACGCCACCGAGCTTACCGGTATTCTCGAAAGCCTCGACAAGTTTCGATTGCACCATTCTGCTCAGCTTGTCGCTCCATTGCGATTTGCCGAGATATTGAATTTCCGAGCCCGAGACGCGAATGACGATCTGATTGCTGTCCAGAGCCTGCAGCGCGGTCGGCGGCGGGATGAGGATCTGGCGGCTTTTGACCGAAGGTCCATTCGTCTTCGCCGACGCGGAAAGATCGTAGGTATCATTGTTGGAGGAGGTTCCACAGCCTCCCAGCAAGGCCGCGAGCAACGGCAACGCGATCACAGCTTTCCACACCTGATGACGCTCACTCGACACGCAACCGACCATATTTCGCTTATCCCCTGGAGACCAGATGTCGCTCTTCATCAATGCCGCGCGCGGCCGTCGTAAGTCTTGACCGTATCCCCGCCGAAAATCAGTCGTTGCGGATTGCGGTCGAAGTTAGTGATTGTACTATTCAGATTGTCAACCGTGCCCCGCATGTCGTTGATGAGGGTCTGGGCATCGCGCAAGCCGCTGCTGGAAAACTTCTGCAGATTGTCGGCGATCGGTCCGATGCGGGAATTGAGATTGTCCGCCATCTTCTTGAAAGATTCGAGCGTGTCCTTGGCTTCTGCAAACAGCGATTTGGTGCTGTCGTCGCCGAGCAATGAATTGACCTTGGTCAGGATGCCGTCGACCTTGCCGGACGCCGCATTGAGCTTGGTCGAAATCTCGCGGGCATTGGCAATCGTCTGATCGATATCCTGCTGATGCGAGGCAACCGAGTTGGCGACGTCCCGAATCGATGCGACCGCGGTACGAGCCTGTTTCGTCACATCGGCAATATCGTCAACCGATCCCTTGATCTTGGCCGGATCGATCTGCGCGACGATCGCATCGACCCGATCCAGGGTCTTTTGAGCGTTCTGACCGAACGTCGTATAAGTGTCGGCCGTCTGCTTGAAACTTGCAATCGTCGCCTTCAGGTCGGTCGTCGCATCGGCGACATTGGCCGTAATCTTGTCGGCATTGGCGATGACGTCGTTGACCTTCTGGGCATCGACCGCGCGGACCAGCTTTTCGATCGCATCCAACGTCGAATCGACGCGGACCGAGACCGTCTTGAAGGTATCGGAAAGCTGGCCGACGCTTGCCAGGAACTTGTCGATATTGTCGGAATTGTCGGCGATGGCCTTCGAGAATTTCTGCGCATTGCGCACGGTATCCGTCAGCGGCCCGCGCGAATCCGAGACGAAGCCCTGGATGTCGCCGATCGTGTCGTTGGCGCGGTTCAGGATCTTGTCGGCCGTCGTCAACAGGTTGGTCACGCTCGACTGGTCTGCGAGCAATACCGCCCGCTTGCCCGTGTCGATCGAGCGCTTGAGGATATTTTCGTCGCTGTTGCGACCGCCGGAAAGCTCGATATAGGCAGCACCCGTCAGGCCCTGGATCTCAAGAATGGCCTTGGTCGAGGTGTAGACCGGCGCATCGGCGCGCACCTGCGTGAAGGCGAGAGAATAGTTCGGGTCGTCGGCATCGATCGAAAGGCCCTGTACCGAACCGACCTGAATACCGTTGAAACGGACCGGCGAGCCGACGCTCAACCCATTTGCCGAACCGGGAATGCGCACGACGAGCTCAACCATCGGACCGCCGCGGCCATATTCCGCCATCCAGTAGACGAAGCCGAAGGCGGCCGCGATGACAACCAGCGTGAAGAACCCGACGATCGTGTAATTGGCTTTGGTTTCCATTGTCTCCAGTCACTTCTCGCGGCTGTGGGCGCCTGCGCCTTTGTCGTCGTTGTGCCCTCTGATGTCCTCGCGCGGCACGATCGAGCGTGCGCGCTTGCCCCTGAAGTAGGATTGCACCCAGGGATCATCACAGGCGAGCATGTCCTCAACCGTGCCTTCCACCAATACCCGCTTCTGTCCGAGGACAGCAATACGGTCACAGACGGAAAACAGGCTGTCGAGGTCGTGAGTCACCATATAAACGGTCAGGCCGAGCGTGTCGCGCAGCTTGGCGATCAATTCGTCGAACTCCGACGCACCGATCGGATCGAGGCCCGAGGTCGGCTCATCGAGGAAAACGAGATCGGGGTCGAGCGCCAGGGCTCTCGCCAGCGCCGCGCGCTTGATCATGCCGCCCGAAAGCTCGGAAGGATATTTGTCGGCGGCGTCAGCGGCGAGACCCACCATGCGGATCTTCATCAGCGCAAGCTCGTCCATCATCTCTTTCGGCAGGTCCAGATATTCCCGCATCGGCACCTGGATGTTTTCCTTGACCGTTAGCGAGGAAAACAGTGCACCTTGCTGGAAGAGAACGCCGAGCCGCATGTCGAGCCGGTTGCGATCCTCTTCGTCGAGCTTGTCGTAATCTTCGCCGAGGATCTCGATCTTGCCCGATCGGCGCGGTAACAGCCGCAGCACAGTGCGCAGCAGCACGGACTTACCCGCGCCGGAAGCGCCGACGAAACCGAGGATTTCACCGCGATAGATATTGAGGTTGAGCTTATCGAGAACCACTTTCGAGCCGAAAGCCACAGTGACATCCCGTGCCGACAGCACGATGTCCCTGCCCTGCTCATCTTTTTCCAACGGGATCTCCGAGTGAAGCGCGCTCATCGTCATCGTCCCTCAGAAATCGATTGCCGCATAGAACATGGCGAAAAGCCCGTCCATGAGGATAACGACGAAGATCGACTTCACCACCGATGACGTCACGTGCTGCCCGAGAGATTCGGCACTGCCTCCCACCTTCAATCCTTCGACCGCAGCGACGATGCCGATGACCAGCGCCATGAACGGCGCCTTGATCATGCCTGAAATAATCGTCGAAAGGCTGACGGCCTCATGCAGGCGCGATATGAAGGTCGCAAACGTGATGCCGGAATAGGCCCAGGACACTACCGCAGCGCCAAAGAGCGCGGCAAAGTTGGCAATAACCGTCAGCAGCGGCAAGGCCACCGTCAGCGCGACCAGCCGGGGAAAGATGAGCACGCCGACGGGGTTGAGGCCCATGACCTTCAGCGCGTCCACTTCCTCGCGCATCTTCATGGAACCGATTTCGGCGGTAATCGCGCTGCCGGAACGGCCGGCGATCATGATCGCGGTCAGAAGCACGCCGATTTCGCGCAATTGCAGGATGCCGACCAGATCGACCACGAAGATTTCCGCGCCGAAATAACGCAGCTGGAAAGCGCCTTGCTGGGCGATGATCGCGCCGATCAGCGACGACATCAGCAGGATGATCGGAACGGCACGCACCGCCATATGATCGATCTGATTGATGATCGAGGCTGGCGAAACGCCGCTGCCGCGGCCAAACTTGAGCTGACCGCCGCGCACGGCCGAACCCAGTATATACATCGCGGCAATGAGATTGCCCCAGATATCGTAGACGCTTTCGCCGATAGGCGCGAAGAAACGCTCCGCCCATGATTTCCTCGGCTTCGCCGCTGCCGCCTCATCGTCCGGATGCGCGTCGAAAGTCGTCAGCAATTCGTCGATATGCGGATTGGAACCCTCGATCGTAACGTGAGCCTTGTGCGCTTCCTGGCTTTCCTTCAGCCGGCGGATCAGCAGCGCACCCGCCGTATCCACATCCGAAAGACCGGAAAGATCGATCACGACGTCGCCGCCGGAGCTTCGCTTGGACAGCTGCTCGATCTGTCGCAGCACGCCATGCACATTGGCGCTGCGCCAATTGCCTTGCAGCCGATAGCGATGGCCTGCGCCCTCGGGCGCATCATCGATCTTCGGTGCGTCGGACCTTTGCTCGGCTGCTTTCAAACTCATGCGTCTTTCAAATCTGGCACAACATACGCCGACTCGGTGAGCCCGCTTGGTCAATGCTTAATACACCGACTACGCGTGGAATTTCCATCTCGCGCCGACGCCAACTTATGTCACGGCTTTTTGATATCCAAATGAATTTGTTGCACCGCATCAGGATACGCCGTGAGCGCCGCCGCCGATTGCCGGCGTCCTCGCCTGCAGCCCGTAGGCGAAAATGACCATGACCAGCCCGAAGGCTGCAATGCCGGCCATGACATAATAGCTGGCGAGGTCAAGCCAGGCATAGAGATAGCCGGATGCAAGGGTCATCAACCCCAAGAACATGCCGTTGTAAAAATAATACGCCCCCTGGGCCGATGATTCCTGCGTTTCGTGCACCGAGGCCACGATGCGACGCTGAATGCCTGTGTGGACGCAGGCATAGGTGCAGGAATGGAAACACTGCAGGACGAAATAGCCGAAGAAGCCGAAATTGATCGGAAACAGGATCCAGCGCACAATGCACATGCTCGCGCCGAAAAAGATCAATGTCCAGGCGCTGAACCGCCGACTGAGCTTCTTCGACAGGAAGAAAACCATCACCTCAGCCGCAACGCCGATGCTCCATAGGACGGCAATTTGCGCGCCGGAAAAGCCAAGCTTATGCCAGTAGATCGATGCAAACGTATAGAGCATCGCATGGCTCGATTGCTGGATCGACACGCCGATCATGGTGATGAGCAAGTGCGGCGAGCGCAGGCTTCCGGTCGGAGATTGCAGATTGATCGGCAGGTTACGCCGGCGCGTCGGCCCGATGCGCGGGGCGAAAAAACCCATCAGCGTCGTCAGAATGAATCCGGCCACCATTACGGGCAAGACAGTGGAGCCGCCCCACATGCCGATCAGCTGGCCGCCGAGAAGGGTCGACAGGATGAATGTGATCGATCCCCAGACCCGCATGGAGCCGTAGTCGAAGCCCCAGCGGCGCACGCCCGACATGGCGATCGACTCAACCACCGGCACGTAAGGCGCGTAGGTGGCGCCCTGAATGCCGTAGACCAGAAGCACCGGCCAGAAGTCGCTCGCCCAGTAGAGCGCGACAGCCGTCAGCAGCGACAGCGCACCCGACCATATCAGCACATCCGCCCGCTCCGTCATATGGTCGGCGAGCACCGCGATGATGGGTGTCACGAGCACCCGAACGACCATGGGAATGGCGAGCACCAGGCCGATCTCATGATCATTGAAATTCAGCCCCGCCAGCCAGACGGGGAAAAACGGCAGGGCAATTCCGTTGACGAACAACGGAGCGCAGTAGGACAAGGCAGTGCGCAAGCGGAAATATGGAGGCGCACCCTCGCCCTGGAAGGACTTGATCGCGGGAATCATGACAGACCTGAAGGGAACTCATTTGTCCCTATCACGCTATCGAGAATACGACTATGGCGAGAAATGGCCCAAACAGTACCGTTTCGGAAAAACCAAAGCCGTAGGCGTTCAATAATTATGACAAACTATTAGCAAGCTTGTGAACAGGCGCAGAATTATGCCGCTTGTGCCCCGAGTGCCTGCGGCATTTCCTCGACGGGCGAGCCAACGGGTTGTGTCTCGAGAATATTCTGCCAGGTAATGAGCTCGAACGTGCCGTCTTCGTGTTCGGCAATCGCCGTGCAGCTTTCCACCCAGTCGCCTGTGTTGATGTAACGGATGCCATCGAGATCCTCGATCACCGCATGGTGGATATGGCCGCAGATGACGCCATCGGCATCGTTGCGCTTGGCCTCTTCGGCGACGACACGCTGAAATTCGCCGATGAAATTGACGGCATGCTTCACCTGCAGCTTCGCCCAGGCCGAGAACGACCAGTAAGGCATGTTCAGGCGGCGGCGTACCGCTGCAAGGCCGATATTGATCAGAATGGCCATGTCATAGGCCCAATCACCAAGATAGGCGAGCAGGCGGGCATTGCGGACGACGACATCGAATTCATCGCCATGCAGCACGAGATATTTCTTGCCGTCGGCCGTTTCATGCATGGCGCGCTGCGCCACCTCGATGCCGCCGAAATGCATGCCGGGGAAGTCACGCAGGAATTCGTCATGATTGCCCGGGATATAGACGATACGCGTGCCCTTGCGCGCCTTGCGCAGGAGCTTCTGGATCACGTCGTTGCAATGCTGCGGCCAGTACCAGTTTCGCTTCAGTCTCCAGCCATCCACGATGTCCCCGACCAGAAAGATGGTATCGGCTTCGTGATGACGGAGAAAGTCGAGCAGGTAGTCCGCCTTGGCGGCCTTCGAGCCGAGATGCACGTCAGAAATGAATAGCGTTCGGAAATGCCGGGGGTCCATGTTTTCATTCACGAACTATATGTCCGTGCCCTATCCTACGTTGGCTATTCCAAAACCAGACTCGTGTTTCAGGAAGATGACAATCCCTGTGCTTGACGGCTCAGCCGCGAGCATAGCGTTCGATCCAAGAGACGCCGGCAGCTTAATTCTTGCAAAAAAAGGCAATTCAGTTTTGTCACGACAAAAACGCTTTGTGACCTCAATTCCATACTGTGAAGGCGAAGCGATTGATGTATGCAGAAGACTCAAAGCGCAGGCAGGAATAGGAATGGAGACCGCGAGATGGATACGCACGATACTTCGAAAAAAGCCGAAAACTTGGCGAGTGGCGATTTCGACGAACAGGCGCTCTATTTCCATCGCTATCCCCGCCCCGGCAAGCTTGAAATCCAGGCCACCAAGCCGCTCGGCAACCAGCGCGATCTGGCGCTTGCCTATTCGCCCGGCGTTGCCGCGCCCTGTCTTGCCATTCGCGACAATCCGGAAGCGGCCGCTTATTACACGTCCCGCGCCAATCTCGTAGCGGTGATTTCCAACGGTTCGGCGGTGCTCGGCCTCGGCAATATCGGCCCGCTCGCTTCCAAGCCGGTCATGGAAGGCAAGGCCGTTCTTTTCAAGAAATTCGCCGGCATCGATGTCTTCGACATCGAAATCGCAGCCCCGACGGTCGATGAGATGGTCAACACCGTCTCGGCGCTCGAACCGACCTTCGGCGGTATCAATCTCGAAGACATCAAGGCGCCGGAATGCTTCGACGTCGAGCGCCGCTTGCGCGAGAAAATGGAAATTCCGGTCTTCCACGACGATCAGCACGGTACCGCCATCATCGTCGCCGCCGCCATCCTCAACGGACTGGAACTCGCCGGCAAGAAGATCGAAGAGGTCAAGATCGTCGCCTCCGGCGCGGGCGCAGCCGCGCTCGCCTGCCTCAACCTGCTCGTCATTCTCGGCGCCAAGCGCGAAAACATCTGGGTTCATGATATCGAAGGCTTGGTCTACAAGGACCGCAACGTCCTGATGGACGAGTGGAAATCGGTCTACGCTCAGGATAGCGACAAGCGCGTGCTTGCCGAATCCATTCCGGGCGCCGACGTCTTCCTCGGCCTGTCCGCCGCCGGCGTGCTGAAGCCAGAGCTGCTGGCGCAGATGGCCGAAAAGCCTCTGATCATGGCGCTCGCCAACCCGACGCCGGAAATCATGCCGGACCTCGCCCGCGCCGCCCGCCCCGACGCGATGATCTGCACCGGTCGCTCGGATTTCCCGAACCAGGTCAACAACGTCCTCTGCTTCCCCTATATCTTCCGCGGTGCGCTCGATTGCGGCGCCAAGACGATCAACGAAGAGATGAAGATGGCCGCCGTGCGCGCCATCGCAGCACTTGCCCGCGAGGAGCCTTCCGATGTCGCGGCGCGGGCCTATACCGGTGAAACTCCGGTCTTCGGGCCGAATTACCTGATCCCCTCACCCTTTGACCCGCGCCTGATCCTGCGCATTGCGCCGGCCGTGGCAAAGGCAGCCGCAGACAGCGGCGTCGCCCTGCGTCCGATCACCGATTTCGACGCCTATATGGACGAGCTCAACCGCTTCGTCTTCCGTTCGGGCTTTGTCATGAAGCCTATCTTTGCCGCCGCGAAGATTGCCGAGCGCAAGCGCGTCGTCTTTTCCGAAGGCGAGGACGAACGCGTTCTGCGCGCCGCCCAGGTTCTTCTTGAAGAAGGCACGGCCGTCCCGATCCTGATTGGCCGTCCTTCCGTTATCGAGACGCGCCTGAAGCGCTACGGCCTGAAGATCCGTCCGAATACGGATTTTGCCGTCATCAATCCGGAAGACGATCCCCGCTTCCGCGAATATGTCGAGCTTTATTTCTCGCTGGTCGGCCGCGCAGGCGTTATCCCCGAAGCAGCGCGCACCATCGTTCGCACCAACACGACCGTCATCGGCGCGCTTGCCCTGAAGCGCGGCGAAGCCGATGCGCTCATCTGCGGTCTCGAAGGTCGTTATGAGCGTCATTTGCGCATCGTCCGCCAGGTCATCGGCAAGCGGCCGGACGTTCGCGATTTCTCCGCATTGAGCCTGCTTATTTCGCAGCGCGGCGCGACCTTCTACACCGATACCTATGTGACCTTTAATCCGACCGCCGAGGAAATCGCGGAATCCACCTGGCTGGCTGCCGAGGAAATCAAGCGCTTCGGCATCGAGCCGCGCGCTGCCCTCGTCTCGCATTCCAACTTCGGCTCCCGAGAGTCGGAAAGCGCCACGAAGATGCGCGAAGCGCTGGCTCTCGTCCGCAAGGCAGCACCGGATCTGGAGGTCGATGGCGAAATGCATGGCGACAGCGCCATTTCCGAAAGCCTGCGCCGCCACGTGATGCCGGACAGCGCGCTTTCCGGCGAAGCCAATCTACTGGTCTTCCCCAATCTCGATGCGGCCAATATCACGCTCGGCGTGGTCAAGACCATGACCGATGGTCTGCACGTCGGTCCCATCCTGCTCGGGACGGCGCTTCCGGCCCATATTCTCTCGCCGTCGGTCACTTCCCGTGGCGTGGTCAATATGGCGGCGCTCGCCGTCGTCGAGGCCTCGCAGATCGCCTGATGCTGCGCCTCGCAGCCGCCGTCAGAACGGCACCGCGCTTCATGCAATCGCGGTGCCGCCCATCTCCTGGCTATTGTCGGCTGCGAGCTGCAATTTCAGGAAAATCCTCTCGAAATCCGTGCTTTTTCATGGATACGTTGTTAAGCTGCAGCGTGTAATCTTCAGCGAGTTAAAACCGCTTTCGAGAGCAGCACCGTGAACCGCGGCATAAAACAAGCTTCCATTGCCCTCTTTTCCCTGCTGGCGGCCACGCCGGCCCTCGCACAGGCCGATCTCTGCGACGAACTGCGCGGCCGCTATGTCGACATCAACGAGGTGATCGGCGCCAGCCAGGAGACACGCCAGCTCTCGCGCACCATCGTGCAGCAGAACCTGATGATCCGCCGGACGATGAGCGACCTGCGCAACCAGGGCTGCGCCGAAGGCGACGACGGCGTATTTGGCGACCAGGACAATCAGGGTGTCTGCGATGACATCAGGCAATCGATCGATCAGATGCGGCAGGATCTCTCCCTGCTGATGGATCAGCGTGAGGAAAGCGTCGGCCGCGTCGATGCCGTAGCCATGCAGCGCCGGCAGTTGCTGGATACGATGCAGCGTAACGGCTGCAGTCTGCCGGCTTCGGCCACCCCGGATATCGTGATCGATACCCACACGAAGATGGACGCCTATGCACCGCAGGAGCAGTCGCTGGCCAAGCCTGAAAGCTCCATTACCGTCATCGAAACGCCACGGCTCCAGAAGAATTCCAGCCTGGAACAGAAACAGGCACCGCCGACGCCGGCGCCCAAGATAACACAGGCGCAGCCACAGCAATTTCCGCCGGATCGGCCATACGATCCCTTAGCCCATAAGGTGCGCCAGGTCGGCCCGCAATTCCTCGCGACCGACCAAGGCAGCATCGACCTCAAGCATCCCAAAGAGGCCGGGCCGCAGCCGACGCAATAATGCGTCGGCGGATGCTCCCAATCTCCGCCTGCAGGCTTTCACGCTGTTCCTGACTTGCGCAACAGGGAAATGATGGCCTCATCGCCTGCCTCGCGCGCAAGATCGCGATAGGACCGTCCTGAGGCGTCCCTGACCGAACGATCCGCCCCCTGCGCCAGCAGGAAGCTTGCCGCGTCGCCGCGCCGATTGGCGATGGCAAAGCCGAGCGGCGTCATCCAATCGCGATCGGTGGGCTCTCCATGCGAACGGAATTTACCGAAGCGCATATTCACCTGCGCCGGATGCTTGTCGAGAATAGCCGCAAGCTGATCGATCTGGCCGAAAGCTGCCGCCGCGAAAATATCGAGCGGATAGGCTTTCAAAAACTCGACCATCTCATGCTTGCCATTATATTCGGCCCAACCGATTGGCGGCGCATGAAAAATCGGATCGCGAACAGTGGTATCGGCTCCATGCTCGATCAGCAGTTTCGCCATCTCCATATGGCCATGCAGTGCCGCCTCATGCAGCGGCGTTCGGCTCGTCATCGCGTTAGCGTCGAGACCCAGGGCCAGCATTCGGCGGACGGCTCCAAGGTCGTTTTCCCCGGCAGCGTCGTGGAGCATGGCCGGATGAGCCTTACGCATCGCCGCTGCGATATCAAGGTCGCGCCCACCTGGCATTTGCTGGAAAACTTTCTTGATTTGTTCGGCATCGATGTCGCCGGCCTTCACTTGAATATAGGCCCAATCCTCTGGCTTCAGGCGAACCGCGACAGCACCCTTTTGAATAAGGTATGCCGCCAGCTTGCTATCGCCACTTAGGCGAGCCCATTCGTAGGGCGTTCTACCATTGACAGGCTCGTGAACATCAGCGCCATGATCCACCAGCAGGCGCACCCGCTCGCCCATACGATGTTCCAGCGCCCAGGCAAGCTGATAGTCGAAAACGGTCTGCGAATTCTCGACGAACTTGCCATCCTCGCGCACGAGCCAATTGTTCTTATCCCTAGCCGACAAGCCATATTCGATCAGCAATTTCAGGCACGTATTGTCGGGTTCGAACATGCGGTTGTAGAGCGCCTGGCTGTCATTCGCCTCGGCGCCCGCATCGAGCAGCAGCCGCGCGAATGCCTCGCATTCCGAATGCTGAGGCTGACGCTCCTTCCCCGCCTCGCCTTCGCCGAAGACGCCGGTCAAGACAGTGAATCGATATTGGCCGGCATCGAGGAAGAAGGCGTTGACGTCGGCACCGCGCCGGACCAGCTCACCGGCTGCCGGCAGGCTGGAACGACCTGGCACGCGAGCATAGGCCGCGTACATCAGCGGAGTGAGATCATGCGGCCCGCCCTTGCGATCGAGAAGCTGCGGCTGGCGATCGAGCCAGCGAGCTATACGATCGGCATCGCCGAGTGCAGCAGCGACCTGAATGCTTTCGTCGGCAATCTCCGGATTGTCTTCAAGCAGTCGCAGCGCCTCATCGAAGCGTGCGGGATCGGCGGGAATATTGGCAAAATACGAGACCGTCGCCAGCGACAGGAAGCGATTGGCGAGCTGATCTGGCGGAACATGCCTGCGATCGCCGCTTTCCAGATGCGCCTTCAGCTTCGTCCAGCTGGAGAAACCGAATTCACGGGCAAGAACAAGCTGAATGTCCTGCAGCCCCACATTGGCGATATCGGCAAAATAGGGCGCAACGCGGCTGCGCGCCGAAGCATCGCCGGCTTGAAGGGCCTTGAGGAAAGACTTGGCCTGCTTTTTCAGGGAATCGAGAGTGGCGTCGACAGCCAAAGAGCGCGTGGTCACGATAGACCTCCTTCCATTTACGTCCGGTATCCGCGCCCACAGACTGAAAAGAGGTGTGGCAGTCTCACTTCATATGCATCAGGTGGGCCTAGCCCTTCCCGCGGATCGGATGCGCCCTGAGAACGCATCCAGATCTATCGCGCCGGTTGCGGTCTGTCCAGAGCTCAGGCCGGCTCATAGCGGACATAGGCGAACTCGTCCCCATCCGGTGACCAGTTCGGCACATTGATCGACCCCTGCCCGCCGAAGAGCTCGAACAGCGTCGTGATATTGCCGCCATCCATATCCATCAGCCGCATCCGCACATTGAGATCGCGCGGATGATCGAAGACGTCGGGATCGTAGGAGATCAGGACGACCTTGTCGTTTTTTGGCGACGGATGCGCGAACCAATTGCCGTAATTGTCGTCGGTCAGTTGCTGCAAGCCGGTGCCGTCGGGATGGATGCGCCAGATCTGCATGAGGCCGGTGCGGCTCGAATTGAAATAGATCCATTGCCCGTCGGCCGAATAGTCAGGTCCGTCATTGCGGCCCTCGCCATGCGTCAGTCGGGTCTCTTCGCCGCCATCGATCGAGATCGTATAGATATCGAAAACGTCGTTGCGGATGCCGCAATAGGAGAAGCGCTTCCCGTCCGGCGACCAGCCGTGCCAATAGGACGGCAGATTGGTGGTCACCTGCCTTGGCGTGCCGCCTTCTGCGGGCAGAACATAGATGCAGGATTTACCATGCTGCGTCTTGTCGGAAATCGCGATCAGCGAACCATCCGGAGAAATGCCGTGATCGTTGTTGCACTGCGTCGCAAAGCCGGTATCGACCTGGGCGATGCCGCTGCCATCCAGCGGCAGTCGGTAAAGTAGGCCGTCGCCATTCAGCAGCAGATCTCGGCCGTCAGGCGAATAGTTCGGCGCTTCGATCAGCTGGTCCGTTTGCCAGACGATCCGGTTTGCACCCGTACGGATATTATAGATCTCGACCGAGCTGCGCATGCTTCCTCTCCCTTGCCGCTGGATACCGCGATCAGCGATCGCGGAACCGGTTGGTGATCGGATAGCGACGGTCGCGACCGAAATTCTTCTTGGTGATCTTCACACCCGGTGCCGACTGGCGGCGCTTGTATTCTGCGAGATAAAGCAGGTGTTCGATACGATGTACGGTCGCGACATCATGGCCCCGGGCCACGATCTCCTCCACCGACATCTCCTTCTCCACCAGGCATTCGAGGATATCGTCAAGCACCGGATAGGGCGGCAGCGAATCCTGGTCCGTCTGGTTCGGCCTCAATTCCGCCGAAGGCGCCTTGTCGATGATGTTATGGGGAATGACCTCACCCGAGGGGCCGAGCGCACCGGGGGGCACATGCAGGTTGCGCCAGCGCGACAGCGCATAGACCTGCATCTTGTAGAGATCCTTGATCGGGTTGAAGCCGCCGTTCATATCGCCATAAAGCGTGGCGTAGCCGACCGACATTTCCGACTTGTTGCCCGTCGTCACCACCATCGAGCCGAACTTGTTGGAGATCGCCATCAGAATGGTGCCGCGAGCACGGCTCTGCAGGTTTTCCTCGGTAATGCCGCTTTCCGTGCCTTCGAAGAGATCGGACAAGGCCGAAGTGAAGCCTGTCACCGGATCTTCGATCGGCACGATATCGTAGCGGCAGCCGAGCGCCTTGGCGCAATCGGCCGCATCCTTCAATGAATCCTGCGAGGTATAGCGATAAGGCAGCATGACCGTGCGCACGCGCTCTTCGCCTAGCGCATCGACGGCAATCGCGGCGCAGATCGCCGAGTCGATACCGCCGGAAAGGCCGAGCACGACCGACTTGAAGCCGTTCTTGTTGACATAGTCGCGGAAGCCCAGCAGGCAGGCGCGATAGTCAGCCTCCTCGCCTTCCGGAATATGCGCCATTGGGCCTTCGGCGCAGTGCCAGCCATCGCCGTTCTTCTTCCAGGTCGTCACCGCAAGCGCGGTCTCGAACTGACTCATCTGGAAGGCCAGCGTCTTGTCTGCGTTGAAGCCGAAGCTCGCGCCGTCGAAAACCAACTCGTCCTGGCCGCCGAGCTGAGCGGCATAGATCATCGGTAGGCCGGTCTCGAGAACCTGCTTCAGCACGACCTGATGGCGGATATCCACCTTGCCGCGATAATAGGGCGACCCATTCGGCGACAGCAGGATTTCAGCGCCACTTTCAGCCAGCGTTTCGCAAACGCCGAGTTCACCCCAGATGTCCTCGCAGATCGGAATACCCAGCCTAACGCCGCGGAAATTGACCGGACCGGGCATGGCGCCCTGATCGAACACGCGCTTCTCGTCGAACTCGCCGTAGTTCGGCAGGTCTACCTTGTCACGGACGGCAATCACCTTCCCATCATCGAGCACGGCAATCGAATTATAGCGCCCAGTTTCATCCTGTCGGGGAAAGCCGATGATGACGCCAGGGCCGCCATCGGCCGTATCCGCGGCCAGAGCCTCGACCGCCTTCCAGCAGGCGCGGATGAAGGCCGGCTTCAGCACGAGATCTTCCGGCGGATAGCCGGAAATGAACAATTCCGTCAGCAATACGAGCTGCGCGCCTTCGCGCGCGGCTTCGGCGCGGGCGTCACGCGCCTTGGCGAGATTGCCGGAGACATCGCCGACCGTCGGATTGAGCTGCGCGACAGCGATGCGAATGGTGTTGGTAATCTGGCTTTGCTCTGTCATGCCATACATTTAGCGATGCCATCTTCCTTCCGCAACCGCCTTCCTTCCCGCACACGCATCAAAGATCACGCCACCCGCATAGGCGGTATTTTTGCTCGGAAAATACCAAGCCAGCCTTGCAAAGAAGACTTTGATCGCATTGATCATTGAATTCGCGCTGGCAGACACTCCCTTCATCGATGCCATGAATGCCGATGCCTATTACGACATAAAGGACCCGATCTTCGACATTATCATGGATGGCGCGAATGCCTGGGTGCGGCAGGTCGGATGCTCAGAACCTCGGAGCGGCTAGCATGCGCTCTGGCCGCAGCGGCAAACCGCCTCGTGATGTTTGATACCCTTCCCTCGTTGCATTTTTGCCCGTTGGTCGAATAGTTGCATTCAACGCCACTTGGACCTCGGAGCCCTCCCAATGCATAATCCTCCCAACTTCGTTCATCTCCATTTTGACAAGACAGCCGATCAGCTCGGCGATATCGAAAAGCGCGTTCTTAAAAAGGCGCACGAGCGAAAAGTCATCTCCACCGATATCAATGCAGCTATCTCGGCGGGATCGTCCAGAGGAGAGCGTCTGGCTGATGGCATTGCCCGCGTCGGCGGCTCCTGGTCCTTCATCATCGCCTTCCTGCTGTTTCTGGTCTTCTGGTGCGTCGTTAATACCATCCTCCTCACCACCAACGCCTTCGACCCCTACCCCTTCATCTTTTTGAACCTCGTCCTATCCATGCTCGCCGCGATCCAGGCGCCGATCATCATGATGTCCCAGAACCGGCAGGCAGAAAGGGACCGCTTCGAGGCGGCCAAGGATTACGAGGTCAATCTCAAATCCGAGCTGGAAGTGCTATCGCTGCACCAGAAGATTGATATGCAGGTGTTGACCGAGCTCGCGGTGGTGCGGGAGGAGCTCGCCAAGCTCAGCAAGCTCGTTATCGAAAAAGGCAGTATCTGAGGGTCAATCGGATGGGCCGGCCGTCAGCAATCCCGGTCGCCCCTGCCGATATTGCGGCAGTCCGTCGCGGACCTCATAATAGTCGCCCTTGTCGGCGCAATAGATATGATAGGCTATCTTGAGTCCGCTCGGCTGGTCGAACAGACCGGCCATGATCGATATTTCATCGGCGCTGTCGGCCACCCAGAAGAGAGCCGAGCCGCAAATCTTGCAAAAACCGCGGCGCGCGAATGTGCTGGCTCGATACCAGGTAATCGCCTCTTCTCCCTCGATGACGAGATTTTCGCGCGCGACGTTGGTTGCTGCGTAATAGAGACCAGTCTGCTTGCGGCACTGCGAACAATGGCAGGCGACGACCTCACGCAGTTTGCCGCGTGTCTTGAAACGTACGCTGCCGCAAAGGCAGGCTCCCGTGTGTTCGTCGCTCATCATTGCTCCCTCTATTTCAAGGCAGCCTTCCCGAGAACCGCATTCGGGTCAATTTCAAAGAAATGAAGCATCTTTCAACCGCGCTGATCGCTCCGGCCAAAAAGCAAACGGGCCGGTTTTCGCCGGCCCGTTCGATAGGTCATGGACGCGGCTTCACTCAGCCATGTGCGCGCATACGCTTCTCGTCACGGCCACCCTTCATCCGCTCGGCGAGCAGGAAGGCAAGCTCGAGCGCCTGGTCGGCATTGAGGCGCGGATCGCAATGCGTGTGATAGCGATCCTGAAGATCCTCGGCGCCGACGGCGCGGGCACCGCCCGTGCATTCGGTCACATCCTTGCCGGTCATCTCGATGTGGATACCGCCCGGATGCGTGCCTTCGGCACGGTGGATCTGGAAGAAGCTCTCGACTTCCGACAGGATGCGCTCGAACGGACGCGTCTTGTAGTTGTTAAGCGTGATCGTGTTGCCATGCATCGGGTCGCAAGACCAGACGACCTTGCGGCCTTCCTTCTCGACAGCGCGGATAAGGCGCGGCAGGTTGTCGGCAACCTTGTCGTGCCCAAAACGGCAGATCAGCGTCAGGCGACCGGCTTCGTTCTGCGGGTTCAGAATATCGATCAGGTTAAGCAGATCGTCCGCCTGCAGCGAAGGCCCGCACTTCAGGCCGATCGGGTTCTTGATGCCGCGGAAATACTCGACATGGGCATGATCGGCCTGGCGCGTGCGGTCACCGATCCAGAGCATGTGGCCCGAGGTCGCGTACCAGTCGCCGGTCGTGGAGTCGACGCGGGTGAAGGCTTCTTCATAGCCAAGCAGCAGCGCTTCGTGGCTGGTGAAGAAATCGGTTTCGCGCAGGCTCGCATTGCTCTCGGCGGTAATGCCGATCGCGCGCATGAAATCCATCGTCTCGCCGATGCGGTCGGCAAGCTTGCGGTAGCGTTCGCCCTGCGGGCTATCCTTGACGAAGCCGAGCATCCACTTCTGCACGTTTTCAAGGTTGGCGTAGCCGCCCATGGCAAAGGCGCGCAGCAGATTGAGCGTCGCAGCGGACTGGCGGTAAGCCATCAGCTGACGTTCCGGATTGGGGATGCGTGCGTCTTCGGTGAAATCGATACCGTTGATGATGTCGCCGCGATAGCTCGGCAGCGAGACGCCGTTCTGCGTTTCGATGTTCGAAGAGCGCGGCTTGGCGAACTGACCGGCAATACGACCAACCTTGACGACCGGCAGCTGCGCACCGAAGGTCAGCACGACGGCCATCTGCAGGAAGGCGCGGAAGAAGTCGCGGATCGTATCGGCACCATGCTCGGCGAAGCTTTCGGCGCAATCGCCGCCCTGAAGCAGGAAGCCATTGCCTTCGGCGACATTGGCAAGATGCGCCTTCAGGCGACGGGCCTCACCGGCGAAAACAAGCGGCGGATAGCTTGCAAGCTGGGCTTCGGTCTCTGCCAGCGCTGCCTTGTCCGGAAAATCCGGCACCTGCTGGATCGGTTTCTGCCGCCAACTGTTCGGTGTCCAATTCTGTGCCATCTCACTCACCTGCTTGTGCGCCCGATCTTTCTCGGGCGGCCCATCGTCGTAAATAACGCGCGCTTATAAACCTTTGCCGCCCGCTTGCAAAGGCAGGCAAACTGCTGTGCGAATCTTTTATGGTGCAGCCGATATTTGCGTGAAAACGGGGGCGTTACACGCGCTCGCCATTGCGGATGCGGTAGCTTGGCGAATACATCGTCACCAATTCTTCCGCCGCCGTCGGATGTACCGCCATGGTGCGGTCGAAATCGTCCTTGGTGCAGCCCGCCTTCAGCGTAATGCCGAGAAGCTGCGCCATCTCGCCAGCATCGTGGCCGAGAATATGGGCGCCGATCACTTTGCGGTCCGCGGCATTGACGATCAGCTTCATGATCATCTTCTCGGCTCGGCCCGAAAGCGTCGCCTTCATCGGCCGGAACTGGGCGCGATAGACTTCGAGTTCAGGATAGCGCTTGGCAGCATCCTCCTCGGTCAGGCCGACGGTACCGATCTCCGGCTGCGAGAAGACGGCCGTCGGGATGAGTTCGTGGTCCGGCCGGGTCGGATTGTCCTTGTAGACGGTCTCGATGAAGCACATGGCCTCGTGGATCGCCACAGGCGTCAGCTGCACCCGGTCGGTGACGTCGCCGAGAGCGAAGATATTCGGAACGGAAGTCCGCGAATATTCGTCGACGATAACAGCGCCCTGCTCGTCGATCGCGACGCCGGCAGCCTGAAGCCCGAGATTTTCTGTATTCGGCGTACGGCCGAGCGCCAGCATGACGGTATCGACCGTCAGGGACTTATCGCTCTTCGTCCGAACGCTGAGCCGGCCCTCTGCCTTCTCGACGTGCTCGATGATGTCATGGCAGAGAATACGGATGCCCTTCTCCTCCATGGCCTCATGCAGGCCTTTGCGCAGGTCGTGATCGAAGCGTGACAGGATCTCGGCACCACGATAGATCAGCGTCGTCTCGACTCCGAGCCCGTGGAAGATATTGGCGAACTCGACGGCAATATATCCGCCGCCGGCGATCAGGATCGATTTCGGCAGTTCCTTCAGGTGGAAGGCCTCGTTCGAGGAGATGCAAAGCTCGTGACCCGGCAGCGCCGTATGCAGGTTCGGCCGGCCGCCGGTCGCAATCACGATGGTTTCGGCCGTGATGGTCTGACCGGTCTTCAGCAGCTTGATCGTGTGAGCATCCACCAGCTCTGCGCGTGTATCGAAGATCTCCGCCTTGGCATTGTCGAGCCCCTTGCGATAGAGGCCTTCCAGGCGGGCGATTTCCTTATCCTTCGCCTCGATCAGCTTCTTCCAGTCGAAGCTGCTTTCGCCGACCGTCCAGCCGAAACCGGCCGCGTCCTCGAAGTGCTCGCTATATTGCGAGGCATAGACGAAGAGCTTCTTCGGCACGCAACCGCGAATGACGCAGGTGCCGCCATAGCGATATTCCTCGGCGATGCCGACCTTCTTGCCGAGCGATGCGGCCACGCGCGCACTGCGCACGCCGCCGGAGCCGCCGCCAATCACGAAAAGGTCGAAATCAAACGAAGGCATGGATCGCTCCTGTAGACGTCAGATGCGCGCGAAGCGCCAATGGGGGTCGCCCTCATATAGGGAGCCGGGACATAAAAAGAAAAGCCCGGAAACGATCCGGGCTTCGAATTTCAACTGCCTGCCGTACGCACCCAAAAGACAAAACGTCTCTTTCGGAGCGAATGCAGCAAAGACGCGTCGCTTACTGCTTTGGCGCCGGCTGAGCGGCCGCACCGGCATCCGGCGTAACTACCGGCTGCTTGACGACCTTCTGCAGGGCACTGTTGCTCTGCTTTGCGAGATCGCGCGAAATGCCCTGGCTCCAGATATCGGCGGCCTTGTAGAGTTCGCGGGTCGCGAGCGGACCATCCTTGAGAAGCTTCTTGCCTGCCGGCGAACCGTAGAAATCGGCGATCGCCTTCAGTTCGTCGGCCGAGAAAGCCTTGGCATAGGTGATGGCAGCTTCACGCTCCAGATCGGCACGACGTGGAGCGAGCGCGATCGCGGTGGCATCGACGGTCGAATTGATCGCATCGCCGAAATTCGGGTTTGCCTGGATCATCGTGCTCTTCAGCTGCTCGGCGAGATTAGGCAGAATATTGTCGAACTGGTTGGTAATGCCGAGAGCATTGATCGCGGCGCGGGCAGCCTTGATCTGATCCTCGGAAACTTCCTGAGCGTTGACCGAACCGAAGGCAATGCCGGAAAGAAGAATGGTTGCAACGGCAAGACGGCCAAGACCCGCAAATTTGATCATGAGATGAGTGCTCCTATGTATTGTTGGCCTGCAACGTGCGCGCACCGGCAGGGCCGGCAATGATCGCTAATGTCGCCATATGGATAAAGAGCCCGTGTTCGACAACGCCGGGAATCGAATAGAGCTCGTTCGACAGCGCCTCTGCATCAGGAATGCGGCCGAAAGATGCATCGACGATGTAATGCCCCCCGTCGGTGACAAAGAGGCTGTCACCGGAGCGGCGCATGTCGAGCGCGCCCGAGAGCCCAAGACGCGAGGCCGCCTTCTCGATGAGGATGCGGGTGGAAACGAGCCCGAACGGATTGACCTCGATAGGCAATGGATATGCGCCGAGCGTCTCGACGACCTTGCTTTCATCCGCAATGACGATCATGCGGGCTGACGATGCCGCAACGATCTTCTCGCGCAACAGCGCACCGCCGCCGCCCTTGATCAGCGTCAGCGCGCCATCCAGCTCATCGGCGCCATCGATGGTAAGGTCAAGTTCGGGAAGCTCGTCCAGGGATTTCAACGGGACGCCGAGCTCATTGCAAAGCTTGGCCGTCCTTTCGGACGTCGGAACGCCTTGGATCGAGAGGCCGGCAGCAACCTTTTCGGCGAGCAGGCGAACGAATTCCTCCGCCGTGGTGCCGGTACCGATCCCGAGCCGCATGCCGCTCTCGACATGAGCGAGCGCGGCTCTCGCAGCCTCAATCTTCATCTGGCGGGCGTCCATGCGCCACCTGCTCCCATTGTTACGTTGGTCTGCTGTTTACACGGCTCTCCAGCCAAACGAAAGCCAAAATAACGGCGTGATATAGAAATCCCCGGCCCCTTCCCGCCAAGGCATTCCGGCACTTCAGTTGCAATTGCCTACGCGATCTTTTAACTCCAAAAGACGCACTCTTTTCTCTGCAAAGGCCGATTCCTAGTGAAATCCCCCCTTGTCGTATTCGATCTCGACGGCACGCTGCTGGACACGCATGCGGACCTGATCGTCAGCCTGAACCACACGATCGCGGCGCTCGAGCTTCCCCCGGTCAGCTACGACGACGTGACACATCTCGTCGGCAACGGCGCGCAGGTCATGATCGAGCGAGCCTGCAAGCTGCACGGCTATATGCTGACATCGGAAGAATTGCCCGCCCTTCTGCAGCGCTTCATCACTCATTATTCCGAAACCATGCCAGGCGTGACACAGCCTTATCCGGGGCTGCTTGCAGCTCTCGATACGCTGAAGGGCCAAGGCTATAAGCTCGCCGTCTGCACCAACAAGATGGAATCGCTGGCGCGCACCTTGCTCGACCGGCTGAAGCTGACGCATTACTTCGAGGCCATCACCGGCGGCGACACCTTCACCGTCCGCAAGCCGAATGCCGAGCACCTGATCGGCACGGTCGAACGCGCGGGCGGCGACATCGCCCGTACGATCATGATCGGCGACAGCATCAACGACATCCTCGTCGCCCGCAATGCCGGCGTCCCCTCGATCGCCGTGCCATTCGGCTACTCCGATGTTGGCATCGAAACGCTCGGGCCGAACCGCATCATCTACCACTACGACGAACTGACGCCCGAGCTGGTCGAGGGATTGCTGGCCGCTTGACATAGCTAAGATCTCTGTTGGTTCAGCGACCTAGGTTGTGGTGGGCCTTGCGCGATTCACGCGCTTCAGCCACAACTTATCGAGGTTCTACCTTCAGTATCCGGATCGCTAGAGGGAAAGGTGCTCCGCGCGACCGAGGTGGGACGATCACTCGATAGCGGAGCGCCCCCCTTGCTCGTAGCAGATCCCGAAGACCGTAATGCCGGTAGATTGCCAAGCCGCAGAGGATGGTTTGCTCCCATTGTCCGAACGCTGATCATCTGCGGTGCACTATGCGGAGGTATATGGTTCTACATCTACGGCGACCGCATTATCGGTTACGTCGAGACGGAAACCGGAGTTGGTGCCAAACCCGATCCCGCTCTGACCGCGGTCTATGAGCATTTTGACATCGCACCTTTGCCGAACATTGTTGCAGGCAGACCTGCGATGGCAGCCGATCTCGATATGTTACGGCGAGAGCATTGTGATTGGAATGCAGTCTACAAATTCGCAGATGAGCTGACGAAGCAAGGCTATCGCCGCGAAGCGGCCAAAGTCTTCATTGCCTTCTCCGACAAGTGCAAACCGTCGAATATCGCCTTGAGCTCAGCCGCCCAAATTCTGGACGATCTCAGCGACTTCGACGAAGCGCTGAAAGTCTCGAACCAAGTGATAGCAATGTCACCGGGAATGCCTGATTTCTATTTCCAGCGTGCGCGAATTCGCCAAAATGCCAAGAAATATCGGGACGCCATCGATGACTACTATTCGGTCATCGGCCTTACCGACAATATCGCGATACTGAACAGCGCGGTATTTGAGGGAATCTCCGCCAGCTACCGCGAGCTTGGTGAATATTGCGAGGCGATCGGGCCGCTTCAGCTTTGGGTTTCTACCAATCCCGACCGCAACGACACAGCGATCGTGCGTGGGATCATTAAACTCTATGAAACCATGGGCAAATGCGCCTCAACCTACGCGACCGGCAGCGACCGATTTCCGACGCAGGGCAAGAACGTCATCCTTGCTAAGGTCTCGGTCAATGGCACAGAGGGCGTTTTCATCGTCGACACCGGAGCAAGCTTCGTGGCGGTGAGCAAAGCCTTCGCCGCGCGAGCCAAGCTGCCGGTCGACGGCAACAATGGAATATCTCTTCAAACGGCAAACGGCGTTTCTCAAGCCACACGCACAACGGCGACTACCGTGAAGGTCGGGCACGTCCAGGCTAGCGATATCACGGCCGTGGTTCTCGACGACAACGCAGCACTTGGCACGGAGGTCGACGGGCTGCTCGGTCGCTCCTTCCTCTCGCGCTTCGACGTTACCTTCGGCGGCCGGGAGTGGCGAATCGAGGCGAAGAATTGAACTGAATCGCCCGCTAGAGCCGCGTGACATTCCCGTACGACAGGCAACAAAAAGGGCGACCAATGGGCCGCCCTTTTCGTTTTTCTCCGCTGAACAGACTTTAGATCTGGGCAGTGCGTGCCTTTGAGGTCGCATCGAGCGCCTTCTGCGTGGCGGCGTCACGATCGTAGACGTCGTTGAAGTACTGGATAACGCCGTCCTTGTTCGGCCACGCGGTGAAATAGGCGATGTAGATCGGGAATTTCTGCGGCACGGCCACTGCCTTGTTCTGGCCGGTGGCGATCTGCTTGGCGATATCGTCGACCGTCGTGTTCAGCACGGCGGCGGCCATCGCGCGCGGATCGGCAAGGCGGACGCAGCCGTGGCTGAGTGCGCGCATATCCTTCTTGAAGAAGCTCTTCTGCGGCGTGTCGTGCATGTAGATCGCATGCGAGTTCGGGAAGAGGATCTTCAATTCACCGAGTGCGTTGTCGCTGCTCGGCGGCTGGCGAACCGAGATGCTCTTCGTCGAGCCGTACCAGTCGACGCTGGACGATGCGACGGCGCGGCCGCCGACTTCGACCTGATAGCCCATCCGGTCGAGATAGTTCGGATCGGAACGCAGCTTCGGCAGCATCTCGTTGATGATGATCGACTGCGGAACGCCCCAGAACGGATTGAATTCGACCGTCTGCACCTGATTTTCGAAGAAGAAGGTCTGGTGCTGCTTGCTGCCGACGACGACGCGCATCGACAGCTGCTCCTGGTTGTTATTGTAGTAATAGACCATGAAAGCCGGCTGGTTGATGAAGACATAGCGCGGGCCAAGCTCAGGCGGCAGCCAGCGCAGCTGCTCCATGGCGATGACCAGCTTCTGGATCTTCACGTCATTGTTCTCGCCGACCATGGCGCGAACGGAGGACGAGCCGATCACGCCGTCAGCCGTCAGACCCTTCTCGCGCTGGAAGTCTTCAACCAGCGACACGAGTTCGGGCGTATAGTCCGGCGTACCCAGATAGGCATCGAAAAGATCGGCATGGGCAGCCTTCAGCGCATCCGATCCGCGATGCTGGATCGCCTTGACGATGTTGACCATTTCCGGCGAGCTGCCACCTGGCTTCAGAATTCCGGTCAGCGAAATGCTGATATGGCTGCCGTCCGACCCGGATTCCGCACGCAGCTTGGCGAGTTCCGCCTTTAAGGCTTGGAATTGCTGATTGGACGGGTTGCGGCTGTTGAGATAAGCCGGAACATCCGGGCTGGCGCGCAATACATCAAGCATCGCCGTCAGATTGACATCCTTGCGCTTGAAGTCGTGATAGCCGGAAATCTTGTTCGGATCGAGACGACCGCGAACCGTATCCTGGACGAACATCAATATCTTGCTCGACAGCGCGAGCTCGAATTGCATGAGCGCGCGATCGCGCATGACCGGATCGGCGTTTTCCGCATCGGCACTAGGCAAAGTTACTGCATAATCGGCGGGATCGAGGCCGACGGAACCCGCATCGGCAAGAGCCGCCATAGCAGCCTTCGCCTTGTCGCTGACGGCATGATCGGCAACCCAGAGAAGCGGCTTGCTCTGATCGGCGTAATAGGCTTCGATCGCCTTGGCGATGTCATTGGTCGCCATGACGCGCGCATCTGCCAGATAGCGGCGCTGCGAAATCCCGGCATCGACCGCGACCGGCGAGGGAGAAGCATCTGCAACGGCACCGGTCACGACCGGGTCGGCGAAATGCGCCGTCGACACCAGGCGCATCTGGTCGGCCTTATAGGTATAATATTTCGGCGCATCGACGGTCGGGAGCGGCTGTTTCGCCCGCGGAGGCTGATCAGGATCCAGCGTCTGCACCGGATTGACAGGAACGGGAGCCGAAACCTGCGTGCTCTGCTGACGGCCCTGGCCGCCACGGATGAAATCCATGAGGGTCATGGCACTTGCAGAGGTTGCGCCTATCGAAGAAAGGCAACAGGAGAGAGCCAGGACGGATGCGGTGGCTTTGGAAGCAAGTTTCATTCTGTAATCAGTCCCTGTATCGTGCGATGACTTCGAGCTTGACGGTGCTGTTTTCAACTCGGCCGCGATGTCTTCGACATCGTATACTCACACTATGAAAACGGCGAGACCCGCCTTTCGTTCAATGCCTCAACTTCATGTGACGAAGCGATGGCGTCTTTCGCGGCTCACTCCACACAAAAATATGAAATTATTGGTTAATGCTTTATTGAATTTTCGGAGACTTTTTAAGCGGCCGAAAATGCGTGTCCGTTAATATATGCGCAGCGTGTTAAAAAGAGCACGCCGCACCGAGCAAAACATGACTAGAATAGTCATCAAATAGCGCTTTGATATTTTCATAGGGCTCTTTCGGACCTATATGAGCTGCTATCCGTCTCAATGGAAAGCAGGACCAGGAAGATGACCCCCATCCGCACCGAAACCGATACATTTGGCCCGATCGAGGTCGCCAGCGACCGTTACTGGGGCGCGCAGGCGCAACGCTCGCTCGGCAATTTCAAGATCGGCTGGGAAAAGCAGCCGCTATCGGTCGTGCGCGCCCTCGGCATCGTCAAGCAGGCGGCCGCGCGCGCCAACATGGAGCTCGGCCAGCTCGACCCGGCGCTTGGCAAGGCGATCGTCGAGGCGGCGCAGGAAGTCATCGACGGCAAGCTCAATGAGCATTTTCCGCTTGTGGTCTGGCAGACCGGCTCGGGCACGCAGTCGAACATGAACGCCAATGAGGTGATTTCGAACCGTGCGATCGAAATGCTCGGCGGCGTCATCGGCTCGAAGAAGCCGGTGCATCCGAACGACCATGTGAACATGAGCCAATCGTCGAACGACACCTATCCCACGGCCATGCACATCGCCTGCGCCGAGCAGATCGCCCATCACCTGCTGCCGGCTCTGCGGCATTTGCATGCTGCTTTGGAAAAGAAGGTCGCCGACTTCGCCCATATCATCAAGATCGGGCGCACTCATACGCAGGATGCAACGCCGCTGACGCTCGGCCAGGAATTCTCCGGCTATGCCGCGCAGGTCGCCTCCTCGATCAAGCGCATCGAGCTGACGCTGCCTGGCCTTTGCGAACTCGCCCAGGGCGGCACCGCGGTCGGAACCGGGCTCAACGCGCCGATCGGCTTTGCCGAAAAGGTCGCCGACGAGATCGCCAAAATCACTGGCCTGTCCTTCGTGACTGCCCCGAACAAGTTCGAAGCGCTGGCCGCGCATGACTCGATGGTCTTCAGCCACGGCGCCATCAATGCCGCAGCGGCAGCCCTCTTCAAAATTGCCAACGATATCCGCTTACTCGGTTCCGGCCCGCGCGCCGGTCTCGGCGAACTGGCGCTGCCGGAAAACGAACCGGGCTCGTCGATCATGCCGGGCAAGGTCAACCCGACCCAGTGCGAGGCGCTGACGCAGGTCTGCATTCAAGTCTTCGGCAACAATGCCGCGCTGACCTTTGCCGGCAGCCAGGGCCATTTCGAGCTCAACGTCTACAATCCGATGATGGCCTACAATTTCCTGCAGTCGGTGCAGTTGCTCGGCGATGCCGCCGTCTCCTTCACGGATAATTGCGTCGTCGGCATCGAAGCGCGCGAGGACAACCTCAAGGCTGGCCTGGAGCGCTCCCTGATGCTGGTCACCGCACTGGCTCCGAAGATCGGCTACGACAACGCCGCCAAGATCGCCAAGACGGCGCACAAGAATGGCACGACCCTGAAGGAAGAAGCGCTGGCAAGCGGATTGGTGTCTTCGGAAGAATATGACGCCATCGTCCGCCCGGAAACGATGATCGGCCCGAAGTAGATCCCGGTTTGAGATGATCAGGCACATTCGCGTCTGACGTAACGGTCTCCCTGGCCCCTCACCCTAGCCCTCTCCCCGCAGGCGGGGAGAGGGAGTTTACCGCGTTAAACAGTGAATCCCCCTTGGCGGAACAGCATTGTCTTTGCACGGTCATCCCCTCTCCCCGCATGAGCGGGGAGAGGGCTAGGGTGAGGGGCCGGGCACAAGATCTCAACGTCAAAAGATCCACCCGACCTGCGCATCTCCCATTTTTGAGATTTCAACTTATCAGCCAAACAATTGCTTTTGCCTCAAGCCGGATTTAGATCGTTTCCAAACATCTTCCCCGCCATCCGGCTTGAAAGGTTTCCACATGGCTGACGATCTATTTCCCCTCGGCGACGACACGACCCCTTACCGCAAGATTTCGGGCGACTATGTTTCCGTCGACACCTTCAAGGGCCAGGAAATCCTGACCGTCGATCCAGAGGGCATCCGTCTTCTTGCCGAAACGGCTTTTGCCGACATCAACCATCTGCTGCGCCCCGGCCACCTGAAGCAGCTGGCATCGATCCTGGAAGACCCTGAAGCGACCGATAACGACCGCTTCGTCGCCTACGATCTGCTGAAGAATGCCAATATTGCCGCCGGCGGCGTGCTGCCCATGTGCCAGGATACCGGCACCGCCATCATCATGGGCAAGAAAGGCCGCCGCGTCTGGACCGAAGGCGGCGACAGCGCAGCGCTCGCCAAGGGCGTGCTCGACGCCTACGAGAAGAAGAATCTGCGCTACTCGCAACTCGCACCGATCAAGATGTTCGAAGAAAAGAATACCAAGAACAATTTGCCCGCACAGATCGATATCTATGAGGAAGGCACCGACGCCTACGAGTTCCTCTTCGTCGCGAAGGGCGGCGGCTCGGCCAACAAGACGTTCCTCTATCAGGGTACGCCGTCGCTGCTGACCCACGACCGCATGCTGGACTTCCTGAAAGAGAAGATCCTGACGCTCGGCACGGCGGCCTGTCCGCCCTACCATCTCGCGATCGTCATCGGCGGCACCTCGGCCGAGATGAACCTGAAGACGGTCAAGCTCGCCTCGACGCGGTATCTCGACTGTCTTCCCACGGAAGGTTCCGAAAGCGGACATGCCTTCCGGGATATCGAAATGGAGAAGGAAATCCATAAGCTCACGCAGAGCCTCGGCGTCGGCGCCCAGTTCGGCGGCAAGTATTTCTGCCATGATGTCCGCGTCATCCGCCTGCCCCGTCATGGTGCATCGCTGCCGATCGGCCTCGGCGTCTCCTGTTCCGCCGACCGCCAGGCGAAAGGCAAGATCACGCGCGACGGCATCTTTATCGAGCAGCTCGAGACCGACCCGTCCAAGTACATGCCGGAGATCGATGAAGCCAAGCTCTCGGAATCCATGATCCGCGTCGACCTCAACCGGCCGATGGCGGACATCCTGGCAGAACTGTCCGCACATCCCGTCAAGACGCGCCTGTCGCTTACCGGCACCATCATCGTCGCGCGCGACCTTGCCCATGCCAAGATCCGCGAACGCCTGGAAAAAGGCGAAGGCATGCCGGAATACCTGAAGAACCATCCGGTCTATTATGCCGGCCCGGCAAAGACGCCGGCCGGCTATGCCTCCGGTTCGTTCGGCCCGACGACCGCGGGCCGCATGGACAGTTACGTCGACCAGTTCCAATCCTTCGGCGGCTCCATGGTCATGCTCGCCAAGGGCAACCGCTCGCGTACCGTGCGGGAAGCCTGCAAGACATATGGTGGCTTCTACCTCGGTTCGATCGGCGGGCCGGCTGCCCGCCTTGCCCAGGATTGCATCAAGAAGGTGGAGGTACTCGAATATCCGGAACTTGGCATGGAAGCGGTCTGGAAGATCGAGGTCGAAGATTTTCCCGCCTTCATTGTCATTGACGACAAGGGCAATGATTTCTTCCAGGAACTTAACCTTGGATAGAATAGCTGTTTTGAATTGAGCATATCAAAAGGGGCGCATCGGCGCCCCTTTCTGTAAAACCCTCTTCAATTGTATTATTTTTGAATAAAACCATAGTGACCGAGGATTATTCATAATCACATTCTTAATATTTTCTCAAAGAATCTTTGCATAGATAAAGAAGAGATTTAACAAATACATGTTACGGAGCTCATCGATGAGTACCGCGATTGCGCCGAAGGCGCAGATTCCCGACGTGGCAGGGCAAATTACCTACGCCATGCGATCCATGGGGGTCGCACCTATTCCGCGCAATTACGAACTTTTCTACGAAGCTTATATCGGCTCCAATCCCACTCTTACGCGTGAACTGGCAGCTCTGGGCAAAAACGCCACCCAGGAGGAGCTGGACGCGATCGGCGCCAAGTATTTTCCGCATCATGCGGCTCGTGTCTTCGATGAAGCGCATACCCGCCTCGCCTCCGAACTCGATGCCGTCCTGCGCGCCCTGCGTCAGGAACAGACAACACTCGAAAGCTATAACCGCCTGCTCGGCGAAACCAGTGAAAGCATAAGCTCCAGAAGCCACAACAGCGCCGAACTGCTGCGTAGCGCCATTGACATGCTCGCCACAGCAACAGGCGATACGATGGCTCACGGTGAAAAGACCGTCGAGCATGTCGTGGAGCGCAGCCAGGAAATGGATCTGGTCCGCAAGGAGCTGGACGAATACAAGCGCATCGCCAACACCGATTCGCTAACCCGGCTTTCCAACCGCCGCGCCTTCGAGGACCGGCTGATCTGCATCTTCGACAACCAGCTTACCCGGCCGACGACCGCTCTGGTTCTTGCCGATATCGATCACTTCAAGCGAGTCAACGACACGTTCGGCCACCCGGTCGGCGACAAGATTCTCGCCACCGTCGCCTCCATCATCCGCGCCAATGTACGTCGCGACGTTTTCGTCGCCCGCGTCGGAGGCGAGGAATTCGCTCTCATTCTGGAAGCCACCAGCATCGAGGAAGTCACGACGGTTTGCGAGCGGATCCGTCGCACCCTGGAGGCGACGCCGTTCAAGAATTCGCGCACGAGAGTTGACTATGGTCCGATCACCCTCTCCCTCGGCATCTGTATGGCTTCGGAAGCAGCCGATTCCGGGGAACTATATAACAAGGCCGATCTGGCGCTTTACTGCGCCAAGAATGCCGGCCGCAATTGCAGCAGCGTCTATCAAGATGGCATGCAGAAGGATTTCACCAAAAGTTGGCTCATCTACAAGAATTAGAAGCGAAGCCAACCAACCTCCGGCGCTGCTTTCCCGGGCATGCCGGCGGCTTGCTCACCAGAGTGTCTTGGCTGCCCGTACGGGCGCCTCGCGATCATAAGTCTCCTGATCGAAATCGGCCTTCGCCGCCTTCAGCATCATACCCGGCGATGGCAGGCTTGCCGGATCGACGAACCGTTCCGCATTCCACAGCTCGGCCCGCATAATCGCGCGCGCACACTGGAAATAGACTTCCCCGATCGTAATCACGACAACGCAGCGCGGATGCTTGCCATCCATCTCGAAACTGTCGAGCAAGGCGGGGTCGATCGAGACGGCTGCCCGACCATTGAGCCGCATCGTCGTATTCGATCCCGGGATGAGAAATATCAGCGCTATGCGCGGGTCGCGCACGATATTCGCAAGAGAGTCGACGCGGTTGTTGCCGCGCCAATCCGGCAGATGCAGGGTCTTCTCATCCTCCACGCGAACGACTCCACCCAAGTCGCCACGCGGTGAGCAATCAAGCCCCTCAGGCCCGACCGTTGCCAGCGCCATGAAGGGCGATGCTTCGATCATTTGGCGATAGAGCGGTGTCAGGGCGCTCGTGACCTTGGTGATCGACGCCTCGCCGGCGTCGCCATAGAGCTGCTTCAGTTCCTCGACGGATGTGACGATGTGCATGCGGCCTCACGCTTCTCTGTGGCGTTCCACTCGGATCCGGGGCGGCGCAGGCATTATTATGACGAGCGACGCAGCGGAGTTCGGTAGAACGATAACACTGTCCCGTCATGATTTTCGAGCGGATTTTCCTTCTGGATATCTTCGGTAAGAAAGTCCTGGATGGCGTCGAACACGGGTGCGGCGCTGACGATTCGCCGATGCCCGAAGCCGTTGGCCCAGAAGAGACGGACATGCGGACCCTCGGCCGCATAGCCGCGCGCATGATCGGCGCTCACCTCCTTGTCATCCTCGGCATGGATGACGAGAACAGGCCGGCTCGGGTCCAGCCGGCCATGCTTCTGGTCATAGGAAACAAGCGTCCTGCCCGTTATCAGGCGAACCTCGTCTTCCAGGGCCGCCTGGGTCGCAGGTCCGAGCCGCATCAGTCGGCCGAAATCCTTGAACAGCCAGCCCATGGCGCTCGGCGCACCGATCAACACAAGCTTGCCCGGACGAAGCGGCTCGATATCGGGCAGAAAGCCCGCGGATGCCAGTGCCAGGGCTGCCCCACCAAAGGAGTGTCCGATCGCGGCATCGAAGGCTCCGAAGCGCGCCGACGCCGCCGCGATAGCGCAAACGGCCAAACGCACATTCAGGAACCGACCGGCCGATCGCCCATGGCCAGGCAGATCGAGCGAGATCACTTCTGCCCCACTATCGGCAACGAATGCAGCGAGTTCGGACATGTATTCACTGCTGGAGCCCCAGCCATGTACGACGAGATAGCGCCTGCGCGGTCCCTTGGCGCCGCCATTGAAACGGTAAGCCATGGCGCGGCCGCCGGAAAACGGCAGCATCACCTGCTCTGCCGCGAGAAGACGCTGCCTGCCTTCCATATGCGCCGCCTTGGCCCTCGAGGCGCGCGGACGACGCGATGGCGTCAGACAGAAAAGCCGGAAAGCCGCCTTGCCGGCGAGCCGTGGAGACAGCCTTTCGAGACCGGCGAGACCCGACCGGGTGACCTTGAGCGCAAAGGATGGCATAGTGGGAATCCGATAATGTTCAACTATGAACAATAAAGTACAACGATGAACAAAAATCAATCCCTTCCCTGGGACCATCCGCGTTTTCGAAGCTGGATCGCCGTGGCGCGCGCCTGTCAGCTGATGCAACAATCGCTCGGACGGGCATTGGCGCATCTCGACATCAAGCCGCCGCACCTCGACATTCTCGTCAACCTGTTTCGCTTTGAAGGCATTTCCCAGCAGGAACTTGCCCGCAAGCTATTGGTCGGCCGCTCCAACATGAGCATGTTGTTGCCGCAGATGGAAAAGCGGGGGCTGATCGAACGCCGTGGCGATCGTCTCGACAAGCGAGTGCTCCGCCTCTACCTGACCGAGGAAGGGCGGCGCGTGACGGAAGAGGCCATGACCATCCAGACCACGCTCATCGACCGGATGCTCTCGGATGCGCCAATCGAAGAGTGCGAAGCGATCACCGTGCATATGGAGCGCGTCGTCAGCCTCCTGATGCAGGAAGAGCGTGAACCACTGGAGCCTGTCGGCGATCAGTGATCGCCGGCTGAGCGTGCCGAAGGAACGACTCGGTTCAACGAGGCGAATTCCCAGATCGCAACGACGACGAGCACGGCCGTCGCCAGAATGCCGAGCTGATAGACCACGACCATTGGCAGGGTGAGGAGCAGTAACGCCAGCCCGACGAGCCCCGCCATATGCGATAGCGGCGGCCGGCCGCTGGTTACCCCTTTGAACCAGAGATTTCCAAGCAGGAAGACCGCCGGTCCGCCCAGAATGGCGGCCGCGGCATGCATATCCGCAGCATCATGCGGATGAGCAAAGAGAAATTCATCTCCGACGACGCTCAGGATGATACTGGCCAAGATCGGGATATGCGCATAGGTGAACGCCTGCCGCGCGAGGCTGCCGGGTGTGTCGTCATGCTCGATACGATGGGCCGCCCTTTCATGACCAAACTGAAAGTAAATCCACCACAGAGCAACCGTGCCGATGAAGGCGGTGATGAACACCGCTACGATCAAGGGCGTCACCGGCTGTTCGGCAAAGGTCTTGCCGGCCTGCAGGACCGCTTCGCCGAGGCAGATGATGATGAAGAGTGCGCAGCGTTCGGCCAGATGCGCGCCTGACACATTCCAGTCAGCCGTCGTCGACTTGCCGAGCCCGGGTACCCGGAAGCCAAGCGCTGGAGCTGCATATTCGATGATGAGCGCGATCAGCCAGAATATGATGCGCATTTCGCTTTCCATCAGGGCGCCTGATATCCAGAAGATGCCGGACAGGATCAGCCAGCTGGTGATGCGCAGGAAATTTCGATGATTGGCAGCGCTGGCATTCTTGAGGGCGTAGACGGTGAACAGCGAACGGCCCACCTGCATGAAGACGTAGGCGCCGGCAAAGAAAATCGCCTTCTCGCCGAAGGCCTCGGGGATAGCAGCCGAAAGGATAAGTCCCGCAAACATCAGCGTAAACAGCATGATGCGCACAGGCATGCGGTCCGGATCGAGCCAGTTCGTCACCCAGGCGGTGAAAACCCAGACCCACCATACCGCGAAGATCAGCATGATGGCTTCGAGCGCCCCCAATGGGGTGAAATGCTCGGCCAGCGCATGCGCAAGCTGCGAGATCGAGAAAACGAAGACCAGGTCGAAAAACAGCTCGACGAAGGAAACCTTGCTCTCGTTCTTGCTGCCCTTGGCGCGAAGCCAGTTTTCCCTACCACCAAGGATCATGCCTACGTCCCTTATCCGTCACTGGAATTTGCTAGTGCGGCTTTCCAACCGGGTCGCGGCTCAGACCCTTTTCCTTCAGCTCAGCCTCATAGGCCGCGAAAAGCTCCTGGCCCTTTTCTCCGAGCTCGCGCAGATAGGACCATGTGAAAATGCCGGTATCGTGCATGTCGTCGAAGCCGATGCGAACGGCATAGTTGCCGGTCGGCGTCATCGACATGATGCCGACGTTGCGCTTGCCCGGCATGGTAACCTTCTGTCCCGGTCCATGTCCCTGGACCTCCGCGGAGGGAGACAGCACCCGCAGCATCTCCGCCGGCAAGTCGAAGCTCGCGCCGTTGTCGAACGTCACCAACAGGTGACGGCGATCCTTCGAGACCCGCAATTCGGTCGGCCAAACGTCACTCATCGATTTTCCCATGCCTTTCAGTGTGTTTTCGAGAATTATGCCGCCACAGCTCCACACGCAAGTATATTTGAAAGTCATTTTCCTTGACGCAACAATCGCCTATGCACACATTAGCAGTGTGATGGAGATTTGAGTGAATAGCATTGTCGGTACGATAGGCGGCGCCTCGCCGCTGGCAGCGGATAAAAGCCCGATGATTGACCCTTTCGGGCGCGCGGTGACCTATTTGCGCGTTTCCGTCACCGACCGTTGCGATTTCCGCTGTACCTACTGCATGGCCGAGCACATGACCTTCCTGCCGAAGAAGGATCTGCTGACGCTCGAAGAGCTCGACCGGCTCTGTTCCGCCTTCATCGCCAAGGGCGTGCGCAAGATCAGGCTCACCGGCGGCGAACCTCTGGTGCGCAAGAACATCATGTTTCTGGTCCGCAAGCTCGGTGAGAGCGTGAAAAATGGCGCGCTCGACGAATTGACCCTGACGACAAACGGCTCACAGCTCGCCCGGCATGCCGAAGAGCTTTACGATAGCGGCGTCCGGCGCATCAACGTGTCGCTCGATACACTGGATCCCGATAAATTCCGTACGATCACCCGCTGGGGAGATTTCTCCAAGGTGATGGAAGGCATCGACGCGGCGCAGAAGGCCGGCTTGAAGATCAAGCTCAATGCCGTCGCGCTCAAAGGCTTCAACGATACCGAAATTCCCGACCTGCTACGGCTCGCGCATGGCCGCCGCATGGACCTGACCGTCATCGAGACCATGCCCATGGGCGAGATCGACGAGGATCGCACCGACCAGTATCTCCCGCTCTCCCAGTTGCGCGCCGATCTCGAGCGTGAGTTCACGCTGACGGACATTCCCTACCAGACGGGCGGCCCTGCCCGTTACGTCCAAGTCGCCGAAACCGGCGGGCGCCTCGGCTTCATCACGCCCATGACCCATAATTTCTGCGAGAGCTGCAATCGCGTAAGGCTCACCTGCACGGGCACGCTCTATATGTGCCTCGGGCAAAACGACGCGGCCGACCTGCGCACGGCGTTGCGCGCAAGCGAGGATGACGCCCTGCTCCATGCAGCGATAGACGAAGCCATCACCCGCAAGCCGAAAGGTCATGATTTCATCATCGACCGCACGCACAACCGTCCGGCAGTCGGTCGCCACATGAGCGTCACCGGCGGCTAAATCCCACCGAGAACATCAAATATGCAGCTTGAGCTTATTCGCAATGCGACGCTGAAGGTCACCTATGGCGGCCATATTCTGTTGATCGACCCTTATTTTGCACCGCGCCACAGTCTCCCGTCCTTCACCGGCCGCTCTCCCAATCCGATGACGGAACTGCCGCGTTCGATCGACGACATTCTCCAGGACGTCGAGCTGGTGATCGTATCGCATCTCCATACCGATCATTTCGATGCCGTGGCGAAGGAGCGCGTGCCGAAAACACTGCCGATCCTTTGCCAACCCGGTGACGAAGGACGTATCCGCGACGCGGGGTTCACAAACGTCACGCCGCTCACGCAATCGGTCGTTTGGCAAGGCGTGACAATCACGCCGCGGCAAGGCAGCCACGGCGTTGGGCCAGTGGTGGAAAAAATGGGGCCGGTCATCGGCCTCACGCTGGAAGCTGTCGGCGAACCCACCGTCTATTGGGCTGGCGATACCGTGCTTTACCCTCCGGTCGCCGAAACGATCCGTGAATTCTCCCCCGATATCATCGTCACCCATTCCTGCGGCGCCCGTTGGGATGGCGATCTGATCGTCATGGACGACAAACAGACGCTCGAAGTCAGCCGCCTCGCCCCGCAAGCGACTATCGTCGCAACTCATATGGAAGCGCTCGATCACGCGACCGTCACGCGCCAGGATCTTCGCCAAACCGCAGAGGCAGGCGGTCTCGATTCCTCGCGGCTGCTCATTCCCGCCGATGGCGAGGCGCTCCATCTCGGCCGGTAATTTGCTCGCAATTCATCAGTGGCGATAGCAAGCTTCAATCGAAAAGCGCCGGACCATTGGCCCGGCGCTTTTCGATTCATGATGGTCTTTCTATCGATGCAGCCTTACGCAGCGCAGTAACGTGCATCCGCATTGCCATAGCTCGCATGTTCCGCCTCGCCATCGCCGGTGCGGAAGCGATCGATCTTTTCCGAAAGCATATCCACGCGCTGGCGCAGGCCGTGGATCTCCGCATTGTTCTCCTCGACCATCGCCGCGTTCCGCTGCGTGATCAGCTCGACTTCGGAAACCGCGCGGGTGACTTCCTCGATACCGGTCGATTGCTCTGTCGTCGCAGAGGAAATGTCGGCAACGAGCCTCTGGACGCCGGTGACATGGTTGATGATCTCGGTAAGCGCCGCGCCGGTCTGCTCGACCAGATGAACGCCGTTCCGCACCTGAGTGGAGCTTGCGGAAATCAAGCCCTTGATCTCCTTCGCCGCATTGGCACAGCGTTGCGCAAGTTCACGCACCTCCTGAGCGACAACAGCAAAGCCGCGGCCGGCTTCACCGGCACGGGCTGCCTCGACACCGGCATTCAGAGCAAGGAGGTTGGTCTGGAAGGCGATCTCGTCGATGACCCCGATGATCGTCGCGATCTTCTCCGACGAACGGTTGATCTCGCTCATGGCGCCCACAGCTTTGGCGACGACTTCGCCCGATTGGGTCGCATAGGCCTGCGTCTCGTTGACGGAGGTCGCCGTTTGCCGTGCGCGATCGGCGGTCGAGCGCACGACGTCGCTGAGGCGATGCAGTGCCCGCGAGCTTTCCTCGAGGGCGGCAGCCTGCTGCTCGGTGCGCCGAGCGAGGTCGTCGGCCGACATGGCAAGATTGCCGGTGCCGCCCTTGATCTCCTCGGCCGTGTAGCGGACGTCCGTCAGGGTCTCACGCAGCGCCTCGACCGCGTGATTGTAGGTGAAGGCCATTTCCACGAAGTCAGCCGAAAGGTCCTCGCGCATGCCCTCTTCCAGATTGCCGTCGGCAAGCTTGGCGAGAACGTCGGCCAGCGCATTGAGTGCCTGCTTCTGCTCGGCTTCGATGCGGGCGCGCTCGGCGGCGCGACGGGCAGCCTCTTCCGCAGAGAGCGCACGGGCGCTTTCGGCTTCCCGCTCCAGCCGGACATTTTCAAGCGCGGCATCGCGGAAGACGCTGACGGAGCGTACCATGTCGCCGATCTCATCGCCGCGATTGCGGCCGTCGATCGCGACTTCCAGGTCACCGCTTGCAAGGCGCGTCATCACGTCGGCAACGCGCTTCAGCGGACCGCGCAGAGTTTCCACGAGCATGAGACCGCCGATGATGGCAAGCAGCGTGCCGACGATCATGGCGATGACGGAGACATTGGCCGAGCGCTCGCTATCTTCCTTGCCGAGTTCCTGCGCCTGGGCAACGAAGCCGCGCAGAGAGGTCATCGCATCGGCCAGCAAGGTGTTGGACTGAACACGCGTCGTCTTCCAGTCGGCTGCCGTCTGCAGCAGATCGGCCGATCCGTTGGTCAAGCCCTCGATCAGCGGCTTCATGTGAGCCGCAAAATCACGCATGGTGGCGTTGGTCGGGCCGAGCTCCGAAATCCTTGCAGCTATGCTCTGCAGATCCTTGAGATCCGCAAGAACCGGTTCGCGTGAGGCTGCATCGCGAACGTTTTCCATGCGCGAGGCATGCAACGTCAGGCGATCGACGAGACTAAGCGCCTGATCGACATGATCCAGAAGCTCCTTTTGGCCATCGATGATCTTGTCCAGGCTGACGAAACGATCGGCGGCGGTATCGCTGTTCTTGGCCGACTGCAGGGTCATCTCGCCTTCGATCTTCACAAAGCTCTGCAGGATCGGCCCCATGGCCTCGACCTTCTGGTCTGGCGTGCCTGAGCTCTTCAATACCGCATCGAGCTTGTCGGCCGCATCGGAGGCATTTGCGACGAGGCTGGCGCCGCGCTTGGAAACGAGTGCCTTGGAAACAGTCACCTGCTTCAGGATAGCGTCCGCATAGGTGCGCGTGTCCGAAATCTCCTCGGTGGAATCGGCCGCCATCTGCACCTGGATGCGCAGATTACTCATCTTCTCCGAGAGGCCCTTATAGGCCGCAGCATCGTAGAGCAGTTCCTTGGCGAAGGTTTCCTTGTCGCTGAAATCCTTGCGGATGATGTCGATCTGCTTACCGGCGGCCTTGGCGGTCGCCTCGATATTTTGTACCGCCTTCCGGATGGCTTCGACGTCGCTGTCCTGCTTCTGTCTGATAGACCAGAGCGTCGCTTCCTGCGTGCGCATCCTGGCGGCAAGCTCGGTGACCGGAATGATCTTGGCGCGCTGATCGTCACTGAGCAGCCCACTTAAGCGACGGACGCCCTGTTCCTGCGCGTCGATCTTAGCGGCCAATGTCTGGCGCGTGTCATCGGAAGGGGACCCCGTGAATTCCTGCAGCGCGGCCTGCAGGTTTTCGAAATCGCTGATATTTTCGATCGTGGCGCGCGTCACGGTCATATGGCCGTTCAGAATATTGGCCGTGTGATAGCCCACCAGGCCGACGCCGGCGATCAGAACCACCAGAGGCACCACGAAAATAAGGACTTTGGTGACAATCCTGCGGCCTTGCAAAAGACGATCAATGAAAAACATACGGCGCCTCAACTGGATTATTAAAAATCTCCAGCGAAGGCGGGATCGTCATTCCTGCTGCGCTGCGGTAGGTGCTTCTGCCTCATGCAAAACCGCTGAGAGCCTCGGGAAATAAGATTGAATAAGCATTAATCGCCTGCCTAAAAGCCTCTGCAACGGCAAAAAAACTGCAACCGCTGTATCATTCCGCGACCACAGCGCGAAAAATTACGCCGATAAACGACAAATATCCCGCAACGCACAATCGAATTTGACTGCCCGCTCAAACGAATTCAACTTCGGCCGAAACACAGCCGATTCCAATTTGCTGAAAACGGCGCTAATCCAGATGGGTAATCAGGGACTCATCTTTCTCATGCGACTGACCAAGAATACGCAGGGCGCGCTCTTCATGGCGGCCTCCATGGCCGGCTTCTCCTGTAGCGATGCGTTGTCCAAGACGGTCATCGCAACGATGAATGCAGGCGAGATCATCTTCATCCGCGGCTTGTTCACGAGTTTTTTTGTGTATCTGCTTGCCCGTCGAATGGGCGCCCTGCGCAATTGGCGTGTCATCCTGCAGCCGATGATTGCGCTACGCATCGCCTGCGAAGCTCTGGCGGCGGCAACCTACATCACTGCTCTTGGAATGATGCCCATCGCCAATGCCTCCGCCATCCAGCAGGCTGTTCCGCTTGCCGTGACGCTTGGCGCGATGATTTTCCTGAAGGAGCCAGTGGGATGGAGGCGATGGACGGCCATTGCCGTCGGCTTCGTCGGCGTGCTGATCATCATCAGGCCCGGCCGTGACGGGTTCACGACGTCAGCCCTCCTTGCTATCGCCTGCATGTTTGCGACCGCCGCCCGCGATCTGGCGACACGCTGCATAGACAAGGACGTGCCGTCGCTGATGGTCACGCTCTGCACCGCAATTTCCATATCCATATTCGGAGCATTGTGCATCATCCCCTTCGGCGGCTGGCAGCCGGCGAGCACGACGTCGCTCCTGCAGATCCTGCTGGCCTCCGTTCTGGTGCTGATCGGCTACCAGGGCGTCATATTGGCCATGCGCACGGGCGAAATCTCTTTCGTCGCGCCGTTCCGCTATCTCAGTCTCATCTGGTCAGCTCTGCTCGGATTGATCGCCTTTGGCGAAGTGCCGGACGGATGGTCTGTCTTCGGCGCAGCCGTTGTCATCGCCTCCGGCATCTATACTTTCTATCGCGAAAGCAGACGGCGGGCGGCCGAGCCTGTCGCGCAGGAATCAGAACCCCGCGTTCCCGCCTGAGGTCGCAATCATGTCCGACTTCATCGCCAATCCCAAAGATATTCCCGTCGTTCTTCTCGCGGGAGGCCGTTCCAGCCGGATGGGCGCCAACAAGGCTTTTGCGATGCTCGCCGGCGAAAGCTTGATCGCTCGTATCGCGTCGAAGATCGGGCAACGGCAGCTCAAACCGATCGCACTGAATGCGGATGCCGATTGGCCTGACGCCATGGGGATGCGGCTCATTCCGGATAGAATTCCCGGTAAATTAGGGCCGCTTGCAGGTGTGCTCGCTGCTTTGCAGGACGCGCAATTGCATCACCCCGAGGCCTCGCACATCGCCACCATCCCCATCGACACCCCGTTCTTTCCTTCCGATCTCGTCGCGCGCCTTGCCCACGTCATTCACGGCCCCGATGAGATTGCCATTGCCGCATCACTCGGTCAGGATCATCCTGTTTTCGGTCTCTGGCCCGTCTCCGCCACCGCCGATCTGGAACTATGGATCTCCTCCGACGACAAACGGCGCGTCAGGGATTTCCTCGCTCGACATAAGGTGCGGCGGGTGGAGCTTCCCGCGATCGAAACGGCAATCGGGCCTCTCGATCCCTTCTTTAACATCAATACGCCAGCCGATCTCGCCGAAGCGGAGACATGGCTGGCAGCTTTGGAAGACATGTCATGACGAAATCTCGGCCCAAAATCTTCGGCATTGCCGGCTGGAAGAATTCCGGCAAGACGGGGCTCGCGGTGAGGCTGGTCGCGGAGTTCACCCAGCGCGGTTATCGCATCTCGACCATCAAGCATGCGCATCATGATTTCGATATAGACAAGGTAGGCGCCGACAGCTTTCGACATCGCGAGGCGGGCGCGCATGAGGTCACCATCGTTTCAGGCACGCGCTATGCCATCATGCACGAATTGCGCGGCACCCCCGAACCGAGCTTCGAAGAAATACTGGCGCGTCTCGCTCCCTGCGACCTCGTCTTGATCGAGGGTTACAAGCGTGAACCCATCCCGAAAATCGAGGCGCGCCGGCTGGAGGCGGCTAAGCGCGAACCGCTAGCCCCACAGGACCCTCACATCGTTGCCATCGCCGCCGACCATGCGGTGGAAGACGCCGGTCCGCTCACTGTTTTCGACCTCAACGACACTCTCGCCATCGCCGATTTCATCGCCGCGAAAGTCGGCCTTGGCAAACCGACGAATAGAAAGGCCGCCGGTTTCCCAGCGGCCCCTGCTATCAAGCTGTAAGCCGTTTCTTATCGGTTCGATGCGACCGGGCGCACCAGCGGTGTAATGCGGCGAATGGTGACGCGGCGGTTTTCCTGTGACGGGCCGAGCGTATTCACCTTGAGATACTGCTCGCCGTAGCCCTGGGTGACCAGGTTTTCGGCAGGAATGCCGTAGACATCCGTCAGCACGTTGGCGACCGATTCCGCGCGTTGGTCCGACAGGATCAGATTGCTCTGGGCCGAACCCACCGCATCCGTATGGCCCTCGATCAGGAAGGTTTCTGTCGGATCGCGCTTGATGATCTTCAACATGCCATCGGCGACACCGCGAAGGGTGCTCGCCTGCGACATCGGAATTTCGGCGCTGCCCGTCGCGAAGGTGATCGTGTCGAGGTCGATACGGCGGATCTTGTCGCGGATACGAGCCGAATAACGGACTTCGTTGACCGAATAGATACGCTCGACCGGCTCGACCGGCGGCTCGCGCAGGAAGTCGTAATAGTCGGCATTGCGGTTCGATGCCGTGTCGATGATGTACTGGCTCAACGGAATGAGCAGTCGCATCGGCGGCAGATCTTCACCCGGATCGCGGTAGTAGTCGTCATTGTCTGGACGATCTTCCAGTTCCGGCGAGTAGAACAGCACATATTCGCGACCGCTTGCATCGATACGCGAACGCTGGACGATGTCGCCATAGCGATTGCGGATCGTCACGACGCGATCGCCGTCGGGCTGATCGATCGTCTCGCGATAGCGGTCCCGCTGCAGTTGTTCATAGACCGGCCGCTCGCCGCCACGGACGAAGCGCTCGGTATCGTCATGACGGACGACATAGGTGTTGTCGACATTCACGACCGTGCGATTGTCCTGATTGATGATGGTCTGGTACGTCGTACCCTGCGGCGGGGCAAAATCCGGTCGGCGATCGATCCGGCGGCCCTGCTCGCTGGTTACGGCTTCCATCTTGACCGGAGGTTGCGGCTGGCCGCCGGCTGCCGCGCGCTGGGCCTCAGCATCGGAGGTCGGCGGCTTGGTGTAAGCCGGTGGCGGCTGCTGGGCCGGGGCGGTCTGGGCCTGCCCGCTCTGCGGAGCCTGACCGGCCTGTCCACGACCACCCTTGGTGCCTGGGGCCGCGGGATTTTGCCCGTTGTTCAGATGCTCGCCACGACGAACCGCATCCTTCTGGCTGTCCAGAACCGCACTTCCGTTTTCGACGGGCAGGATGACGGGACCATTGGCGGAGGCTGGATTCTCCGCGATCTTCTTACGGCGCTCCAGTTCCTGCGGCGAGACCTGCTCGGCCGGAGGCAGCTGGATTTCGCCAGCCTGCTGGCCATTGCCGTTGGCGGCGGGAGCCGTTGCACCAGCTTGAGCCGGCGTTGCTGCGCCATTGGCCGGCTGCTGCTTGCCAAGCTGCGGCGTTGCCGGGTTGCCAGCCTGTGTTGGCTGTCCTTGCGGCGTGCCCTGCTGGGCCGGCTGCTGCGGATTGGCCGCGGGCTGCTCGCCCTGCTGCTGGTTCTGCGGCTGTGTGCCGTGGGTCTTGTCCCCACCCTGCTTCTGCCCCTGCGCAGTACCAGGCGTCGCAGGCGCTCCGGGCTGCATTTCGGGCTGTGCCTGCGTCTGAGGCTGCGTTCCCGGCTGTGCCTTATGTCCCTGGGCAGGTTCGCCGGCCGGTGCCGGCTGCTGCTCGGCAGGCTGCTTCGCCGGAGCCTCGGTCTGACCTTGCGGCTTGGGTTGAGCCTTCTGTTCGGGCTGTGCCTGCTTTCCAGGCTGGGCCTCCTGATTCGGCTGTCCGCCCGCGGCGGGAGCCTGCGTCTCGGCCGGCGCCGGCTGCTGCGCCTTCGAACCATGCTTGGCCTTCGGCTCGGGCTTGGCCTCCGGCTGCGCTTCCGTTGCAGGCTGCTGTTCCACCTTCGGCTGCGGCGCTTCGGTCGGCTGCTGCTTTTGCGGCTTCGGTTGCTCTTGCTCTACAGGCTGCTTGGCTTCGGGCTGCTTCGCCTTCGGCTTCGGCTGTGGCGCTTCCGGCTCCGCCTCGGGGGCGACGGCCTTCGGCTGCGGCTTGGCTTCGGGCTGTGCCTGAGGCTCCTCGGCCGGCTGCTGGCGCTGCTTTTTAGGCTCAGGCGGCGCCTCTGCGGCCGGCTGCTGCTTCTGCGGCTTCGGCTGCTCCTGCTCCGCGGGCTGCTGATGCTCGGCCTTCGGCGGCTGTGCTTCGGGCTGTTGCTGCTTCTGCGGCTTTGGCTGCGGCTCGCCCTCGGGCTCAGCCTGCTTCATCTGGTGCTGCTGCTGCTCGCCACCACCCTGATGCTTCTGACCTTCCCCGCCTTCGGCAGGCTTCTTGTGCTTAAGCTGCTCTTCATCGGGCTGAGCTGCCGGCGCCTCCTGCTGCGCCACCTCGAAACTTGTGTCTGCGGCGGGGGCGGGGGCATCGCCGATGCCGTTGTTCAGCGGTGCGATTGGCTGCTCTTGCAGGGCCGCAGCTGCTGCCGGCTCGAAGGCGAGCGACAGCGAAAGCAGCGGAAACGCGGCGCTGGCAAATAATCTGGATCGCTTTCCCATAGGGGTCTCCTCTTATGATCTTTGTCTGCCGAATTGCGAATCTCAGCAAGCAAGGCGATTGCCTCAGGAACCCGGCCAATTTTCGGTTCTCATGAGGCTGAATCGCGGCAAGCGCTATATGTTCCCGCACTATTAGGTTGCCGTAATTAACCCTGCCTGAACGCAATGGATGGCTTACATTCAGATTTGCCTGTGTAGCGCGTGCATTACGGCGGCATTGCGCAAAGGCAGATTGCCTTTGTAATTCCAGTTGCATTTTCCCAAAAAAAAGTACGAATATCGCCGCGAGGCGGGCCACCGGCCCGCTCCACTCGAGCCGTCTGCCAAAAACAATAATGGGCTGCCGGCCACCAACAGAGAGGGTCAATATGCGCATCTCCACTCGTCTTATTGCCGCCGCGTCCTTCGCCGCAATGTCGCTCGTCGCCGGTGCGGCGCTTGCCGACGGCGACACGATCGTCTTCGGCACGGACGCGACCTACCCGCCTTTCGAATCGCTTGACGCCGGCGGCAAGTTCACCGGCTTCGATATCGATATAACCAATGCGCTTTGCGATCACATGAAGGTCAAGTGCACCTTCGTAAACCAGGATTTCGACGGCATCATTCCCGCCCTGCAGGCCAAGAAGTTCGACGCGATCATCTCGTCCATGTCGATCACGCCCGAGCGCGAGAAGATCGTCGACTTCACCAACAAGATTTACAATACGCCGCCGGCAATCGCCATTCCGAAGGACTCCACTCTCAAGGAAGCGACCGACGAAGCCCTGAAGGGCAAGACGATCGGCGCACAGTCATCCACGACGCATGCCAACTATGCGTCCGCCCACCTGAAGGATGCCGAGCTCAAGCTCTATCCGTCGGCTGACGAATACAAGCTCGACCTCAGCAACGGTCGTATCGATGCCGCCATCGACGACGTCGTCGTGCTGTCCGAATGGGTGAAGTCCGATGCGGGCAATTGCTGCAAGATGCTCGGCACGCTGAAAAGCGACCCGGTCATCAATGGCGTCGGTGCAGGCATCGCCATCCGCAAGGGCGATGCGGCCCTCAAGGATAAGCTGAACGCCGCGATCGCTGCGATCCGCGCTGATGGCACCTACAAGAAGATCCAGGACAAGTATTTCGATTTCGACGTCTACGGCGATTGATCGCCCGTCGATTCCCTGGGAAAAGACGACGGCGGAAGCTTGCCCTTCCGCCGTTTTTGTTTGACAACGAGATGAATATAAGCAGAAACGCGGCAAAAGCCGCTAGGGGAAATATGGCATGAGCGGATTGTTTTCCGCCCTTGGTTCCTTGTGGACCTGGTTGAGTACGATTTTTGACCCATTGTGTGGTCCGGCCGGACTGTTCACTCTGTTCGGCCAAAATACGATGCTCGCCTGTGGCGACACGGGATGGGGCGATGAGCTTGCCGGTGGCTTGAAGATCACCATCGCCGTTTCGGTCCTGACGCTGCCGCTTGGCATCGTCATCGGCTTCTTCGTCGCGCTCGCGCAGCAATCGGAAGAGAAATCGCTGAGGCTCGCCGCTGGTGTCTTCACGACGATTTTCCGTGGCCTGCCGGAGCTGCTGACGCTCTTCATCATCTACTATGGCATGCAGATCCTCTTGCAATCCGTGCTCGCCAAGTTCGGTTATGACGGACCCGTTGAGATCAACGCCTTCGCGGCCGGCATGGTGGCGCTGGCAATCGTCTTTTCCGCCTATTGTTCGGAAGTTCTCCTCTCTGCCTTCAAAGCCATTCCCAAAGGTCAATATGAGGCAGGCGATGCACTTGGATTTCATCGGGCACGAACCATGCGGCTTATCATCGTGCCGCAACTCGTGCGTATCTCCCTACCAAATCTCGGGAACCTCTGGATGAACCTGCTGAAGGATACGTCTTACGTGTCCATCATCGGCCTTGCCGATATCATCAGACAGACAGGGATTGCCGTCCGCGCCACCAAGGCGCCCTTCACCTTCTATTCCATCGCCTGCCTGTTTTATCTGACGCTGGCCGTCATCTCTTCCGTCGGCCTCTTCTATCTCGATCGATGGGCTAAACGTGCGGAGGTCCATCGATGAGCCATGCCGAAGTTCTGATCGCCGCCCAGCCGGCACCCCCGAAGACGGTCACGAAGCTGTCCAAGGCGCGCATCGCCGGTTATTTTTTCCTGACCCTCTGGGCCGTTCTCGGCATTTCGCTGCTGGCAATGATTATAAGCGGGTGGGATGTTGATAAGCTCGAAACCTATGGGCCACGGCTGCTTCACGGTCTCTGGATCACGGTCAAGCTGGTCGCCACATCCTTTATCCTCGGCGCGATTCTCTCGATACCGCTGGCCTTTGCCCGTATGTCGAGCAACAAGATCCTGAGCACGCTGACCTATTGCTATGTCTATCTGTTCCGCGGCACGCCGCTGCTGGCGCAGATTTTCATGGTCTATTACGGTTTCCCGAGCTTTCGCTGGTTCTTCGAGGATATCGGCCTCTGGTGGTTCTTCAAGGACCCGTTTTATTGCGGCGTGTTCGCCATGACGCTGAACACGGCGGCCTATCAGACGGAAATCGTCCGGGGCGCCATTCAGAGCGTGCCGAAGGGCCAGCGGGAAGCGGCCAGCGCTCTTGGTATCCATACCTGGATCGCCTTCCGCAAGATCATCATTCCACAAGCGCTCATCGTGGCGCTGCGCCCCTACGGCAACGAGATCATCCTGCTGATCAAGAGTTCGGCAACCGTCTCCATTATTACGGTCTTCGACCTGATGGGCGAAACACGCTACGCCTTCTCGCGGACCTACGACTACCAGATCTATCTTTGGGCTGCGATCTTCTATCTCGTGATTGTCGAGCTCATGCGAAACGGCTGGGCGCGGATGGAAGGCGGGCTGACACGGCACCTCAAGCGCTGATCCCGCCCAAGGCTGCGCCTGGGCGCAGCCTTGGCAGCACTCGCATGCAGTCGCTGCTAATACATTGATTTCTGTGAATAAATTTCCATCATGACATTTTTGTAAAGCTTGAGTTTACCATCTGTTGTTTCCATATTTGAGTGACCATGAGTCACGAACAAGAATGGGAACGGAAAGAGAAAACTCATGCATAACGACATGCAAAAGCAGTTGCAGGGTTATGGGTTGACGACGGCGCAGATCTTCTACCGCCTGCCCGATCATCCGCAATTCCTGCAAACCTATATCTGGCAGGATTATGATCTCGCCCCGAACTTCCCGGAAATGCGCGGCTTCCTGAAATTCTGGCAGGAAACGCTGGACGGCCCGCTGCATTCCGTGCGCTATGTCCATCGCAAGCTGATTTCAGCAACCGAATGGCGGGCGCTAAAGGGCGAATTCATCCTGCATTAGCCGCATCGGGTCTTCGGCATCACCAGTGCGCCCGCTGGGCGACACGGCAAGCATTGCAAAAGCCGATCAAGCGCCTTAATGCCTGCGTGACGAATGGAAGGGCTGTCACTCATGGCAAAGAAGAAGATCGACGAAGACGCGCTGGCGGAAGCCTATAACCAGGCACTGGCACTGGAGAAGGCGGGCGATATCGACGCTGCGGTTCAGGCCTATGAGAAGGTGCTGGCTCTCGATCCGGAAGACCACGGCGGCGCAGCCGTGCGCATCGCCTCGATGGGACGCGGCGAGACGCCGGCCAAGGCGCCTGACGCCTATGTTGAAACCCTGTTCGATCAGCATGCCGAAGTTTTCGAAGACGTGCTGGTGGAGCAACTCGGCTACCACGTCCCGGTTCTCGTGCGCCAGCGCCTGCAGGCGCTCGGCCTCGGTCCCTTCAAGCGCATGCTCGACCTCGGCTGCGGCACTGGCCTCACCGGCGGCACGCTGCGCGATATCGCCGAGGATATCACCGGCATCGACATTTCCGAGAACATGGTCGAAGTCGCCCATGAGAAGGATATCTACGAAACGCTCTTCGTTGCCGAGGTCGAGGATTTTCTCGACGACAATGACGAGGAACCGTTCGACCTGATCACCGCGACTGATGTCCTACCCTATCTCGGTGCACTGGAGCCGCTGTTCTTCGGCGCCGCCGAAAACATGACGCCGAGCGGCCTCTTCATCTTCTCTTCGGAGACCCTAGCTGAGGCGACCATGGCCGGACGTCCCTATATAGTCGGCCCGCATCAGCGCTTCGCCCATTCCGAAGCCTATGTGCGCGAAAGGCTGACTGCGACCGGCTTCGAACTCGTCGAAATCACCGACATCAACGTCCGTATGGAAGATGGCCAGCCAACACCGGGTCATCTGGTCATCGCCCGTCGTCTCGCCGATTGAGGCAAATTACATCACATCGCAAATAGTTATCCATTTGGATAACTATTTCCTTGCGCGGCGACTGGCGAGCTGATACTTAGCCATTCAGATAAGTATCAGCTCGAACCTTGATCTCGGAAAGGTCGCCGCATGTCCCTTATTCTCTATCAGCATCCCCTCGCCTCCTTTTGCCACAAGGTGTTGATGGCGCTCTATGAAAACGGGACGCCATTCGAAAGCCGCATCATCGATCTCGGCAATGCGGAATCGCGCGCCGCGCTGGTGCGCCTCTGGCCGCTCGCAAAATTTCCAGTGCTTCGCGACGAAGCTCTCGACAGCACCGTTCCCGAGACCAGCATCATCATCGAATATCTCGACCGGCATTATCCCGGCGCAACGCAGCTGCTGCCGACAGATCCATCGGACGCCCTATGTGTGCGGCTCTGGGATCGCTTCTTCGATCTCTATGTGCAGGAGCCAATGCAAGCGATCGTCGCGGACGTGCGTCGGGCAGAAGGGGAGCGGCGTCCGCAAAGCGTCGCCGAAGCCGAGACCTTGCTGCGCACCGCTTATGGCATGATCGAAAAGCAGCTGGACGGGAAAACCTGGATCACCGGCGACAATGTGACAATGGCGGATTGCGCCGCCGCGCCGGCTCTCTTCTACGCTGAAACCCTTATCCCCTTCGCCCAAGAGCATGATCGGCTGAAGGCCTATTATCGGCGCCTTATCGAGCGCCCTTCCTTCGCCCGCGTCCTGCAGGAAGCAACGCCCTATTTCCGTATGTACCCTTATAGTGACAAGCTGCCGGCGCAGTTCCGGCCGGAAAAGCCGAATGCTTGAAGAATCGCAAGCGCTCGACCGCATGTTCCAGGCTCTGTCCGATCAAAGCCGTCGCGGCATGATCGACAGGCTCGGGCGTGGACCGGCCTCCGTCACGGAACTGGCTCAGCCCCTCGATATGGCGCTGCCGACCGTGATGAAACATCTGCAAGTACTTGAGACGAGCGGACTGGTGCTGTCGGAAAAGGCCGGGCGGGTGCGTACCTATCATCTGCGCAAGGAAGCGCTGGCAGCCGTCGAGCGCTGGATTGCCGAGCGCAAGGCATCTTGGAACAGGACCTTCGACCGGCTCGACCTATTTCTCGCTGATACATCGACGGAGACGACGGACGAATGAGCATAAGATCCACAGACCATACGACGATCACCATAGAGCGTCATTTCAAAGCACCCCTCCCCAAGGTCTTCGATGCCTGGGCAATACCGGAGCAGAAGCGGCAATGGTTCGGCTGTCATGATAATTGGAAGCAGCTGGAGTTCCAGCTCGATTTCCGCACCGGCGGTAGCGAAAGCAACCGCACTGCCTCCACGGATGGCGTCGTACATGCCTATCAGGCGCGCTATATCGACGTCGTTCAGAACGAGCGCTTCATTTATGCTTTCGACATGACGCTCGACGACGTCAGAATCTCCGTATCGCTGGCAACGGTCAGCTTCGCGCCCGGGCCTGGCGGCACGAAAATGACCTTCGTCGAACAGGTCGTGTTCCTCGATGGCTACAGCGACAACGGCTCGCGCCTCATGGGCACGGAAATCGGCTTCGACAACCTCAAGCTCTATGTCGAGGGAGACGATAGCAGGCCGAACTAGAGCAATTCCAGGAAAAGTGCGTAGCGGTTTTTCGTCTGGAATTGCGTAAAAACAGAAGATAGAGCGTTTTCGCAATTCGAAAAAAGCGGAAAAGCTCTAATTCCGTGCGTCGCCGAGAATTGCCGCCAGCAGCTGCCCTTCGAGCTCTGCAAGCGCCGGATTGCCGTGACGGCGGGGATGCGGATATGGAATATCGAGATCGAGCACGATCCGGCCCTCGTCCAGCACCACGACCCGATCGGCCAGATGCACGGCTTCGCTGACATCGTGGGTCACAAGCACGGCGGTAAAGCCGAGCTCACGCCAGACGCGGTTCAGCAGTTCCTGCATGCTGATGCGGGTCAAAGCATCCAGCGCGCCAAGCGGCTCATCGAGGGCAAGAATACCGGGCTTGCTGACGAGCGCACGGGCGAGCGCCACGCGCTGCTTCTGCCCACCGGAAAGGCTCGAGGGCCATTCACCGGCCTTCTCGGCAAGCTGCACCTCAGAGAGAACCGAAGCCGTTTCCCTCTTCGATACGTTTTGTGGCACGCCCTCGCCCAGGCCCACCGCAACATTGTCGGCGACGGAAAGCCAGGGCAGCAGCCGCGGCTCCTGAAAGACGATGCGTGTATTGGGCTGAGTGTCACCACCATCGACCGCTTCAAAGCGTAGATGACCGGCACTCGGCTCTTCCAGCCCCATCAGGATGCGCAGCAGCGTGCTCTTGCCGCAGCCGCTCTTGCCGATGACGGCGACGAATTGACCAGCGGGAATATCGAGATCGATGCCGCGCAAGACGCGGTTGTTGCCGAAACTCTTCTCCAGACCCTTGATATGGATGGCCGCAGCGCCCGCAGCCTGCGCGGCAACATTTTTGGCTTCCGCCCGTGGGCGATCGAGTGTGTTGACGCTCATGGGAAGCTCCTCAATTCCGATAGGCCGGATTCCAGCGCAAAGCCCTGCGCTCGATCGCCCGTGCGACGACATCGGCGAGCTTGCCGAGAATGGCGTAGATGACCAGCGTCAGCACTACGACATCAGTCATGCCAAACTCGCGGGCATTGTTGGCCATGTAGCCAATGCCCGACGATGCCGCGATCGATTCGGCAACGATGAGCGTCAGCCACATGATGCCGAGAGCAAACCGCAAGCCGACGAGAATGGACGGAAGTGCGCCGGGGAAGATGACCTTCCGGAACAGCGTCCAATTGCTCATGCCGTAGACCCGTCCCATCTCGATCAGCCCGCGATCGACATTGCGCACGCCGTGATAGGTGTTGAGATAGATCGGGAAGAGTACACCGAGCGCGGTCAGGAACAGCTTGGATTCCTCGCCGATCCCGAACCAGAGAATGACGAGCGGTACCATGGCGAGATGCGGAATGGTGCGCAGCATCTGCAGCGTCGTATCGGTCAATTGCTCCGACAGCCGCGATACGCCGTTGGCGATGCCAAGCAGGAAGCCGATCGAGCCGCCGACTAGCAAGCCGGCGAAGGCGCGACCGGCGCTGACGAGGATATTGTTCGGCAGCTGTCCGGAAATCGTGGTCTGCCAGAAGGCGACCACGACGGCCGCCGGCGACGGCATGATGCGGGTGGAGATCCATCCAAGCGACGAGCCCAGCTGCCATGCCGCGATGACGACAACCGGCAGCAGGAACGGCAGAAACCTCTGGAACGAAATACCTTGCCGCGCGACCCTGGCCTGGCGTGCGCGCCGTTCCGAGACCACGCGGACGAAGGACGTGTCGAATGCCGACATGGGGATCTCCCTTTGATCTGGCGTTACGAGCCGGAAACGACCTTGAGATTGCCGCCATGACTGCCGCCCGCGAAAATCTGCTTGGCGCCGAATTCGTTGCGGAAGCCGGCGCGCTGCTCGTCGCGCTTCAATCCCAGCTCGGGGAAGAGCAGTTCGGCCACACGATAAGCTTCCTCCAGATGCGGATAGCCCGAGCCGATCACGGTTTCGATGCCGAGCTCCTGATATTCCCGCAGCCTTGCAGCAACTGTCTTCGGCGATCCCACAAGTGCCGTACCGGCGCCAGCACGGACCAGGCCGACGCCAGCCCAGAGATTCGGCGAAACTTCGAGCTTGTCGCGGCGGCCGCCATGCAGCGCCGCCATGCGCTTCTGGCCAACAGAATCGGACTGGTTGACGAATTGCTCCTGGGCTTCGCGGATCGTCTCGTCGTCGAGCTTGGAGATCAGCTTGTCGGCCGCAGCCCATGCCTCTTCGTCCGTCTCGCGAACGATGAAGTGAAGGCGAATGCCGAAGCTGACCTCGCGCCCACGCTTGGCAGCGGCTGCGCGCACCTTTGCAATTTTTTCGGCCACCAGTGCCGGCGGTTCGCCCCATGTCAGATACTTGTCGACGCGACCAACCGAGAATTCGATGCCGGCATCCGAAGATCCACCGAAATAGAGCGGCGGGCGCGGTGCCTGCACCGGCGGCAATCCAAGCCGCGCATTCGTCGCCTTGATATATTTGCCTTCGAAGGTGGACGATCCCGTCTCCAACAGCTCCTCCCAGACATGGAAGAATTCATCGGCATGGGCGTAGCGCTCATCGTGTTCCAGATGAATGCCGTCACCGGCGAGTTCCGCCGGGCTGCCGCCAACGACGATGTTCAGCAGCACGCGACCGTTCGAGACGCGATCGAGCGTCGAGGCAAGGCGCGCATAGTAGGCTGGCGAGGCCGTGCCCGGACGGATCGCGACCAGGAACTTCAGCTTCTGCGTATGCGCCGAGAGCGCCGCGGCCGTCACGAAAGACTCTTCGCAGGACACACCCGTCGGAAGCAACACGCCGGTATAACCAAGTCGGTCGACCGCCTGCGCGATCTGCTGGAGATAGCCGATCTCCGGGCCACGGTTGAGATCGGCCGTACCCAGATAAGTGCCGTCGCCGGAGGTCGGAATGAACCAGAGAAAATCGATGGGTTTTGCGGTCGCGGTCATGAAGCTTTCCTGCTTTCTGGATGCGCGTGGTCGGGAGCCACTCCCGATGTTCGATCCGGATAATGGCATAGACTATCGATTACATCGACAATATAGATTTTCTAATCGCCTGTATCTGGCGAAATATTTTTCCTGATAACGGCCCCGCCCGTAGTGTTTCGGGCGGGGGCAATATCCGCGGATCTTGTCAGCCTCAGCTTGCCTTCGGCCGCCAGACGATGTCCGTGACGTTCAGCTTCTTCGGAACGATGCCAAGATTGTAGAACTCGTCAGCCAGCCCCTGCTGATAGGCGATCGCCGCATCTGTGATGGTAGAGACGCCGCCAAGATTCGCACCGGGGCGCGTCAGCACCACCCGCGTCACCTCGGCCGGCACGCCGGTGATTTCAGACATGGCCTTAACGGTGCCGTCCAAATCCGATTGCGCCGCCGCCCCCACCTTGGCCAGTTCGTCGATGACGTCGATAATCACCTGCGGATTATCCTTAGTGAAATCGCCGTTGGCCAGGAAATAGCTGAAGGAATCGACGATGCCCCGCGCAGTCGCAAGGATGCGGGTATCCGGATCGGCCTCTGCAATGGCGAGATAGGGATCCCAGATCGACCAGGCGTCGATCGCGCCCGTCTTGAACGCGGCGGACGCATCCGGCGGCGTGAGATCGAGCGGCTGCACATCGTTGATCGTCAGCCCACCTTTGCGAAGCGCCTTGACGGCGACGTTATGGGCGCTGGAACCGCGCTTGAAGGCAACCTTCTTTCCCTTGAGATCGGCAAGCGTCTGGATCGGCGAATCCTTGCGCACGAGAATGGCGGAGCTTTCGGGGCTGCCGGTGTAAATGCCGACATACAGCAGATTGCCATTGGCGGCCTGCGCAAACAGCGGCGGCACGTCGCCCGTCGCACCGAAATCGAGAGCACCGGCGCCAAGAGCTTCCAGCAGCGGCGGGCCGGATGTGAATTCCGACCATTCGACGGATATGCCGCGATCGGAAAGTCGCTTTTCCAACGCCCTTTGACGCTTTGCCAATGCCAATACGCTGTTCTTCTGCCAGCCGATCCGAAGCGTCGTCGCTGCGGCCGCACGTGACTGTCGAACGGAAGGCAAAGCGAAGGCAACCGCGGTCGCACCGAGAAGGCCGAGTGTCTGTCTGCGCGAAATCATCGAAGATCCCTTTTCATGAGGCCTCGGCGCTTCCGCGGCCACCGGCTCGTTGTCGATGGCTTAAAGATCGCAAATCCATAGATTATATCGACAAAGAAAATTATGAAGATTCACGACGATGGCGAAATTCCATTCCGATAAATGCAAAAATTGGAAATCAGATTTCACGTCGTATGCCATGGTGACAAGTTACCGGACAAATCGGTCTTTCGTCCCTCCGACCTTTCGGCTAAGCCTTCGAGACAAATTCGGTCACGGAGTTATGAAATGGCAAAGGTCTCATTCATCGGCATGGGCGTCATGGGTTACCCCATGGCGGGGCATCTGAAGGTCAAGGGCGGACATGATGTCACCGTCTATAACCGCACCGTTACCAAAGCCGAGGCATGGGCCAAACAATATGACGGCAAGTTTGCCCCTACCCCAGCTCAGGCTGCCGCAGGCGCCGATTTCGTCTTCACCTGCGTCGGCAATGACGACGACCTTCGCTCGGTGACGACGGGCGAGAACGGCGTCCTTTCAAGCATGAAGGCCGGTTCCATCCTCATCGACAACACCACCGCAAGTGCCGAAGTCGCCCGCGAACTCTACGCAGCCGCCAAGGAAAAAGGCATTGCCTTCATCGACGCCCCGGTTTCCGGCGGACAGGCCGGCGCAGAGAATGGTGTTTTGACCGTCATGTGTGGCGGTGACGAGGCCGTGTTCGAGAAGGCTCGTCCCGTCATCGACGCCTATGCCCGCATGGTCGGGCTGATGGGGGCTGTCGGCGCGGGACAACTGACCAAGATGATCAACCAGATCTGCATTGCCGGCATCGTCCAGGGACTCGCCGAAGGCATCCATTTCGGCAAGCAGGCGGGGCTCGATATCGAAAAGGTCGTTGAGGTCATTTCCAAGGGCGCCGCCGGTTCCTGGCAAATGGAAAACCGCCACAAGACCATGAATGCCGGTAAATATGATTTCGGCTTTGCGGTCGACTGGATGCGCAAGGATCTCGGCATCGTGCTCGAGGAGGCCCGCCGCAATCAGGCCAAGCTGCCGCTCACGGCCCTCGTCGACCAGTTCTACGGCGACGTCCAGGCGATGGGAGGCAATCGCTGGGATACCTCCTCGCTGCTCGCGCGCCTGGACAAGAAGTAAAAGGCTGCCGGAAAATCAACAGCTTCTGCTGAGCGCCTCATCAGAGCGGCGCTCAGTCCATATCAGTCCTCGTTGGACCTGGCATTTTCCAGCAGCATGTAATCGAGCGGCAGTTCCGTCGAATACTTGATCTGCTCCATCGCGAAAGCCGAGGAGACATCGCGGATTTCGATCTTGGCGATCATGCGCTTGTAGAAGGCATCGTAAGCGGCGATATCCGGGACGACGACACGCAGCAGATAGTCCACGTCACCGCTCATGCGATAGAATTCGACCACTTCCGGGAAATCGGCGATCACTTCTGAGAAGCGCTTCAGCCATTCGATGGAGTGGCTATTGGTGCGGATCGAAACAAAAACCGTGACCTTCGTGTTGACCTTTTCCGGATCGAGCAAGGCCACGCGGCGGCGAATGACGCCATCCTCTTCCATCTTCTGGATGCGGCGCCAGCAGGGCGTCGTCGAGAGACCGACCTTCTTGGCAAGATCGGCTACGGCCAGAGTGGAATCCTCCTGCAACAGGCGCAGGATTTTGCGGTCTAGGCGGTCCATTTTAAGCATCCCTTCGAATTATATTCTCTCTATAGCTTGTTTTTAGCGAAAGAAAAGAAACTTTTTCTCAAGGAAGCAGGCTTTTCACACGTTGTTGTAACACGGGAAGCAACTCGGCCTCGAACCACGGGTTACGTTTCAGCCAGCCGCTGTTGCGCCAACTTGGATGCGGCAATGGCAGGACGGACGGCGACCGGTTGGTTAGAAGATAACGCCGCCACTGCGCGACCGTCTCGGTCATCGAACCCATGCGCTCCGCCCCAAGATGCCAAGCCTGCGCATATTGACCGATTGTCACGATCAATTCGATCTGCGGCATCGCATCCATTGCCCGCTGCCGCCATAAAGGCGCGCACTCCTTGCGCGGCGGCAGATCGCTTCCAGTCTTGTCATAGCCTGGAAAGCAGAAGCCCATGCCCATTATAGCGAAATGATCCGGATTGTAGAAACTCTCGCGATCTACGGCGAGCCAGTGACGCAAACGATCACCCGAGGCATCGTTGAACGGCAGACCGCTCTCGTGAACGCGCAATCCTGGCGCCTGCCCTGCGATAAGTATCCGTGCAGTCGATGATAGTGTCGCAACCGGACGCGGCTCATGCGGCAGGCGATCCGCTTCGCCCTTTGCCGGTGCATCCCGACAGAGACGGCAGGCCGCAATCGCCGAGCGCAGGATTTGCAATTCGCTCTCCTGCTTCATGGAGCGCTCCAACCGACAAGCTGGCGCAAATAGCCGAGCCATCCGGCAATCGGGTCATTGTCATGGGCCATACGCTCCTCGCGCCGATAGTTGCTCGGCCTCTCGAAATCACTGGCCCAAAGCCCAGCCTTCGCCTGCCGTGCGCTCCGCTCTTCGCTTGCATAGCCGCCATAAGAAACCGCCATGCCACTGCGCACCATCGCGGCGTTGATATCGGCATCGCCGGCGACACACGTCACCAACAGGCGACCATAGCGATCTCTCTCCCGTCCCCGACATTCGGGCGCTCCGGTCTTAATCATTGTGGCAAGCGCCTTGCGTGCTTCTTCGCCGCAGGCCCAATCCGCGCCATTGCGTTGGCAGCGCTGCCGATATTCGGGAGCATCGATCCCTTTCAGTCTCAAGCGTTCGCCACCGGCGGAAAGCGTGTCGCCGTCAATGACATAAAAGCTGCCGTTTTGAACGATTTCCGGTCGATTGTTCATCTTCAACGCGAATAATGCAAGAATAGCAAGCAGCGCGAAAGTGACCACGCCGTCACGAAACAGGCGGCCCGACCGCATCACGTTGTTGCCTCCTTTAAGAACAAATCCTTGGCGAAGATGGCAAACAAATCATTTCGGCGCAGCATCTTCTTAAGATTTAAACGCTAGGGTGTAGCTTCAGGCAGGCTAAGTTTCAATGTAACCATGAGCAACGGCGTCAGCACATCGACAGATAAAAACATTGTCGACCGATCGCGCAGTCACCGTAACCGGGCTGTGTCGAAGGCCGTGCGGCAAACGCGCGAGCGCCTGCAAAGCGGCCATAGCCGTAATTTCGACCGCGAACTGATGATGATGCATATCGACACCTTGCGGCAGAGTGCCGCCGTCGTGCCGATCTTCGTCATCGTGGTTGCCGTTCTCGGCGTCTACCTGACGCGTGATGCCGGCATTCTCTTCTGGACCATTCCGATCCTCACGGCGCATGCCATCAACATGCTGATCGGACGACGCGCCAAGAAGCAGGAAATGTCAGCCGAAAGCGCCAGAAAGTGGCGACAGCTGCTTTTGCTGGGGCAATTGCTCGTCGGCTTCTGTTGGGCTCTCTTTGCGATGCAAAATTGCGCGACCTGCGGCGGCGACAGTTTCGCCTTCTACAAGGGCACGACCCTGCTAGCGGCAATCTGCATTACGGCCATGTCCAGCTTCATGCTGCCACGAGCTGTTCCGTTTTCCTTCGCACCGGCGACCGTGGCGCTTACCGTGGCAGCCATTCTGACGCGAAGGCCTTCCGATATCGCCCTCACCGCAGCCATTGCGGTTGCCGTGATATTCTTCAGCTTCATCACCAACCGCATGTATCAGTCGAACCTGAAGATTCTCTCTTTCCAATCGGAGAAGGACGATCTGATCGCCGAACTCGAAGTCGCGAAATCAATGTCCGACGAGGCCCGTCGGCGTGCCGAAGAAGCAAATCTCGCCAAATCGCGCTTTCTTGCTTCCATGTCGCACGAGCTTAGAACGCCGCTGAATGCGATCCTTGGCTTTTCCGAAGTCATGTCGGCGGAGGTCATGGGGCCGCTCAACAATCCGACCTATCGCGAATACACCAGTGACATCCATCGATCCGGCCAGCACCTGCTCAACCTGATCAACGAAATCCTCGACCTCTCTCGTATCGAGGCCGGCAAATACGAGCTGAACGAAGAAGCAATTTCTCTCCTCGATATTGCCGAGGATTGCATCGGCATGGTGCAGTTGCGTGCCCGCGCCAAGAATATTTCGATCTCATCGCAATTCGAAGCGCAGCTGCCTTCCGTCTGGGCCGATGAGAAATCGATGCGCCAGGTGATCCTCAACCTCTTGTCGAATGCAGTGAAATTCACGCCGCAAGGCGGCGAGATCAGTGTCAAGGTTGGCTGGACGGCCGGTGGCGGCGAATATGTCGCGATCAAGGACAACGGTCCGGGCATTCCCGAAGAAGAGATCCCGATTGTGCTGTCGGCCTTCGGCCAGGGCTCTATCGCCATCAAGAGTGCCGAACAAGGTACGGGCCTCGGGCTGCCGATCGTACAGGCCATTCTCGCCAAGCATGACGGCCAGTTCATGCTGAAATCCAAGCTGCGGGAAGGCACGGAAGTCATCGCCATCCTACCGCCCAAGCGCGTGCTGCAAAGCCTGCCGGCGGTCGAGGATGCCCCGCTAGCCGAGCGGCGAAAGAAGAGCTTCGCTTAAACGAAGCATGGACTCTGATTGTTAGCGGAATAGCAGATGGCTGCCGATGACGTAAAGCATGTAGATACCGGACGCGACCAGCATGCAGAGAACGGCAAAGGAGCCGAGATCCTTGGCGTGCTTGCCGACGTTGGAAATCTCCGGCGATATCCGGTCGATCACCTCTTCCACCGCCGTATTCATGGCCTCGACTGCGAAGACGGCGAGGAACAACACCATGGCAATGACGATCTCACCGATGGTCGCACCGACGGCGATCAACAGGATCAGTCCCACTCCGGCAAAAAGGAGCTCCTGGCGAAAAGCCGATTCCTGCAACAGCCGCTGAAAACCGCCCCAGGAATAGCCGGCGGCGGCGAAAAAGTGCCGAATCCCGGTCTCCTTATTGACCGCTGATTTTGAAAACTCAGCCATTCGCGCTCCGCCGTATTGTCCCGGTTGCAATCTGGATGCCTTGCGAATACCGCCTCACCGTGGGCGAAGCAAGGCGACAGCTCTCGCCGCCTCGAAATTCATTGCAGTTTTATGACGGAAAACCGACCATCTACAGGAAACTGAGCGGCGAAACGTTTATTTCAACGTTTCGCCGCTCGGTTTTTCAGTGCTTGTTCGTAACCCCCGCGCTTTCGAACGTCGCCATGCCCGAATGGCAGGCTGCCGCAGCCTTGACGATACCCGCGGCCAATGCCGCCCCCGTACCTTCGCCAAGCCGCATGCCGAGCGCCAGAAGCGGCGTCTTGCCGAGCTTTTCGATCGAACGGAGATGACCCGGCTCGGCCGAGACATGCCCGATCAGGCAATGATCGAGGGCAGAGGGATTGGCAGCCTTGAGAATAGAGGCGGCGGCCGTCGCGACATAGCCGTCGATGATAACAGGGATACGCTCCATGCGCGCCGCGAGGATGGCGCCGGCCATGGCGGCGATCTCGCGGCCACCGAGGCGGCGCAGGATTTCCAGCGGATCGTTGAGATGATCGCGATGGAGCGCGACCGCCTTCTCGACGGCAGCGATCTTGCGCTTCAGCATCTCACCTTCCGAGCCGGTGCCTGGGCCAACCCAGTCTTCGGCCTTGCCGCCATAGAGCGCGTAATGAATGGCCGCGGCGATCGTGGTATTGCCGATGCCCATCTCGCCAATGCAGAGAAGATCCGTACCGCCGGCAATCGCCTCCATGCCGAAGGCCATCGTGGCAGCGCAGTCGCGTTCGCTCAATGCCGGTTCTTCGGTGATGTCCCCGGTCGGGAACTCGAGCGCGAGATCGAAGACCTTGAGGCCGAGATCGTAGGCAACACAGATCTGGTTGATGGCTGCGCCGCCGGCTGCGAAATTTTCCACCATCTGCTGCGTCACCGAAGGCGGAAACGGGGTGATCCCCTGCTTGGTGACACCATGATTTCCGGCAAAGATCGCCACCAGAGGCCGGGTCACTGCAGGCGAACGTCCAGTCCAGGCCGCCAGCCAGAAAGCGATTTCCTCCAGTCTTCCAAGCGCGCCCGGCGGCTTGGTGAGCTGTGCATCACGTTCGCGCGCGGCCACGAGCGCCCGGGCATCCGGGCCTGGAAGGTCGCGCAGCAATGCGCGGAAATCGTCGAATGGGAGGCCGCTGACGCTCATGAATGCGTTCCTTGTCTTTTAGTCTCAAATCGGGTTCTTTGCGTGCGACTCTATTAATCCTGGGAATCGGCGTGAACAACTCCAAAAGCGCCCGATGCTGTCGCGCGTATGGCGGGGAGAGGAAGAAATGCGGGAATATATGCGTGACATCGCGCGCTCCGTCGCTTTCTTGAGCCGCATTCCCGTGCCGTCGTCCTTCTTCGAAGGCGATGACGGCAAGCTCTCGCGTGTTTCACGCGCTTTTCCTGTCGCCGGCCTGCTGATCGCCCTGCCCTCTGCACTGACCTTCAGCGTGCTGCTTGCCCTCAACGCCGATCCGTTGATGGCCGCATTGCTGGCGCTTGCCGTGCACACGCTCCTGACCGGCGCCCTCCATGAAGACGGGCTCAGCGACACGGCAGACGGATTGGGTGGCGGCAAGGACCGCGAGCGCGCACTCGAAATCATGAAGGATAGCCGTATCGGGACGTACGGGGCGGCAGCGTTGATACTGTCCTTCGGATTGCGGGCGGCGGCACTTGCCGCCATCGCGCGGCATCTCCCGCCTGAGGACGGCGCGGTCGCAATCCTCGCCGCGGCCGTCTTGAGCCGCGGCGCCATGGTCTGGCATTGGTACGCCCTGCCACCAGCCAAACCGGATGGGATCGCGGCATCAGCGGGCAAGCCAGATGGCGACGCCATGCAACTGGCGCTGCTTGCGACACTTGGCCTTGCAGTACTGCTCGTCGGCCCTGCCATGGGCATTCGGGCGCTGGTTGGCTGCCTTCTTGCGACAAGCGTCGCGGCATTTCTTGCCACAAGATATGTCCGCCAGAAATTGACCGGCCATACGGGCGATACGATCGGCGCGACCCAGCAGATTTGCGAGATCGCGTCGCTCTGCACCCTTGCCATGTGCGTTTGAAGCATCGATATATGATCCCATGCTGACACCCTGCATCCTCGTCTGCTCCATTGATCAGAACACCGGCTATTGCTTCGGCTGCGGCCGCACATCTGCTGAAATCGGCGCATGGATGAGCTATAGCGACGACGAGCGCCGTCAGATCATGGAAATGCTTCCGGAGCGCCTGACCAAGGTCGAACGCAAGCCGCGCCGGGAGACCCGCCGCCAAAGGATGGCACGGGAGCGCAGTGTCGTATGAACCGCCTGAACATCGTTCTCGTCATTCTCGGCATCGGCCTCGCACTGCTCATCTTCAACAATAATACCGGCTCCACCTTCGGCATGCGCAATGACGACTTCGCGCGTGTCGTCTATCTCGTACCGATCGCCCTGATGATGAGCGCCGCCGTCTGGGCTAGCCGGCATACGGTCAGCCAATCGATCCGCAATCTTCTCATCTGGTTCGTCATCATCATGGCGCTTGCGACCGCCTATATCTATCGCCGCGATGCCGAACAGGTCGGCAACCGCCTCTTTGCCGGCCTGATGCCCGGCCATGCCGTCGTCGTTACGACGAGCGAAGGCGGTCAGGAGGTCATCCTTCACAAACGTTCGAACGGGCATTTCGAAGCGAAGGTCATGATCAACGGCCAACCGATCGACATGCTGATCGACACCGGCGCCAGCACCATCGCCCTGTCGCAGGAAGACGCCGAGCGCGTCGGTATCACTCCGGAAAACCTCACCTATTCGCAGACGGTACTGACCGCCAACGGCCGCGCCAGAGCGGCTCCCGTTGAACTCGGCTCGGTGGCAATCGGCCCGATCAAGCGCAGGGATGTCCAAGCGAGCGTGGCCGAAGCAGGCAGGCTCGATCAGAGCCTGCTCGGCATGAGCTTTCTCGAAACCCTGGGGTCCATGCAGATGCAGACGGACGAGCTTCGACTGCGGGACTGATGAACCACCGCATGCGATAGTTCGGTTGGGAGCGAAGCATTCGCCGGCCTCTTCACTCTAAAAGATGGCATGTCCAAACCTTATAAGAGTGAAAAACGATGACGCCGGCAAGACCCAACCTGACGACCGAACTGCTGCTTCTCCTTGCACTCGCGACCTGCTGGGGCGCCTCTTACACCTTCATCCGCATCGGCGTGGCAACCATTCCGCCGATCACGCTGATTGCCGCGCGAACCCTGATCGCCGGTCTTGTCCTTCTCGCCATCATCCGCTGGCGCGGGCTGAGCCTGCCGAGAGACGCCGCCACATGGAAGCGTTTCCTCATTCAATCCTGCCTCAACAGTGCCATTCCCTTCACGTTGATCGCCTGGGCGGAACAGACCGTCGATGCCGGTTTGGCGACCATATTGAATTCCACGACACCGATTTTCGCCTTCCTGATTTCCGCCTTCCTGTTGCGCAGCGAGCCGTTGACGGGACGCAAGCTATTTGGCGTGATTGCCGGAATGGCGGGCATCTGCCTGATCATCGGCCTCGATGCACTACATGGAATGGGTCGCCAATTGCTGCCGCAGCTTTCCGTTGTCGCCGCCTCTATCTGCTATGCCTGTGCCGCCTTGTTCGGCCGCAATTTCAAGGGACTGGACCCGATGATGCCCGCAGCCGGCTCGTTGCTTTGCGGTGCTGCCCTCCTGATCCCGGCGAGCTTGATTGTCGAACACCCCTGGCAGATTGCGCCATCGACAGCCTCGATCCTGGCACTGCTCGGCCTGTCGGTCGTCTCCACCGCGCTTGCCTTCAGCATCTATTTTCGACTTATCCAGACCCTCGGCTCGGTCGGCACGACGGCGCAGGCCTATCTTCGCGTCCCGATCGGCGTCGGCATCGGCGTTACCTTCCTCGGCGAGCCTCTATCCCCGACGGCAGCCATCGGTCTTGTCTGTGTCGTGGCAGGTGTCATGGCCATGACCATCGCACCACGCAGGAAGGCACTGGCGTGAAAAGGCAATCACGTCCAGCGCTCGCATGGGGCGCTCAGCTTGGAAGAGACAGATCGTCCCATGCGAAAATGAGATTGTCGGATCGCCAGACAGGTCCCGGATCGGTGTAACGGCCGATCAACCGCCCTCCAAGGGCGCGATAGAAGGCGATCGCCGGCTCGTTACCGACGACAACGCCGAGCGCGGCGCCCGAATATCCCATGGCAGCAAACTCTTCCATCATTGTCCGCATGAGCCAGCGGCCAAGTCCCTGACGCTTGATGGAGGGATCGATATAGAGCGATTTTATCTCACCGCGCCCCTCGAATGCCGCCTCGGACGGCGCTGCAATCGCGCCGATGCCGACAAGTCGCGCACCTTGTTCAGCCAGGAACACACGCTGATCCCGACGCGGAGTGGCCAGCATATCGGCCCATCGCGCGCGACGGTAATCTTCATCAAGGACCCGATAGACTTCGATAGGCGCCAGATCGCGATAGGTATCGCACCAGATCGCGCGATGCAGCCTGGCGATGTCAGCAACATCACCGGCGAGCGCGGGCCTGATCTCTATGTTCGTCGTCATTGGGCATTTCTGAGGACGGCGCCACGCAGCGCCCCGACAAGATAGAGCGAACCGGTAACAAGCATCCAGCCGCCGCGCTCGGCGGCTTTCACCATCGCCCGATCCAGCGCCCTGTGCGGGTCGGGCTCGGCTTCGCAATTCACACCCACGGACCTTCCCAACGCTTCCAGCTCGATCGCAGCATGAGCGCGACCCGATCCGGACGCTTCCGTAAAGACCGCATAGGCCACATATCGCGAGAGCACATTCAAGAAACCGGGCGCGTCCTTGTCGGATGCCAGTGCGACGATGGCAACACATTCGCCGCTGACCGAGGAGGAGCGCGTAATATCGCGCAACACAGCCTCGATATTGAACGGCACATGCGCGCCATCCATGATGACGGGCAGGCTTTGCCGCCCCTTTGCCAATGCAGGCGGCAGAGAGACGTCGAAACGCTCCATCCGTCCCGGCAGACGCGCCTTGTCGATAACAGCTTTTTCGAGCAGCCGTGCACCGATCGGCTGACCCTTTGCGCCTCCCTCCCGCACACTCTCACCCTGCCGTCCCAGATGATCGAACACCACTCCGACCAGGGCGATATTCGTCTCCGCAATCGTTGCGTCCTCGGGAAGGTCGGTTCGCAGGACCTTGCAGCCCAGCTCATCGGCGCGCTGCTGCAACACCTGTCCTGCGACGTCGGCGGCGGCAAGCGTCGTCACAAGCGTCGCGCCGGGCTTCAATATGCCGACCTTCTCCCGCGCGATCGCCGCGCGCGTGCTTCCCAGAATCTCCGTGTGCTCAAGGCCGATATTCGTGACGATCGCGACTTCGCCGAAGACCACATTCGTCGAATCCAGCCTGCCGCCAAGCCCGACCTCGACCACAACCCAGCTCAAACCGGCATCCCTGAAAACGACGAAAGCGGCAGCCGTTATCACGTCGAACCAGGTTGCGTCCTCGGCAGCGGTTGCGGCCTGTTTCGCGTCCTCATAGCCATCCAGAACCTGCATGATCGCCGTCGCCAGTGCATCGTCCTCGACCTCCTGGCCGAGAATGCTGACACGCTCATTCACGCGGTCCACATGTGGCGATCCGTAACGTCCGACCCGCCAGCCTGCCCGCAGCAATCCGGCTTCGAGGAGCGCCGATACCGATCCTTTACCCTTGGTGCCCGCGACGTGGATCGCGCGGAAACTCCGATGCGGATTGCCCAGGCGTTGCATGAGATCGAGCATCGGCTCAAGACCGACCCGCATCTCTCCCCGCGGCTTGCGTTCCCAATTGGTCAGTTGATCGAGCCGGGAAAGTGCCTGGGACAGCGGGGGGGTGAGATGAGCCTGCGACATTGAATGCTTTCCTGGACCATTTTGTTGCGGCTGCAAAAGCCGCAGGCCTTCTTAGTCCCGCCAGCCCGGCATCGCCATCAATTTCTCAAGCGATATCCTGTCCGGAAAATCCATCCGAGGATCACCAGACAGACGACAAGGAAGAGCGTGATCATGGCAAGGCTCAGCACCGGATTGACATCGGCAATGCCATAGAAGCTCCAGCGGAAGCCGCTGACCAGATAGAGGACGGGATTGAGGTGGCTGACCGCCTGCCAGAAGGGCGGCAGCATGTTGATCGAATAGAAGCTGCCGCCAAGGAAGGTGAGCGGCGGCACGACCAGCATCGGGATCAGGTTCAGCTGTTCGAAATTCCCGGCCCATATGCCGATCATGAAGCCGAATAGGCTGAAGGTGACGGCCGTCAGCACGAAGAACAGGATCATCATGAAAGGATGCTCGATCCTGATATCGACGAAGAAACTTGCCGTGGCGAGGATAATCAGGCCGATCAGCATCCCCTTGGTGGCAGCCGCACCGACATAGCCGAGCACGATTTCCGTCATGGCGACAGGCGCCGACAGCACCTCGTAGATCGTACCGGTGAATTTCGGGAAATAGATGCCGAAGGAGCCGTTGCTGATGCACTGGCCGAGCAAGGTCAGCATGATCAGGCCGGGCGTGATGAATGCTCCGTAGGAGACGCCCTCGACCAGATTGATGCGCGAACCGATCGCCGCGCCGAAGACGATGAAATAGAGCGATGTGGAAATGACCGGCGAAACGACGCTCTGCAGCAGCGTGCGGCGCGTACGGGCCATTTCGAAGGCGTAGATGGATTTGACCGCTTCGAAGTTCATTTGCCTGCCTCCACCAGCGAGACGAAAATATCCTCGAGCGAGCTTTGGCGCGTCGAGAGATCCTTGAAATGAATTCCCTCGGCACCGAGTTTCGACAGCAGCGCCGCAATGCTCGACTGCTCGTGCTGAGCGTCGAAATCATAGATCAGCGTCAGGCCGTTCGGCCCAAGCGAAAGCCCGTTCCCATCGAGGGACTGGGGTACAGCCTCGATCGGCTCGTTCAAATCGAGGATCAGTTGCTTGCGGCCGAGCTTGGCCATGAGCGCCCTCTTCTCCTCCACCAGCAGCAGCTCGCCACCATTGATGACCCCGACGCGATCGGCCGCTTCTTCGGCCTCTTCGATGTAATGCGTTGTGAGAATGATCGTGACGCCGGATACGCGCAAGCGCTCGACCACATGCCACATGTCCTTGCGCAATGCCACGTCGACACCGGCCGTGGGCTCATCGAGAAACAGGATCTCCGGTTCGTGCGAGAGGGCCTTGGCGATAAGCACGCGCCGCTTCATGCCGCCGGAAAGCTGGCGAAGCGTGTTGTCCTTCTTCTCCCACAGCGAAAGATCGCGCAGTATCTTCTCGATATATTCGGGGTTCGGCCTCTTGCCGTGAAGCCCGCGCGAAAAGCTGACTGTATTCCAGACGGTTTCGAACTGATCGGTCGTCAATTCCTGCGGCACGAGGCCGATCAGGCTGCGCGTGGCGCGGAAATCGCGCACGACGTCATAACCGCCGACGGTCACAGACCCACCGCTCGGGTTGGCAATCCCGCAGACGATGGAAATCAGTGTTGTCTTGCCGGCACCGTTCGGCCCCAGCAGCGCCAGGATTTCCCCTCGCTCGATATCGAGACTGACACCTTTCAGCGCCTGAAACCCGTTGGAGTAGGTTTTGGTCAGATTACTTATGGAAATGATCGGAGCCATAGCGAGGCAAAGTCCGGCTTTTGTGATGAATTTCGCGGCGTTTGCCCGCTATATAACCGGTTCTAACCTTTGACCACCCCACGGTAGCGGAACACAGCGTTCGCCCAGGGTAAATAAGCTGTCATCAAATCGTGACCTTCGTCGGGCATATAGCTCCTTAGGTGAGCAACGTTTGTCGCAACTCCGCCTAACGCCTCTTGGCGACACCGTCAGCGCCTGCTGTATTGGCCGATTTATTGCTTTGCATTCATATTGCGTGCAGCATCATTGCAAAATGAAGTTCTTTTCTGGAACTGGCAAGGATCCCCCGTCGTTGCCATGCTCCGCTCAAGCCGGCTCCGCCGGCTTTTTTCTTTTTTGCCAGCTTGGGATCTGAAAAACTTACCAATTACCGTTCACGCCGCAACCCGCCGGCGGCAACGTCTTGTGTTCGAACCGCGCCTTCAGCATCGCGCAACCCTTGTCGCGAATAGGTCCAGGCATCATGGAGTTGAGACCGATACCGACTTCATCGAAGGGATCATCGGCATAGGCGACATAAGCATACCAGCGGCCGCCGATGACGATAATGATGGCAATCAGGGCGGCAAGGAGCGCTCTTCCCAGGCTTCTCTTTCGTCTCGGTATGTCTTCCATGAACCCCTCCCTGCCATTTAGCTCACGCAGTTGAGCGCGATTCCGCCGAAAGGTAAATCAGCTTTCGCGTTTGGCAAGGGCGGATGCTGTCCCGGCAAAAGGCCAATCAAAGGCTGCAATAGCGCCGGCCGCCTTGACGGTCCCTGAGGTCGAAATGGAAGTGGTTCCAGTGCTCCGGATTGCTGCCGGGGCCGAGCACGGTATCGAAATAGCGGCAGCTATCGCTGCGCACCGCCTTGAGCAACCGTCCTTCCCGGAAGGAGAACAAGCCCTTCTTCCGCACGTCGATCACGTGGCCATTCTTCAGGACGAAGGTGCCGACATCGATCGCATTGCCATGCGCATGCTCCGACATCGGATTATAGCGTTGCCGGCTATTGTTCATCCGCCGGCAGGAATAGCCGCCGAGCGGTACGATCGTGCCGATGCCGGTCCAGTAGCGGGTGCGTGCCGCCGGCGCCAGTTCGTTCTTCACCCATTTTGCAAAGGCGAGCGTCACCTGGCAATTCAACGTGACGGCGGGCCGCACCGCGATATTGCCTGAGAGGCCGCTGAGCGAAACCGGATAGGGAACCTGACATGCAGGACCGTTCAAGATCGCCGGCTTGTCGGTATAGACGACGCCCATGCGCTGCAATTCCCGACGGCAGGCGATTTCAGAAGGCGGCATCATGCCCGGCGTCGATTGCGGCGCTTCGAACTGCTGATCGAGGCGCGGTATCGGATTTTCGACACGCGGCAGCATCGCGACCTGCGTTCCCGGCAGCTGCCTCGGTATCCGCGACTGGTTGAGTTCGGCCTGTGCCGCCGGCCGCTGAATAATCGACCGGTTGGTCTGTACCGGCGCATCGGTGCCGATGCCATCGACCACGGGCTGGTCGGACTGACCTTCCGCAATGTTCTGCTGCTCTTCCTGCGCCAATCCCACCACCGAGGCGGATTGCGCCTCTTCGCTCGGCCCGACCCCAAGCTCGGCATCCATGTTGACGCCCTGAGAGGGAATATCCGACTGCTGTGCTAAGCCGGCTTCGACATCCGTGGTGGTCACAGCCTCGCCAGTGCCGTTGGAACGAAGGGGACCGCCGCTCTTGTAGTTGCTCGATGCGGAAACGACCGGATCTTGTACCCCTTGATAGGCAAATTGGCGCTGCGGCATACTGCGATGCGGCTTGATGGACCCGACACGCGAGGAACTGTCGATGCCGGACGGCGGCACGAGACTGTCGGCCGTACAGGCGACCAGCGCCGACGACAATAGCAATGGCAGCGCGACCCGCCGTAGAATGGGTAAAATGGCCATAATCCTGATCCGCTGCCCCAGCCACGGTCGGCAATGATTACAAACCCTAAATGGGAAGGGTGAACGAAAGCTTACCACAGGGTGATCTCGGTGTTTCACGCAGGCGCCACGTCACCGCATAGTGGCTTGAAGCAAAACACCCACAGGAGTCCTCCATTGAAATGCGGGTATGGCTTTTCCATCGCGGCAGGATTGCATAGGCTGATTGTCGGAATCGACCGTGAACAGGAGCAGATGAATGAATGACAGCGTCAAACCAAGAGGCGAGCTGACATTGCGCACGCTTGCCATGCCCGCCGACGCCAATCCTGCCGGCGATATCTTTGGCGGCTGGGTCATGGCGCAGATGGACTTGGCAAGCGGCATCCGCGCCGCCGAGCGGGCGCGCGGCCGCGTGGTCACGGCCGCGGTCAAGGAGATGGCGTTCGAACTGCCGGTCAAGATCGGCGATACGCTGAGCGTCTTCACCGATGTCGAACGCGTCGGCCGCACCTCGATCACCCTGAGCGTCGAAGCATGGGCGCACCGCGCCCGTTATAACAGCCTGGAGAAAGTGACGGCTGCGACCTTCATCATGGTCGCGCTCGATGAAAACGGCTTGCCGAAGGCCGTACCCGAGGAGAGGTGACGCGATGGATTCCACGCACACACCGGAAGTCTACGTCTATATCAGGACGGTCATGAGCATGGTGATCGGCCTTTCGCTGGCTCAGCTTCTGACCCGGCTTGCCGGTTTCGTGCAGGCACCGGGCAAGAACAAGATCTACCCCGTCCATATCGGCTGGGTATTGTCCATGTTCCTGTTCATCATCCATTTCTGGTGGTGGGAGTACCGGCTGCAATCCGTTGCGCAGATCAATTTCGGCGTCTACCTCTTCCTCATCTGCTTCTGCTGCCTCTTCTATTTCCTCTGCGTATTGCTCAATCCGCCGTCGGTCGAGGATTATGGCGGCTTCGAGGAATATTTCATCTCTCGCCGCCATTGGTTCTTCGGCCTGCTCGCCGTGACCTACGCGGTAGACCTCATCGACACATTGCTGAAGGGGGAAGCCTATTTCCGGTCGCTCGGCTGGGAATATCCGATACGCAATGTCGTCTATGTCATCCTTTGCATCATCGCCTCGATCACCGCTAACCGGCGCTTCCAGGCGGCATTCGTGATCGTCGGCCTGATCTATCAGATCACATGGATCTTCCGCCTCTACGACGTGCTTCCGGTATAGCGATCGCATCCGCCAGCGGGCATTAAATCCACCGCCATTTGGGTTTCTGCGATCCTTGACCAAGACATCGCCATATTGTTCAGATCGATTGCGGTCTGGGACGCAGGTGGGAGACTGAAGCCTTGAGGACAAAGAGCTATGCATTGGGATTGGCGCTCGCTCTTTCGCTGCCCTGGCTTGCTCACGCCGAGGACCCAGCCCCAGGACCCGCCAATACGACAATCGACCTGAAATACTGGGTGGAATTCGCAAAACAGGGAAATCCGGCCGCCCAATATGGTCTCGGCTACCGTTACGCCAACGGTCAGGGCGTGGAACAGGATGACGCTCAGGCCGTCGATTGGTATCGGAAATCGGCTGAGCAAGGCAATGCGCAGGCCCAATATGCACTCGCCTACATGTATGCCAGCGGCCGCGGCGTCGATACCGATCTGAAGCAGGCAAACGACTGGTATCTAAGGGCGGCGCAGGCTGGCAATGCCGATGCCCAATATGCCATCGGCTATTCCTATGCCAATGGCCGCGGCATGGCCGTCAGTGATGAAGACGCCGTCGCCTGGTATCAAAAATCCGCCTCCCAGGGACAGGCGCAGGCGCAATATGCGCTCGGCTACATGTATGCTAATGGCCTCGGGGTGCATCAGGACGAGGCGATCGCACTCGGCTGGTATCGCAAGGCGGCTGACCAAGGTCGGCCCGACGCCGAATACGCAATCGGCTACATGTACGACAACGGTCAAGGCGCCGAAGAAGACCAGGAACAGGCTGTCGCTTGGTACAAAAAGGCCGGCAATCAAGGAGTTGCGCAGGGTCTGTATGCAGTCGGCTATGCCTACGCCAACGGCAAGGGTGTGACACGGAACGATGCCGAAGCCTATTCCTGGTATATGAAAGCGGCGATAAAAGGCCGCGCCGACGCCCAATACGCCGTTGGTTACAGTCTTGCGAACGGGATAGGCGTCGCCCGAGACTACAGGCAGGCGCTGCAATGGTATCGCAAAGCTGCCGATCAGGGCCGCCCCGATGCGCAATATGCGCTCGGCTACATGTACGAAAACGGTCAGGGCGTGAAGGCTGACGATGACAGCGCGGTGAGATGGTATCGCAAGGCCGCCGAACAAGGCGACGCACAGGGCCAATATGCCCTCGCCTACATGTATGCCGGCGGCCGCGGCGTTGGCAGGGACTATGGCAAAGCCTTTGACTGGTACCAGAAGGCGGCAAGCCAGGGTCATGCCGATGCGCAATATGCGCTCGGCTACATGTACGAAAACGGTCAGGGGACAAAGGCTGACAAATCGACCGCCGCTAGCTGGTACCGCAAGGCGGCCGACCAGAACAATCCACAGGGCGAATATGCCCTCGCCTACCTTTATTATCAGGGCGCGGGTGTTCCCAAGGACTATGGCCAAACGGCCGCTCTGTTTCGCAAAGCAGCCGATCAGGGCGATGCTCGGGCGGAATACGGTCTTGGATATCTGTATTATAACGGCTATGGCGTGCCAAAGGACTCCAAGACCGCTGCCGACTGGTTCAACAAGGCAGCGGCCAACGGATTGCCGGAAGCGCAGCACGGACTCAGCTATATGGAAGCCAATGGCGACGGCCCGATCAAGGATCTCGGACCGCTGGGACAAGGGGCTGCCAGCAAAAAAAGCACGGGCTGGCTCCTATTTCATTTGCTGATGGTGCTCGTGCCCTAGCGGTCGCGAAGCGCTCGACATGTTATTCAACCGATTTCGAGTGAGAGGTAGATTGTGAACTGGAAGAAGGCGGCAGCAGTTTTGCTCTTCGCACTGGCGTCAATGGGAGCCGCACAAGCCGATGTCGGACGAAACGGCTACGATCGCGGCGATATCAAATCGGGCCTGGATTACTGGCGGCCCCTGGCGAACAAGGGCAATGCCGCCGCACAGCTGAAACTCGGACAAATGTATGAGGAGGGCAATGGCGTCAAAAAGAACCTGACGCTCGCCCTCGGATGGTACAAGAAGGCCGCCGATCAGGGCAATGCCGTAGCGCAATTCAATGTCGGCACCATGTACGATCAGGGCGAAGGCGTTACCGCCGACAAAGGCCAGGCCATTGCCTGGTACAAGAAGTCTGCGGCACAAGGATACCTCAATGCACAGTATAATCTCGGCGTCGTCTACGACACGGGCCAAGGCGTAGCACAGGACAAGCCGCAGGCGTTTGCCTGGTACAGCAAGGCCGCCGAACAGGGCGATACCGATGCGCAGTTCAATGTCGGCACCATGTATGATCAGGGCGATGGCACGGGCAAGGACAAGACCATGGCCGTCATCTGGTATCGCAAGGCGGCCGAACAGGGAAAAGTCGAGGCGCAATACAATCTCGGCATTATGTATCGCGACGGCGAAGGCGTCGCCAAGGACAGTGCCGCCGCCTTCTCCTGGTTCAAGAAGGCAGCCGACCAAGGCGATGTCAGCGCGCAATTCAATATCGGAGCCATGTATGCCGATGGCGACGGGATCAAGCAGGATCAGGCCGAGGCGATCGCATGGTTCCTGAAGGCTGCTGCGCAGAACGATGTCGAGGCCGAATACAACCTCGGCGTCATGTTCCGCGATGGCGAAGGCGTTGCCAAGAACGGCCATCGAGCCGTCTACTGGTTCGAAAGGGCGGCGGAACATCGCTATGCCGGCGCGGCCTACAATCTCGCTATGATGTACCGCGACGGCGATGGCGTCACCGCGGACGCGGGCAAGGCGGCAGAATGGTTCCGCAAGGCGAAGCACCTCGGCTATGACGGCGGCGAGGACCAACAACAGGAAGACCGCTCCGGCGGACAGCCCATTCCGATATGAGGCGTCAGCCGACCGGTGCCGTCGCGACTCGCCGGCCATCTGCCCCCGCTCTCGGTGAATTGCCGAAAATATGCCGATACCCGTAAAGCAGCATGCCGGGGATTGCCTTGGTGAAGGAAGAGATGGAAGACTGTTGGCGCGCCGCGCCTGATTTGCTGCTTCTTCTTTTGAGAGGATAGATCGTCGTGAACCTGAAGTATCCCATGTTCCTCGTCTCGCTTCTGCCGCCGCTTCGCATGGCTTCGCTGACGGCGGCGATCGTGCTACCGCTCTCTCCGCTTCCGATGGCGGCTATGCCGGCACAAGCTGCGCCCGGTTCTTGCTGGTCGCTGCTGCAGAGCAAATTTGGCCCCGAGATCGAGAAGTCCGTGAATGAGGCCGATCCCTGCAAGAAGCTGCCCGGCGTCGATCACAAGGACAAGTTCGAGGTGAAATCGCTCGATGTCTGCGACGGTCCGAACGGTGGCGTCCAGATCAATGCCCATGCAGAGATGGCCTGCAAATCGCATGGCGTACTGAAGACGACGATCAAGGGGGAACTCGATGCCTCGATGACCGTCGATGTCGGCGCATGCCACATCACTGACCTGCATCTCGGCATCAATGGCCCGATCGGCGAGCTGATCTCCTCGGTCGGAGGCCTACAGGAACTTGCCCGCGGCTTTGCCCAGGCCAAGATCTCGGAAATCTGCGGAAAGTGAAGAAGGGCCGGTAAGGATCGCCGGCCCTCGAGATGGAATGACGACAACCGGTTCAGGTTTGCATGACACTATCGGCTTGCCCTGCGTCCTTGCCGCCGAACCGAACACCCTTCTTCTCGAAGCCAAAGCCGGCAAACAACGCCACAACGACGGCCACGATGCAGGCGACGATCAACAGCGCCAGCGCATAGTCGCCGCCCCATTGCTTGGCCAATCCCGCCTGGATCGAGGCATTGCCCGAAGCCAGCAGATTGCCGAGCTGATAGGCAAATCCGGGGAAGGTGCCGCGCACCTCATCCGGCGACAATTCGTTGAGATGCACGGGGACGATGCCCCAGGCGCCCTGCACGAACAGCTGCATCAGGAAGGCGCCGATCGCGAGCATCACAGGTCCGTGGCCCCAGACCCAGAGCGGGGCGACGGGTATGGCCAGCAGCGCCGCGATGACGATCGTCCGCCGCCTGCCCCAGCGCTGTGACAGAGCACCGAAGGTCAGGCCGCCGACAATCGCGCCGATATTGTAGACGATGGCGATGGCGCCGACCGTATAGGAATCATATTGCCGCTGGGTTTCAAGGAAGGTCGGATAAAGATCCTGGGTGCCGTGACTGAAGAAATTGAACGCGGTCATCAAAAGCACCGCCCAGAGGAAGAGCGGGATATTCTCGCGCAGCACGGTGAGAAACGGCCGTTGCGGCTTGGCCTGCCGCTGAAGGAAGGCCGGAGATTCCTCCACGTTACGCCTGATATAGAGCACCAGCAGCGCCGGCACCGCGCCGACGAAGAACATGCCGCGCCAGCCGATGATCGGAAACAGCAGGAAGAAGACGATCGAGGCGATCAGATAGCCCGAAGGATACCCGGCCTGCAGGATACCCGACACTAGACCACGGGAGTCCTCCGGTATCGTCTCCATGACGAGCGACGCGCCCACGCCCCACTCCCCGCCCATGGCGACGCCGAAAAGCGCACGCAGGACGAGAAACATCGTCAAGCCGGTCGAAAAGCCGGTCAGGAATTCGAAGACGGAATAAAGCAGCACGTCGACCATCAGGATCGTGCGCCGCCCGAACCGATCCGCCGCGAGCCCGAAGATCAGCGCGCCGAGCGGCCGCATGGCGAGGGTAAGAAAGATCGCCACGGCAACCGCCGGGACGTCGGTGTGAAACTCCTCGGCTATATGCTTGAGAACGAAAACCAAAATGAAGAAATCGAAAGCGTCCAGCGTCCAGCCCAGATAGGCTGCGATCACGGTGTTTCGCTGCTGGGGGGACAGGGAACGTAAGCTATCCAATGCGGTCATCATGATCCTCCGACCGGATGGCGGCGGCGAGGCGGGCAATACCGGATGCCGTCGAAGCTGGGGGAGCCCGGCATTGGCCGGACATGTCGACGTTGCGGCTGGTTCCTCCCTTGGCGCCTGCGAGGATCGCGCTATGCGGACTTTGGATCAGCGATAACGCACTGGCCGCCCTTGGGTTGTAACATATTTGACATCGCCGGCGAATGGAAAAATCCGCCACTTTGTTTCCCTTTTGTACCCTTTGCCCCTTCACATCTGCGCGATCTGTCGCCATATTCGCCTCATGGCCAAATCATCGAAAAAATCCCCCGCCCCGACCGGTTTCGAAGAGGCGCCGCAGGCACCGTTTGAAGGTGCGCCGCTCAGCGGCAGCGTTGCCGATTGGGTGAAGCAGCTCGAAGTCGATGCCGAAGCATCCGGCGTCGAAACCCAGCGCGAGATCGCTTCGAAGGCCGGCAAGCACCGCAAGAAGGTAGAGATAGCTGCATCCAAATCAGGGCGCGGCACATCGATGGGTGGATCGACCGATCCGAAGACGCGTGCCGCTGCCGGCCTCAACCCGGTGGCCGGTCTCGACATCGCGCTTGAGGACGCCGACAAAATTTCGCGCGAAGGCGTTACGGCCACCGTCGAGGCGCTATCGAAGCTAATCGAAAGCGGCAATCCTCTCTTCAAGGATGGCAAGCTCTGGACGCCGCACCGCCCTGCCCGGCCGGCGAAATCCGAAGGCGGCATCCGGATCCGCATGGATTCGGAGTATCAGCCCGCAGGCGACCAGCCGACGGCGATCCGCGACCTCGTCGAAGGATTGGAGAATGGCGAGCGCAGTCAGGTTCTGCTCGGCGTCACCGGCTCCGGCAAGACCTTCACCATGGCCAAGGTCATCGAGGCGACGCAACGCCCCGCCGTCATCCTGGCGCCGAACAAGACGCTGGCGGCACAGCTCTATTCCGAGTTCAAGAATTTCTTCCCGGACAACGCGGTCGAGTACTTCGTCTCCTACTACGACTATTATCAGCCGGAAGCCTATGTGCCGCGTTCGGACACCTTCATCGAGAAGGAAAGTTCGATCAACGAGCAGATCGACCGCATGCGCCACTCGGCGACGCGCTCGCTGCTGGAACGCGACGATTGCATCATCGTCGCCTCGGTCTCCTGCATCTACGGTATCGGCTCGGTCGAAACCTATACGGCGATGACGTTCCAGATGAATGTCGGCGACCGGTTGGACCAGCGTCAGCTTCTCGCAGACCTTGTGGCGCAGCAATACAAGCGCCGCGACATGGATTTCATCCGCGGCTCCTTCCGCGTTCGCGGCGATACGATCGAAATCTTCCCGGCCCACTTGGAGGATGCCGCGTGGCGCATCTCCATGTTCGGCGATGAGATCGACGCCATCACCGAATTCGATCCGCTGACCGGCCAGAAGACCGGCGACCTGAAATCGGTGAAGATCTACGCCAATTCGCACTATGTTACGCCGCGCCCGACGCTGAACGGCGCCATCAAGGCTATCAAGGAAGAGCTGAAAATCCGGCTGGCCGAACTGGAAAAGGCCGGACGCCTGCTCGAGGCGCAGCGCCTGGAACAGCGTACGCGCTACGATATCGAGATGCTGGAGGCGACCGGCTCCTGCGCCGGCATCGAGAACTATTCGCGCTACCTGACCGGCCGCAATCCCGGCGAGCCGCCGCCGACTTTGTTCGAATATATCCCTGACAATGCCCTGCTATTTATCGACGAAAGCCACGTCTCGGTCAGCCAGATCGGCGGCATGTACCGAGGCGACTTCCGGCGCAAGGCGACGCTCGCCGAATACGGTTTCCGTCTGCCCTCCTGCATGGACAACCGGCCGCTCCGCTTCGAGGAATGGGACGCCATGCGCCCGGATACGATCGCGGTGTCGGCAACGCCGGGCAGTTGGGAAATGGAGCAATCCGGCGGTGTCTTCGCCGAACAGGTCATTCGCCCGACCGGCCTCATCGACCCGCCTGTCGAAGTGCGCTCTGCCCGCACCCAGGTCGACGACGTGCTCGGCGAAATCCGCGAAACCGCCGCCAAGGGCTATCGCACGCTCTGCACGGTGCTCACCAAGCGCATGGCCGAAGATCTGACGGAGTATCTGCACGAACAGGGCGTGCGCGTGCGCTACATGCACTCCGACATCGACACGCTGGAGCGTATCGAGATCATCCGCGACCTGCGCCTCGGCGCCTTCGACGTGCTCGTCGGCATCAACCTCTTGCGCGAAGGCCTCGACATTCCCGAATGCGGTTTCGTCGCCATTCTCGATGCCGACAAGGAAGGCTTCCTGCGCTCGGAAACGTCGCTGATCCAGACGATCGGCCGTGCCGCGCGTAACGTCGACGGCAAGGTCATCCTCTATGCCGATACCATTACCGGCTCGATGCAGCGGGCGATGGACGAGACCAGCCGCCGCCGCGAAAAGCAGATGGCCTACAACGAGGAACACGGCATCACGCCGGAATCGGTCAAGGCGAAGATTTCCGACATCCTCGACAGCGTCTACGAGAAGGACCATGTCCGCGCCGATATCGGCGGCGCCTCCGGCAAGGGCTTTGCCGATGGCGGCCATCTCGTCGGCAACAATCTGCAGGCCCATCTCAACGCGCTGGAAAAATCCATGCGCGATGCCGCCGCCGACCTGGACTTCGAAAAGGCGGCGCGGCTGCGCGACGAGATCAAGCGCCTCAAGGCCGTCGAACTCGCCGCCATGGACGACCCGCTCGCCCGCGAGGAAGCGAAGAGCCTCGAAAGCCGCGGTTCTGCAACGGGCAAGCGTGCACCGCCAGCGCCGGATTCTCGTTCCTATTTCGCCAAGCCGAGCCTCGACGAAATGGGGCCGGGTAGCGATGCCGGCACGCCGCTCTTCCGCAAGAATACACTGGACGAGATGACCGTCGGCCGCACCGAAAAGCCTGTCACAGGCAAGGTGCCGGACAAGCCGATCACCCGAGCAAAGCCGGGCGTCGGCTCCTATGAGGACCCGATAGACGAGAAGCAGCGCAAGGGGCGGACAAAAGGCAAGACGGGACGGCCCGGGCGATAAGGCGACCGCGATTGTCGGATATCTGCCGCCCGGTGCTGCCGATTTTATGAAGGCTGAGGCCTGCGAGCGTGGAGCAATGCCTTGCTGACGAGGCTGCAACGGCTACATGGCATCATATGAGGAGGCCCACAGGGAGACGGAAGGCGCTTGAGCGCGTACCGGCCGGTGGGAAGCGATAGCAAGCTGGGGAGAAAGACCGATGTCCGAGCCTTTGATCGTCCGTCGCGAGACCCATGTCTCGGCGCCGCCTGCCGCGATATTCGCACTGCTGACCGATCCAGAAAAGATTCTGCGCTGGATGGGCACGGAAGCCCGGACGGAGCCGGAGCCTGGCGGCATCTATCTCGTTAACGTCACCGGGAGCCGTTTTGCGCGAGGCTCCTTCCGCGAAGTCGTGCCGGTTCATCGCCTCGCCTATAGCTTCGGCTGGGAAGGCAGCGAGGAGGTGCCTCCCGGATCGAGCCTGGTGGAGATCGACCTGATCGAGCAACCCGGCGGGACGCTGGTGCGCCTCACCCATACCGGCCTGCCGACGGTCGAACAATGCGAAGCGCATGCAGAGGGTTGGGCGCATTATCTCGACCGCATGGCAGCGGTGGCCGCCGGACGCGATCCCGGCCCGGACCTGAGGCTCGGCCACGACGGCAGGAGCTGACGACGTTTTAAGGGCGGCGTCATCGGGCTCGATGCTCGATGGCCGCGATATCACCGAGCGGCGACAGCAGTTGCCTGCATCATTTTGGTTTCAAATGCCGTCGGCATCACCGGTATGGATGACAGCCGGCAACCGTCATGGCATGATCGCCGCATGGATTTGCCCGCTCCCCTCGCCTGGCTGGTCGACGAAGCCGGTACCTCGCCCAGCCCCGAACGCTTTCTGGCCGATCTGGGCGGACACCTGCTGGCCGCCGGCCTCCCGCTTGCCGGCAGCGCCCTGACGCTTGCCGCGCCGCATCCGATCATCACGCAACACACGTGGCTCTGGCGCGCCGAAACCGGCGCAGTGACCGAAGCTCTCGGCTTCGCCGGCACGGAGCTCGGACAGGCCGGCCGCGATTGGCTGGCCGATCTCGGCCCGATATACGAGGAAACGATCGGGATCGCGCCCGGCAATTCCGTGCTTGCCTGGGCCGGCACTCGGCCATTCAGCATCTCCGAAGCGGAAAACCTGCGCGAGATCGCCCGTTTTGCCGCAGCCCCCTTGGCGGGATTGGCCGCCCGCGCCACCCTATCCACCCTGCTCGAAGCCTATCTCGGCCGCAGAAGTGCCGCCCGCGTGCAGGCAGGCGCGCTCAGCCGCAACAGCGGCGAAACCATCCGCGCAGCCCTGCTCTGCGCCGATCTGCGGGATTTCACCGCCCTTTCCGAAGCGACGGAACCAAGCGTTGTGATCGCGGCACTCGATGCCTGGTTCGACCGCGTCGCCGGCGCCGTGCATGCCTTCGGCGGCGAAGTGCTGAAATTCATGGGCGATGGCGTGCTTGCAATCTTCCCGGTGAATGGGACGGCGACGGAAGCCTGCGAGGCAGCCATTCGCGCCGCCACCGCCATCCGCGCCGGCATGGCGCATCTCGACGGGACGCGGACAAGCCAGGGTCTGCCGCCGCTCCCCTTTGGTGTCGCGCTGCATTTCGGCGACATGCTCTGGGGCAACATCGGCGCCGCCGACCGCCTGGACTTCACCGCCATCGGCCCCGCCGTCAACCTCGTCAGCCGGCTGGAGGGCCTTTGCAAGCCGCTCGGACAGAATATCCTCGTTTCCGGATCGGTCGCAGCCGAGACGACGATGCCGCTGCTGGCTTTGGGGGACTACGAACTGCGTGGGATTGCCGAGCCTTGTGTGGTGTTTACACCGAGCTAAAGCCGGTATCTCAGACGCTGGTGCAGGAGAAGTTCTCAGCCTCGCAATATCGGACGTTGCAAGACCCGCAACGACTGCCCCTACGAAGGCAATTTGAGCTGCGTTTCAGGAATAGGAAGCATCCTCATTATATGGTCTGAAAATAGTAGATTCGTCGGAAAATCGAACCTATGGCCTTTCAACCTATTGATTTCTCTTTCATTAAGGCTGCCGACTAAAACACCCCTTGCCTTTTTCCACAAACCCTGTCACCCATATGCATGCTCGGGCATTTGCATGCCGGTGACTGGACTGATTTGGTGATCCGCTTGCGGCAGGCAGCGGTTGGGTCTTCTGACCCGCGCAGACGTTCTTTCCCCGTACGTGAACTTCTCGACTGGCTTTCGCATGTTGCGGAAGCAAAGCCGTCCGGGTTCATCCGGATAAACTAAGACTGATGGGTAAAGGACTATCCCCCATGGCCACCAAGGGCACCGTAAAATTCTTCAACCAGGACAAGGGTTTTGGTTTCATCACTCCTGACGGCGGCGCGAAGGACGTTTTCGTCCACATCTCCGCTCTTCAGGCTTCCGGCATCCAGTCGCTGCGCGAAGGCCAGCAGGTCACCTTCGACACCGAGCCGGATCGCATGGGCAAGGGCCCGAAGGCTGTCAACATCCAGGCTAACTAAGCCTCTGGTGACTGCCTGATCAAGGTTTCGAACGGCGCGGTGCAAACCGCGCCGTTTTTCGTTTGTGAGGATAGTACCCTCGTCCTGAAGCAAGCTTGGCTATGCCTCTTACCGCAAGCCCGTTGTCTTCCCGCGGAGCATCCTAACATTCCGTCATCCTCGGGCTTGACCCGAGGATCCAGGCACGAGCCTCACTGCCTCCTCTGGCGAAAAGGGATACCCTTCCAAAACGAAACCAGACTCTCGTCGATTTGGACGCACAAGTGTACCTTGGGCGTGGATCCTCGGGTCAAGCCCGAGGATGACGGGTGTGAGATGATCTCTTTAACACCAAGCTGCTTCTTAACTCCCAGCCGATCAACCCTCTCCCTGAGGTGGAAGCGAAAGCTACCCTCGAAGGACGAAGGCCGTGGGAATCAGCATCCCCTCAAGCGCTGACCCGCTCCGAGTCCGCGCCAAAATCCACCGCCGCGAAAGCTGCTGCAATCACCTCCGAGCCCGCCCCCGGCTTGTTGGCGTCGGTGGAGAGGATCTGGCGATAGCGGCGCGAGCCCGGCAAGCCGGTAAAGAGGCCGACCATGTGCCGCGCGACATGCTGGAGGCGGCCGCCATTTTCGATATGGCGCTCCACATAAGCTATCATTTGGTCGCGCAGTCCGTTCCAGTCGGCCTCGACAGCCGGTTCGCCAAAGAAGCGATGGTCGACGTCAGCGAGAATGGCAGCATTCTGATAGGCGGCGCGGCCGAGCATGACGCCGTCAACCTGAGCCAAATGCGCCTCGGCTTGATCCAGCGTCTGAATGCCGCCATTGATGCCGATGAAGACCTCCGGCCAACGCTGCTTCATGCGATAGACGATGTCATAATCCAGCGGCGGAATTTCGCGGTTTTCCTTCGGCGACAGGCCCTTCAGCCAGGCCTTGCGCGCATGGATCCAGATCGCATCGGCGCCGGCATCGAGCACGCGCGTCATCAGCTCCGGCAAGGCCTCTTCCGGCTCCTGCTCATCGACGCCGATCCGACATTTCACGGTGACAGGCGCCTTCGATACCGCCTTCATGGCGGCAACGCACGATGCGACCGTCTCCGGCGTGAGCATAAGGCAGGCCCCGAAGGTGCCTGACTGTACCCGATCCGAGGGACAGCCGACGTTGAGGTTGATTTCGTCGTAGCCATAGGCTTCCGCGATCCGCAGCGCCTCGGCAAGCTTGGCCGGGTCGGAGCCGCCGAGCTGCAGTGCAACGGGATGCTCGCTGACATCATGCCCCAGCAGCCGGTCGCGCGGCCCATGAATGATCGCATCGGCCACCACCATCTCGGTATAGAGCAAGGCATGCCGGCTGATCTGCCGGTGCAAGTACCTGCAATGGCGATCTGTCCAGTCGATCATAGGGGCAACCGCAAAGATCTTGCGGCCAGTTTTCAGCGCGTCGCTATACATGGGAAACCTTTCTGATCCGCGCTCTACACCAAATCCCTCAAAAAGGCCAGTTTTCGCGGCTGTAACAATAATGCTAGCTTGCTTGACGGAGTCGGACGGCAACAGCCCTCTGAAAAAGATGAAAGTTTCGAAAGCGCATATGAACGCCCCACTAACGACAGTCATTCCGCCACCTGCCCCTGTCCTTCTGCCGATCGAGGGTGAGACCGAGTTTTTCCCTGTACGTCGTGTCTATTGCGTCGGCCGCAACTATGCCGACCACGCCATCGAGATGGGTCATGACCCCACCCGCGAACCGCCTTTCTTCTTCCAGAAGAACCCGGACAATCTGCTTGTCTCGAGCGATTTCCCCTATCCTTCGCTGTCATCGGACGTGCATCACGAAGTGGAGCTTGTCGTGGCATTGCGCGGCGGTGGCGCGAACATCCCGGTCGAACAGGCCCTGGATTGCGTCTATGGTTATGGCGTCGGCATTGATTTTACCCGCCGCGACCTGCAGGGCGAAGCCAAGAAGCTCGGCCGCCCCTGGGAAATCGGCAAGGCCTTCGACCACTCGGCTCCCGTTTCCGCATTGGCTCCGGCCACCCGCGTCGGCCATCCCGACAAGGGCGGCATCTGGCTGATGCGCAATGGCGAGGCTGCCCAGAGGGGCGATCTCTCGCAGATGATCTGGAAGGTGCCGGAGATCATCGCCGAGCTTTCCAAGCTCTTCACGCTGGCCCCCGGCGATATCATCATGACCGGCACGCCCGCCGGCGTCGGCCCCGTTGCGCGGGGTGACCGGATCAGCTGCGCCGTCGATGGCGTCGCCAATCTTGTGCTGAACGTCGTCTGATCGAGGAGGATCGACCATGCCGCTCTACGCCCTTGCCGGATCGACGCCGAAAACACCCGAGCCGGGCCGCTATTGGATCGCGCCGGATGCCAGCGTCATCGGCAAGGTCGAAATCGGCGAAGATGTCGGCATCTGGTTCGGCGCCGTGCTACGTGGCGACAACGAGCCGATCGTCGTTGGCAAGGACACGAATATCCAGGAAGGCACGATGGTCCATACCGATCCGGCCTACCCGACCACCATCGGCGAAGGCTGCACGATCGGCCATCACGCCATCATCCATGGCTGCACCATCGGCAACAACTCCTTGATCGGCATGGGCGCCACGATCCTGAACGGCGCGAAGATCGGCAACAATTGCCTCGTGGGCGCCAACGCGCTTGTCACGGAAGGCAAGGGATTTCCGGATGGCTCGCTGATCGTCGGCGCACCGGCAAGAGCAATCCGCACGCTGGATGAAGCCGCGATCGAAGGCCTGCGCCGCTCCGCCCGCAACTATGTTGCCAACTGGCAGCGCTTCGCACGCGATCTTAAAAGATTGGATTAGAAACTTCTAATAACTACATGGCGAGTATGAAATAAACGGCGATTTGCAGATCAAGCCGCGCAATTGGCGCAATGGCCGCGAATTTCGATGGTCGACTTTTCCGCCTTGAACTTCTGTGATTTCAGCCAGTCCATCAGCCGATGATCCACCTCGTGATCGTGAAACTCGATCACCTGGCCGCAGCTTTCGCAGATGGCGAAGGCGACGAGGCCATGGCTATGGCAATCCTCGTTCGGATGGGCGCAGGCGACGAAGGAATTGATGCTTTCGAGCCGATGCACCACGCCATATTCCAGCAGCTTGTCCAGCGCGCGATAGACCTGCAGCGGTGCGCGAAAGCCCTGATCGCGCAGCTTGTCGAGAATCGTATAGGCGCTGAGCGGCGCTTCCGCCTTGGTCAGGATATCGAAAACGAGAGACTGGTTCTTGGTGAGCATCGGAGTGGTCATGACGACTGTCCTCTCTGTTGCGCCGCTGGCGTGCCGGCCCTGCGAACAAGGGGCAGCAGACTGAAGATAAATAGAACGAGCGCCGCGACGACGATGGAAGGCCCGGACGGTGTGTCGTAGCGCAGCGACCCGAATAGCCCGCCGACAACGGCGATGGCGCCGAGCAGCGAAGCGAAGATCGCCATTGTTTCCGGCGTGGCGGCAAAGCGGCGCGCTGTGGCCGCGGGGATGATCAGAAGTGCAGTGATAAGCAGGATACCGACAATTTTCATGGCAATCGCGATCACCACGGCCATCAGCAGCATGAAGAACAGCCTTGCGCGCTCCGGCCGCAATCCTTCCGCCTCGGCAAGCTCGGGATTGACGGTCGAAGCCAAAAGCGGCCGCCAAAGCCAGGCGATTGCCGCCAGCACGAAAATGCCGCCGCCCCATATCACCGCAATGTCCGACTGGGTGACTGCCAGGATGTCGCCGAAGAGGAAGGCAATGAGATCGATCCGCACCCAGCTCATGAAGGCGACGATGACCAGGCCGATCGCCAGCGTCGCATGCGAGAGGATGCCGAGCAGCGCGTCGGCCGACAGCGCCTGCCGCCGCTGCAGGAACAGGAGCAGGATCGACACAAGGGCGGCAACGGCAAAAACTGACAGTGTCAGATTGAGTTGGAACAGCAGCGAGAGCGCCACGCCGAGCAATGCCGAATGCGAGATCGTATCGCCGAAATAGGCCATGCGCCGCCAGATGATGAAGCAGCCGAGCGGCCCGGTCGTCAGCGCCAGCCCGACGCCGGCCACGACGGCGCGCAGGAAGAAATCGTCAAACATGGCGTTCTCCCTTGCTGTGGTCATGATCGTGATCATGGCCATGATCGTCATCTTCATGATGGTGGTGGCCGTCGTCGGCATGGCAATGATCTGTTATCGAGCCGTCGGCATGCTGTACGCGGCCATCAGGCAGATGCGTGTGGTCGTGGTGATGACTGTAGATCGCCAGGGATTGCGCCGCCCGCGTACCGAACAACTTCACATATTCGGGGCTCTGGCTGACCGTCTGTGGCGTGCCGCGGCAGCAGACATGACCGTTCAGGCAAACCACGGTATCCGTGGCCGCCATGACGACATGCAAATCATGTGAAATCAGCAGGATACCGCAGCCCTGTGAATTGCGGATGGACTTGATGAGATCGTAAAGCGCGATCTCACCGTTGAAATCCACGCCCTGCACAGGCTCGTCCAGCACGAGCAGATCGGGCTTGCGAGCAATGGCGCGCGCCAACAGCGCCCGCTGGAATTCGCCGCCGGAAAGATGCTGCACCTCGGCCTTGGCAAGATGCGAGATGCCGACGGCTTCCAGCGCCGCGATCAGCTCACGCTCCGGCAAAGGTCCCGTCAGCGTCATCAACCGCTGCACGCTGAGCGGCAAGGTCCAATCGATCGCAAGCTTCTGCGGGACATAGCCGACCTTCAGATTGGCAATGCGCTCCACGCGCCCCTCGTCCGGCTTCAAGACGCCGATTGCCGTCTTGGCGCTGGTCGATTTGCCGGAACCGTTAGGGCCGATCAGGGTAACGATCTCGCCCCGGCTCACGGAGAAATCGACCCCACGCACCAGCCAGCGGCCACCGCGTCGGACGCCGACATCATGGAGCGACACGAGCGGACGGCTCTTGCTGTCGATGGAAGAAAGCATGAAATTTCCAATTGCACTATTGCGCCATGCTATCGCACACGTTATAGCATAACGCAATTGATGTAATAACATAACAGACCCATTCAAGGGCATTTCTGGCATGAACGCAGCAAAAACTCTTCTTCCCATCGCCGCCTCCCTTCTCCTTTCCGGCCTGCTCGTCGGTACGGCCGCTACTGCAGCCGATGCGCCGAAAGTCGTCGTTTCCATCAAGCCGATCCACTCGCTGGTCGCAGCCGTCATGCAGGGTGTCGGCACGCCGGATCTGATCGTCGATGGCGCTGCATCCCCGCATACCTACGCGCTGAAGCCCTCGAATGCGCGCAGCCTTCAGGAGGCGAAGTTGGTCTTCTGGGTTGGGCCTGGCATGGATGCCTTCCTGCAGAAGCCGCTTGCCGCGCTCGGTTCTAATGCCACCATCGTCGAGCTCGACGATGCGCCCGGCATTACCAAACTCAAGTTCCGCGAGGGCGGTGCCTTCGAACCGCATGACGATGGCGACGAGCATGAGGTCAGCGACGATCACGCCCATGGACACGACCATGATCATGGCGAGTTCGATACTCACCTCTGGCTCGATCCGCATAATGCCAAGGCGATGGTCTCCGAGATCACCACGTCCCTGGTCGCGGCGGACCCCGTCAACGCCCTGACCTATCAAGCGAACCAGAAAGCTCTGAACGACAAGCTCGACGCTCTCGATACGGAAATCGCCTTGACGCTCGCCCCGGTAAAGGACAAGCCCTTCATCGTCTTTCACGATGCCTACCAGTATTTCGAGCACCGTTATGGCGTGCGCGTCTCAGGCTCCATCACGGTCAGCCCGGAAACCATTCCGGGCGCGCAGCGCGTCGCCGAGATCCACAGCAAGGTCGCCGATCTCGGCGCGACCTGCGTCTTCGCCGAGCCACAATTCGAACCGAAGCTGGTCAACGTGGTGCTGGAAGGCACCTCCGCAAAGTCGGGAACCCTCGATCCGGAAGCTGCAACGCTGCCGCAAGGACCGGATCTCTATTTCGACCTGATGCGCGGCATCGCAAGCTCCCTGAAAACCTGCCTTTCAGCGCAAGGCTAAACATCGCCGAAGGAAGCGGGCATGCTGCTCGCTTTTTTCATCACAACATATGTAATGATATTACATTACAAAGGAAGTTGTCATGAACAAGAAGCTCCCAGTCACCGTCCTCTCCGGTTTTCTCGGCGCCGGCAAGACGACGCTGCTCAACCATATCCTCAACAATCGCGAGGGCTTGCGCGTTGCCGTCATCGTCAACGACATGAGCGAGGTCAATATCGATGCGGCGCTGGTGCGCGACGGCAACGCAAATCTTTCCCGGACGGAAGAGCAGCTCGTCGAAATGACCAATGGCTGCATCTGTTGCACGCTACGCGACGATCTTCTGAAGGAGGTCCGTCAGCTCGCCGAACAGGGGCGCTTCGATTATCTGCTGATCGAATCCACAGGCATTGCCGAACCCCTGCCCGTCGCCACCACCTTCGAGTTCCGCGACGAAGACGGTCGCAGTCTTTCCGACGTTGCCCGGCTCGATACCATGGTGACCGTCGTCGACGCTGCCAATCTTCTCTCCGACTATGGATCGACGGATTTCCTTGCCGATCGTGGCGAGACCGCCGGCGACGGCGACAACCGGACCATCGTCGACCTTCTGGTCGAGCAGATCGAATTTGCCGATGTTGTCGTTCTCAACAAAGTCGGCGCGGCGACCGCAGAGCAACGCGACGCCGCCCGCAAGATCATCGTCGGCCTCAACCCCGATGCACGCCTGATCGAAGCCGATTTCGGTGTGGTGGAACCATCGGAGGTTCTCGGCACGGGACGCTTCGACATCGATCGCGCCGAGACCCATCCGCTCTGGTACAAGGAGCTGCACGGCTTCAAGGATCATGTTCCGGAAACGGAGGAATATGGCATCCGTTCCTTCGTCTATCGCGCGAAGAAACCGTTCGATCCTCCTAAATTCCAGGCCTTTCTCAATCGGTCGTGGCCGGGTGTCATTCGCGCCAAGGGCTTCTTCTGGCTTGCGACCAGACCTTATTATGTCGGCGAGATGAGCCAGGCCGGCGCGCTCGTCCGCACGAGCAAGATGGGCCTCTGGTGGGCAGCCGTGCCGCAAGACCAGTGGCCGCATGATCCGAGCTTCAAGCGAGCGCTTGCGCCCTATCTCGATCCGATATGGGGGGATCGGCGCCAAGAACTGGTATTCATCGGCGCCGATCCGATGAACGAAAAGCATATCACGAGTGAACTGAACGCCTGCCTGATTGAGGCGGACGGCTTCACGCCCGAACGCTGGCGGAACCTGCCCGATCCCTTTGCCAGTTGGAACGTGACCGCAGCATGAAGAAGACGAAACCAATCAGGTTCCAATGTCATTGTTTCGAATGCAGCACCGATGACAATCAGACCGATGATAGATCGAGCTCCGGTACGAACGAAACGGATCAGGTCAGCATAAAATCAGGCGAAGAGGAGCATCGCCTGAGCACGGACGTCATTGGAAAATTGCTGTTTGGTGCCTGAACGGCAGGTTCAGGCCACCAACATGCCCGCGGGAACGGCGATGATCTCATGCATGACCAGCAATGCGCCGATCACTTCTTCTTTGGCACGCAACGGGGTGATGGTGCAACGAAACACCTTGCCGGGTTCGATCTGCCGATAGGAGGGGTAAAGACACTCCACCTTTTCCCCGGCAAAGCAGGCATCGAGCTTCGCCTTCAGACTGATTTCGAAATCTTCCGAGCCGATGAATTCCGAGATGTGACGCCCCACAAGCTCCATCGGCTTCGATTTCAGAAATTCCGAATTGGCGGCGTTGCTGTAAAGATAGCGATAATCTCGTGTGACGACCGCGACACGATTGGGCAGGCTGTCCAGAATGACATCATTCAGAACGCTGCCTTCCTCAAAGCCGAGCGTGTCGTCCCGGTCGATTTTCTCGCTCGAAAAGACCCGGAAAACTTCGCCCGCTGCTTCGCTCGCGCCGCCGAAATAACGATCGATCAGTGCCGAAAGCGACGCAGAATTGCGCAGGACCCGTGAGCGATCATCCGCTTCTTCGCGGATGAGATTGTTCATGAACTGGAGCTGCATGTAAATTTCAAGCAGACTCACGGCCTTATAGGCCAGGATAGCTGCGATAAGGGGCTCCAATTCACGATCGAGCGATGCCACAAGCTCGTCGTCGCCAAGTTTTATCGCACGCTGAATCTGACTACATTTCATGGAGAAGGCATGAAAGAGTGCCAGCAAAATTGCCCTCCTGTCCCTGACCACAACAGGACGCAGGGGCCTCGATTCCCGGCGCTGCCATGCCCAAGGATATTCAGCTTGGTGTCCGCATTCTCACCAAACTTTCTATATTGTGAATTAACATGACTTATCCCCACTTTCAATCGGGATGAGCAGAAGTTCTCGTCAAAGGAGAACTTTATGAAAAACAAGGCTTATAAGCACAATGACTGGACGAAGACCGAATGCGGCCATGCAGACAAAACTGCCGCCAGCCCATGCAAAAATGAGCCTAGAAAACGCTCTTCTTGATATTCCAGCGATCATGATACCAGAGCCATTGCTCGGGATTTTCCCTCACCCAGCTTTCGACCTTGTCGTTCAGCATCTGTGCCGTCGCAGTCAGATCGAGACCGCCGGCCTCGTTGCGAGGCATCTCTAGCTTCGGTTCGATCTCCAGCCGGTAGCGATTGCCGGGCAGACGGATGCAACGGGCCGGATAGACTTCGCAATTGAACTGACGCACGAGCTTCGGCAGCAGGGGGTTGGTCTTTACGTCGCGACCGAAGAACAACGTCTTCAAACCCTTACGGAATTTCTGGTCGACCAGCACGCCGACGCCACGACCGGCCTCAAGCTCTCTGGCAAGCGCGAACGACGAGCCAGCGTGTGATGGCACGAGATTGCCCATACGCTTGGCACGAAAGTCGAAAACCTTCTGAGCGACGTAGGGATTGTTCGGCGGGCGAAAGAGCACAGTCACCTTCAGACCAAAGGCGGCGCCGGCGACCGGCAACAGCTCGAAATTGCCGGTATGCCCGGTAAAGACGATGAACGGGCGCGGATTGTCCCGGAGATCGAGAAAGATGGGAATGCCGGAAACTTCGATGCGGCCAGGCTTGTCGCTAAAGGGATCGAAGTCGAAAAGCCGGTCGAGAAAGACATATTCCGCTGCCAGGCGCCCCATATTGCCCCAGCTCGCACGTGCGATCTCTTCAATCTCCGCCTCAGTCTTTTCCGGAAAGGCATTGCGCAGATTGGTCAGCATCAGCTGATGCCGGCGCATACGCGGACCGATCTTGCGGGTCAGCCGATCGGCAAAGTTGATACCCGCATCCGCCGGAAACAGTTTCAGGAAATTCAGGAAGCCGAAGATGACCTGCGCCACCAGCCACTGCTGGAAATTTCTGAGCGCAAGGACGATCCGGGTGACGAAAAGCTTCACGCGGCTCAGTCCATCTTCAGGATGATCTTGCCGAAGATCTGGCGCGATTCCATCCGCTCCAGCGCCCGATCGATGTCATTGAAGCTGACTTCGGTATCGATCACTGGGTGAACGAGGCCGCGCGCCATCTTCTGCATCGCATTGGCCATGTTCTCCATGCGGCAGCCGAAAGATCCGAGAAGCTTCAGCTGCTGCTGGAACAGCATCATCAGGTTCATTTCGGTCGAAACGCCCGATGTCGAACCGCAGGTGACGAGACGGCCGCCACGCTTCATGCAGAGCATGGAGCCAGCCCAGGTATCCTTGCCGACATGCTCGAAAACCACGTCGACGCCCTTCTTCTTCGTCAGCTTGCGCACGACGCCCTCGAAGCGGTCGGTACGGTAGTTTATGACGTGATCGGCGCCGAGCGCCTTCGCCTTCTCGATCTTGTCGTCGGAACCGACCGTGGTGATGACAGTGCAGCCGATCTTCTTGGCAAGCTGGATGGCAGCCGTACCGATACCCGAGCCGCCGGCATGAACGAGGATCGTTTCGCCCGGTTCGAGCTTGGCATTGTCAAACAGCATGTGCTCAACGGTGCCGAAAGTCACCGGAGCAAGCGCTGCACCGACCGCATCGACGCCGGGAGGTGCCGGAACAAGCAGGCGGGCCGGCAAATTGACCTTCTCCTGCGCGAAGCCATCGAGATGGAAGCCGTGCACGCCGCCGACATGTTCGCACAGATTGTCGCGTCCCTCGCGGCAATGGCGGCAAAGGCCGCACGTGCGCGCGCCGTAGATCGACACGAGCTGACCCGGCAGAACATTGGCAACGCCCGGCCCGATCGCTTCGACGACACCGGCAGCTTCCGCGCCGATGACCAGCGGCATCTTGCGCTTGGCAAAGGCCATGCCACGCCAGCCCCAGACGTCGATGTGATTGAGAGCGACAGCCTTGACGCGCAAGGTCACCTCACCCGCACCCGGCGCCTCCGGCTCCGGCAGATCGGTGATCTCAAGTTTGCGGTCGTCGATCAGTTGCAAAGCACGCATGGCAAAGTCCCTCGCCTCTCGGGCGCAGTTGTATCCTGTTTTCAGACGTCCGCTTAAGCCGGTTCAAGCGCCATGACAAGGCTGGCGTTCTGCCCACCGAACCCGAAAGAGTTCGAAAGGACGGCATTCACCTGCTTTTCACGCTTCTTGTTCGGCACCACGTCGAGAATGATGGACGGGTCCGGATTGTTGTAGTTGATGGTCGGCGGCAACGTGCCAGTCAGCATCGTCTGCAGCGAGAATACCGCCTCGACTGCGCCCGCCGCCGTCAGCGTGTGGCCGATCATCGACTTGTTCGACGAGACCGGAATGGTTGGAAGCCGCTCACCGAAGACAGCCGACATCGCGCCATATTCCATCTTGTCGTTTTCCGGCGTCGAAGTGCCGTGAGCGTTGATATAGCCGATATCGCTCTCATCCATGCCGGCATCGGCCAATGCGGCGCGGATCGTCGCGATCGCCGGACCACCGTCAGGCGAAGAGCGTGTGCGATGGAAGGAGTCCGCCTTGTCACCGGCGCCCTTCATGATGCCGAGGATCTTGGCGCCGCGGGCAACGGCCGCTTCCAGCGATTCCAGCACCAGCGTCGCCGCTCCTTCGGCAATGACGAAGCCGTCACGATCCTTGCTGAACGGCTTGGATGCCTTCGTCGGCGGATCGTTCTGCGTCGACAGCGCCGAGAGCAGCGAGAAGCGGATCAACGCCTCCGCGCTCAGGGATCCGTCGGTCGCAACCGTCAGTGCCCGCGCGGTGCGGCCCTGACGGATAGACTCAATGCCCAGCTGAATGGCCGTTACGCCCGACGCACATGCCGTCGACAGGGTTACCGGCAGGCCGCGCGTGCCAAAACGGTCGGCAAGGCGCTCGGAAATGGCGCCGAAAAGAGCGGCTTCGTGGAAGGCGAGATCGGGGCGCTGGCGCATGGCGGCAAGGAAGCGCTCATATGCATCGCCTTCGTGATCTGCCGGAGGTGAGCGGTCAGCCAGCTCGAAGCGGGCGCTCCATTCGGGTTCGATCGGCGGTGCAGCCAGGAAGAGCGGTGCGTCGAAATCGCCGGAAATTCCCGCCTGGGCCAAGGCTTCGATGGTTGTTTCACGGGCAAAAGCATAGGAGCGCTCGACAGCGTTCGGAACGGGGATATCGATGAAATCCACCGTCCCGGCGATCCGCGTCGAAAGTCCGTCCGTCGGGAAGCGCGTGATGCCGTGAATGCCCGACGTGCCCGAAGAAAGAGCATTCCAGTTATCCTGTAGCCCCTGCCCCAGCGACGTGATGATCCCCATGCCGGTGACGGCGACGATCGGACGTCCGAGATGATCCTTGTAAGCGGTCATGTCCTGTTCCTCACGCTTCGGCTGACAGTACGGCGATACCTTCGCCGCGCGCATGGCCGACGGTTGTTACCACGGCATTGCGTGCGCCCGTCGCCATCGGCTTTTCATTCGCGGCATCGAAGGGCGGCACCTTGGCTTTATTGGCGACGGCCAGTGCAGCAAAGGCGAGCCCGAGCGGAAACTGACCTTCCAGCCCATGCCCGGAAACGCCGGAATAGGCACGGATGGCCGCCTCCGGAAGCTGTGCTTCGATCACGGCTTTTTCGCGCTTGGCGAGATCGGGAATTGCTGTCGTACCAGAGAAGACGACCGTCGCATCGCCAGGCGCCTGCTTTGCGGGTGCGAGCATGCGCTCCAGCCGTGCTTCGAGCTTGCCTTCGTCACGCCGGCCGCGATCGCCCTCGACCGCATCGATCGTCGCATAGATATGCGCGCCACGCGCTTCGGCGTGCGCACGCGATTCAAGAACGAGAAAGGCGCTCAGCGAGCCCATGATCATGCCGCCGCCATCTTCCGGCTTGCGCGACCAGACGGGATGCCAATCACCGATAGCATGCGCATTGATGGATTCGATCAGCAGGATCATGTCGAGGCGCTCGGCGGAAAATGCGCCGCCAACCAGAGCATGGCTCGATTCGCCGGACTTGATGCGGTGGAACGCGGTTTCGACGGCCGAAATACCGGAGGCCTCTTCACCCATGAAGGTGCGAGACGACCCCGTGACCTTGTGTACGATCGAGATATTGCCGGCGAGCAGGTTCGAAAGCTGCGCAAGGAACAGCGTCGGCCGCAATTCGGTCGTCAGCTTCTCGTTCAGAAGCAATTCGCGGTCGTTGCGCTTCAGGCCTTCGTTGACGATCAGTGTATCGACATTGGTGTCGCGCTCGCCGCCCCCGGCCGCGACGATCATGTCCATGGTGCCGCAGGCTTCCAGATCGTCCTTGAAACCGGCATCGTCGAGCGCCAGACCGGCGGTGAAGACGCCGATGCGCTGCCAGTTTTCCATCTGCCGCTGATCGCCACGCTTCGGGATCTGATGCGACCAATCGATCTCAGGCAGCGGATGCACGGGATAGGGCTTGAACTTCTCGGTTTCGACGATGGTCGCCGGCGCTTTGTCCGCCTTCAGCAGGGCGACATGCGCGTCCTTGCCAACGCCCTGGCAGGTAACGATGCCGATACCCGTTATGACCACATCATTCTGAGCCTTGCTCATTCATCAATCCTCTTCGAATGCGGCGCCGAACAAGCCGGCAGCATCAACCGTTGGCGGCGATGGCGTCGAGAAGTCCGACCTCGCCTGCCCGCTTGCGCACGATATCGCCGAGCGGCACCTCATTAAACGGCATGGTCCGCAGCTTCAACTGCGCATCGCAGACCTTCTTTCCACCGATGGTGATGCGCGCCTTGGTGACAGCAAAGCCCGAGCCTTCGTGCTCCAGATCGGCTTCGATATCGAGTTCGGCTTCGGGCTCCACGAAGGTTCGCATCTTGGCGCCGTCGACCGACATCAGGAACGGCATATAGGCGAATTTCGTCGCCGCAAGGACGAGCATGCCCGAGGCCTGCGCCATCGTTTCGATAAGGAGGACGCCGGGAACCAGCGGCATGCCCGGGAAATGGCCTTCGAAAACAGGGCTTTTGGCCGGAACGACGGAATGAGCCTTCAACCGGCCCTTGGACAGATCGACAGATTCGACCCTGTCGATCATCTGGAAATATTCCAGCAGCATCAACGCCTCCGATCCAACTCGGCAACAAGGAACGTGCCGGGCGGGATACGCTATTTAAGAATAAAACCGCCCGGCCGCCATATTCGTGGGCGGCTGGGCGTCAAAAAAATACAAGGATGTCGCTCAACCCTTGGCGGCGCGCAGCTCATCGATCTTGGCGCAGAGATTCTTCAGCACGAAGTACTCTTCGGTCGAGACCTTGCCTTCGTTGACTTCCTGCGTCCACTTCTCGAGCGGGATCTTGATGCCGAATTCCTTGTCGATCGCGAAAACGATATCCAGGAAGTCCAGGCTGTCGATGCCGAGGTCGTCGATCGTGTGGCTATCCGGGGTGATGGTGTCACGGTCGATTTCGCTGGTTTCAGCGATAATGTCGGCAACTTTGTCAAATGTAGCAGTCACTGCCCATACCTCTTGAAATAATAATTCAATCCCCCTCATAGGGAAATCCATTCCAAAAGCCAATGGTTTCCACCAGAAACCCCGGCAATTTGGCAAGCCACTGTTGCGCAAACAGCAAAATGACCGTTGCGTCATACCTGTGAAATCGCGCGCGACGTGGACGCGGGATATGGCAGCATTGCGGCCGAACCGCAACGACGAAGCGTGTCTATTCGCCAGAGATCATTCGCTGATCACGATGCGTGTATTGTGAAGCCCCGCGTCGGCCGCCATGGCAAAGAAGGTGGCGGCATTGCGGGTATCGAGCCGAACGCAGCCATGAGACGCTGGCCGGCCGAGGTGCCGCACCTCATAGGTGCCGTGAATGGCATAGCCGCCGTTGAAAAATACGGCGTACGGCATCGGCGCATCGTCATATTTCTTCGAGCGATGATCCCTGGACAGCCATTTCGCCGTGTAGGAGCCGATCGGCGTCACATAACCTTTGCGGGCAGTCGACACTCGCCAGCGATACTTCAGAGCTCCATCCTCGGAAACGGTCATAGTTTGCGATCGAAGATCGACCACTGCAACAACAGTTCCGGCGTGAGCCGAAACGCTGCTGAATTGCATACATAGACATGCCGTTACTGCCAAAGCGATATGCTTCATCTTGCCCCTCCGGCCGTTTGCTTCCTCTCGAAGCAATTCAGACGATGGAAGAGTCTATCGCTATGCCAATTATACCAAATTAATACATATAGTGAGCGATTGCTTAATTTAGGGACGCTCACAAGAGCAGCAGGAAGCCAAGGAAAGCGAGAAGCGTCAGCATCGAGCACGCGGAATAAAAGATGGAAATACCCGCTTCGACGTCACTCACGGTCGCCGTATCCCGGCCGGCGCCGTTGATCATTGGCTCGCGCACGAGTTCGCCGCCATAGATTCGCGGTCCGGCAAGCTGGATGTCGAGGGCACCGGCCATTGCCGCCTCTGGCCTGCCTGAGTTGGGCGAGCGATGCAGCCCGCCGTCGCGGACGGCGATGCGGATCGCATTTCCAAGCGCGGAGATTCCCCGCTTGGCCAAGGCTCCAGCGGCAATCAGCAGAATGGAGAGCCGTGCAGCCGGCCAGTTGGCGATATCGTCCAGCCGCGCAGCGGCGCGGCCGAAATCGACATAGGTCTCGGACTTGTGGCCGATCATCGAATCGGCGGTGTTGAGCATCTTGTAGAAAAACAGGCCCGGCAGGCCGAAAACGCCGTACCAAAGGGCCGGCGCGACGACGCCGTCGGAGAAGTTCTCGGCGAGGCTTTCGATGGCCGCACGGCAAATCCCAGGCTCGTCCAGTGTCTCGGGGTCGCGGCCGACGATGCGCGACACGGCAAGGCGGCCGCCTTCCAGACCATCGGAGCGCAACGCCCGCGACACCTCACCGACATGATCGGCAAGGCTCTTCTGCGCCATGAAAACCGCCACCAACCCCGCCTCTACCAATATGCCGAGCCAGCCGAAAAAGGCGAGAAATCCATGAATAGCCCAGCCTGCGATGGCAGCGCCCATCAGCAGCGCGACGATCGACATCAGCCCATTACGGCGGCGAAGAACGCCCGGCAGATGCTTTGCATTGAACCGTTGATCGAAAGCCGAAATCGCCTTGCCGAACAGTACGACGGGATGCGGAAAGCGCTGCCAAAGCCAGTCGGGATCGCCGACGAAGCGGTCAAGCAGCAAGGCAAGGACCAGAATGAGCAAATGTTCGTCGGCGGTCATGTCGAATAATCCTCAAATACCCCGGCGAGTCTCTCATCTGCCGCCTCATCGGGAGCGAGTCCGAAGCGCAGCCAATTGCGGGCGTAATCGAACTTGCGGACGAGAATATGGTGACGGCAGAGATGCGTATATATGCCTTCGGCGCGGTCGTCTGCAACCAATGCAAACAAGGCCGTGCCTCCCGCTACATGCAGCTTCGAACGTCGCAGAACCGCTTCCAGCGCCGAATGCCGCTGGAGAATGCGGTTTCGGATGGCGTTTGTGTCGCTTTCCATCAGGGAGGCGGCAATCGAAAGGGCCGGCCCGGAAACCGCCCATGGCCCGAGCCAATCTTCGAAACGCGTCAGGATCGAGGCTTCGGCGATCACGAATCCGAGCCGAAGTCCGGCTAGGCCGAAAAATTTTCCGAACGAACGGAAGATGATGAGATTCGGAATAGATGCAGCAAAAGGCGCCATGCTTGCCGCCGGTTCGACGTCGCCGAAAGCCTCGTCGACCAGAAGAAGGCCGCCTTGCTCGCGCTGCCTGTCATGCAGCTCCCGCAATTGCTCGATGGGCAGCACCCGCCCGTCAGGATTGTTGGGATTGACAGCAACGACCAGCCTGTCATCGGTGGTGAGTTCGGCAATCGTCGAAACCTGGCGAACCTGCAGGCCGGCGAGCGTAAAAGCGCGCGCGTATTCGCCATAGGTCGGCGAGAAGATCGCAACGCTGCCGCCCGTCACGAGCTTTGGAAGCAATTGAATGACGGACTGCGTGCCTGGAACCGGCAGCGGCAGAATATCGCCGCTGCGGTAATAGCTCCTCGCCGCTTCCCGCGCCCGCTCCTGCAAATACTGGTCAGGCAATCTGTGCCATGCCGCAACGGGGATTTCCGGCAGTGTCACCGGATTGGGATTGATGCCTGTCGACAGATCCAGCCATTCCTCCGGGCGCCCGCCATATTGACGCGCCGCCGCGGTAATGCCGCCGCCATGGACGATCCTGGTGGTCATGCGGCTTCACCGGCTAGATCGATCAGATGCATGTAGGAGCCGGCGACATTGCCGCGTTGCAGACCGGCTGTACCGAGATCGATATCGAGCGCATCCCTGACAGCAAACAGACGGTCCGCCTCGCCTTCCGATACGATGGTCGAATAATGAAACTCATGCGCCGTCATCGGCTTTTCGAAGAAGGAGCCGGCAAGCGGCACCACGCGCCGATAGCCGAGATGCCGCTGCCGGTTCTTGTAACTGGTAACGACGGGCAAGAGGCCCAGCATTTCGTGGCGCATGCCCGCCGCATCCACAAGCCCCTCGCCGAGCACCATGTACCCGCCGCATTCGCCATAGATGCGCACTCCACGCGAGGCTGCCGCCTTCACGCCATCCCGGAAATGCTGAGCGGCGGCGAGCTTCCCGGCGTGCAATTCCGGATAGCCGCCCGGCAGATAGATCGCATCCCCATCGGCCGAAGGAGCTTCATCCGCGAGCGGAGAAAAGAAGGATATTTCCGCCCCGCGCCGCTTCCAGCCGAGCAGCATATGCTCATAGCAGAAGGCGAATGCGATATCTCTTGCCACCGCGATGCGCTGGCCGAACGGCATGAGCCGCGTGATATTGGCTGCGGAGGTGCGAACGAGATGCTGCTGCGCCGCCCGCAAGAGCAGATCGAAATCGCAGGCCTTCGCGACGACCTCTGCAGCAGCCTCGATAAATTGCTCAAGCGCCGCATGCTCTCCCGCCTGCACAAGACCGAGATGCCGTTCCGGCAATGCCAGGCTTGCATCGCTGCGAATAACGGCAACGACGGGCATGCGCACCGCATTCAGCGCCTGACGCAGCATCTTCTCGTGCCTATCGCTGGCAACGCGATTGAGCACGACGCCGGCAACGCGGATATCGGCGCGAAAATTGGCAAAACCGCTGACGACGGCCGCAACCGATTGCGACATGCGCGAGCAATCGACGACGAGCACGACGGAAAGGCCGAGCAAGGCGGCTAGATCGGCCGGCGTGCCCGTGCCGTCAGCAGCACCATCGAACAGGCCCATCATCCCCTCGATAACGAGCATCCGTCCGCCGACGCGATGAAGCGCTGCATTCGCTGAAATCAGTTCGGCGCGCATCGCCCACGGATCGAAGTTGAGGCAGGGCGATCCGACCGCCGCCGTATGAAATGCGGGATCGATATAATCGGGTCCAGCCTTGCCAGGTGCGATCGCAACACCCCTGTTTCTCAATGCCCGCAGCAAACCAAGCGTGAAGGTGGTCTTGCCGGAGCCTGATGAGGGTGCAGCGATCAGAAGTCCGCTCATGCCGACACCTTGCGTCCGCTCTCGCCCGGCCTTTCGGGCGGCGACACCAGAGTGCGGCCGGAAAGCGCGCCCAGCCAGTCGAGCGACGGCCGCAGTTTCACCACCTCGCCGACGACGACGATGGCCGGCGGCTCGAGACCGGACGTTTCGATATCGGCAGGCGCACGCCCAAGCGTCGTCTCCAGCACTTGCTGAGAGGGCGTCGCCGCATTGCAGACGAAGGCAACAGGTTCGTCCGCCGAACGACCGGCGGCAATGAGATTTGCACTGATCTGCGCGATGTGCTTCATCGCCATATACATGACGATGACGGGCGATCCCTTGCCGATAGCCTCCCAATCGATGGCGTCCGGTACGACGCCGGACGAATCATGGCCAGTCAGGAAGGTGACGGCGTGATTGACGTCGCGATGGGTAACCGGAATGCCGGCATAGGCCAGGCCGCCAATGCCAGCCGTAATGCCGGGCACGATGCGGAAGGGAATGCCGTGCTGAACGAGCATCAGCGCCTCCTCACCACCACGCCCGAAGACGAAAGGGTCACCGCCCTTGAGGCGCAGAACGCGCTTGCCGGTCCGCGCCAGTTCCACCAGCCGCAGAGAAATGTCCCGCTGCTTGGCCGATGGCTTGCCGCCGCGCTTGCCGGCATATTCCAGCATAACGCCCGGGCGGGCGAGCTTCAGGCAATCTTCGTTGACGAGCGCATCGTGCACGATGACATCTGCCTCGGCCAACCCCTTGGCGGCCAGCAGGGTCAAAAGCCCCGGATCGCCCGGCCCGGCGCCGACGAGCCAGACCGACCCCGGTTCCAGAGCCGGCAGAGTGGAAAAAGCGGTATCGTTCATCCCATGTGTCCTATGCCCGGACGGGCGAAATTGCAATGTTGAGAACGGGATAAGGCGATCTCGATTCGACATCGCTCCCACTGCAAACATTACGTCACATACCCGATCGGCATGAGCGGCAGCACGCTATGGGCTTTTCCAACCACGACAGGAAACGAAAAACGGATTTGCCGATCGTATGATGCTCCAGACTCGATATTTCCGGACACTCAAATAGGCTCTTGATGGAGCTGGAAAATGGTCTTCAGCGAATTGTGAAGGGGCACTGTCGCCCCCTCACCGAGCTTAGTGCACTGCCTTGCCCAGAATTACGTCGCGGATCAGATCGAGAACCTGCTGCGAGCGGATGCCGATGCAAGCGATCTGGCTCGGCAGATTGTCCCAGTCGCCCGGCGGAAAGTGGCGGCCGGCCGGCTTGATAACCGTCTGACCATCGGCAATGCCGCCGCAGACGACCCGGATTGATCCTTCGATGGTATCGAACAACTCGGGCGCCACGACATAGACGCAGGCGCAGCTATCGTGGACCATCATACCGTCTTCGACCGCATGCTGGTAGAAATCAATATAGGACTGCGACAGGTCGGCCAGGAGCTGCACCGACGGTCCGCCCGCTTTCGCCATATCAGCGAGATAGCTGCGGCTCATGGTCGTCACCGACGTCACGTCGAGACCGACCACGACCACCTTCCAGGCTGCCGTCATGACGAAGTCGGCGGCTTCCGGATCGCCGTGAATATTGGCTTCCGCGACCGGAGAAACATTGCCTGGTACGTAGAAATTGCCACCCATGATGACGACGCTCTTTACGAGCGAGGCAATTTCCGGATCGTGCTTCAGTGCCAGAGCCAGATTGGTCATGCGGCCGACGGCGACCAGAGTCACCTCCCCTGGATGGGCGCGAACCGTGTCGATGATGAACTGATAGGCGGGCCGCGGATCGGTCGGCAGGTCGATCGTCTCAGGCACGTCGATATCGCCGAGACCGTTATGGCCGTGAACCATCGTCGGCCAGGGGCGCTCGTGCCGCGACGGATCGAAGGTAACGCTGGCGCCGCGCGCGACCGGGCACGGAATATTCCACTCGCGTTTCAGGAACAGCGCGTTACGCGTCGTCGTGTCCACGGAGGCATTGCCGAAAACCGTCGTCACGCCAAGAAGGTCGATACCCGGGTGACGATGCAAAAAGAGAAGCGCCATGGCGTCATCGACGCCAGGATCGGTATCATAAATGACCTTATGCATGCTTTTTCCTTACCAACATACTGAATAAGCTTGATCTTTCGGAAATTTACTTCGCTTGGGATCAGCGGTTGAGCTACCCGCATACACGAGAACAGGCGGCGGTGAAATGCCGTCGGGATCTCCTGCAGATCATTTACGAGACATGCGTTGCGAATTCGCTGCTCAGGCAACCCTGGCGATCGCCGCCGTAGCAAAGCCGGACTTGATCTTGGGAAGCACGAGCTCGGAGTCCGGGCCGGCGGCCGCCAGCGCCGCCGCTTCTGCGACGCCGTGACAACCGACAAGCGCGAAAACAATCTCGGAGGGATTCTTCAGTCTGGGTGTCTCCCGCTCCAGTGCAGCCGCCTTGAAGAAGCGTGCCGGGAGACGAAAATGCGTGGCGGTCTCGAGGATGGCCGGTTCATCCATGCGCGTGTCGATCGATACAACGGCCAGAACCTGATCACTCCCGATCCCGACCTCCTGGAATGCTCTTTCCGCAAGCATCCGCACTTCATTCCAGTCCGTGCCGCGCTCGCAGCCAAGACCCAGAAGGTAGCGGCGGGTGGAATTGGCATATGTCGTCATATTCGCTCCCAGCAGCATCGACCGATATGACAGCTGTACCGGGCACTTTTCGACGCGTCAATTTCGCCTGGTGTGTCCCGATAGCAATTGCCTTGCGGCGGGCAAAGTGCCAGAAGGCCCCTGATTTCCCGCCTCCGAGTTCCCACCTTGCCAGATATTACATTTCAACTCCTGCTTTTGCTCTTTGCCGCTGCGTTCTTCGCCGGTTTCGTCGATTCCATTGCGGGCGGCGGTGGGCTGATTACCGTGCCCGCTATGCTGTTGGCCGGTATTCCGCCGCTGCAGACACTTGGCACGAACAAGGTACAGTCGATCTGCGGCGCGGCTTCGGCAACGATCGCCTATGCCCGACAAGGACATGTCAAGCTTCGCGAGCAGCTTCCGATGGCGGCGATGGCTGTGATCGGAGGCATGCTCGGTGCGATGCTGGCGACCATCATGCCAAGCCAGGTCCTGCGCATCATCCTGCCCTTTCTGCTGATCGCAATCGCGCTCTATTTCGCCCTGAAACCCAATCTCGGCGATGTCGAAAAGCATCGGCGCATGAGCGCCGGGCTTTTCGGTGTGACGCTGGTGCCACTGATCGGCTTCTATGACGGCGCTTTCGGGCCTGGCACCGGCTCGTTCCTGATGCTCGCCTTCGTGACCCTCGCCGGCTTCGGCCTCTTGAAGGCGACGGCGCATACGAAGCTGCTCAATTTCGGATCGAATCTCGGTGGCCTGATCGTCTTCATCTTCTCCGGCGCCATCCTTTGGAAAGTCGGGCTGACGATGGGGCTCGGCCAATTCCTGGGCGCGCAGCTCGGTTCGCGGCTTGCCATGCGCATCGGCGCCAAGCTGATCAAACCGCTGCTCGTCATCGTCTGCATCGCCTTCGCGATCAAGCTGCTGGCAGACCCCACCCATCCCGTCAGGATCTGGCTCGGTCTCTAGAACGGGCCTTTGATTACCTCCGACGTAATTGATAGTACTTCGGTCCGCGCCGATGATCGCCCTGCCTGAACGGTTCAGGCGATCCAAAGGAGTTGACCGATGACTGACGCAAACATCATTGCTGACCGCTATATCGCCATCTGGAACGAGGCAGACATCGAACGTCGCCGTGCGCTCATCGCCGAGGCTTGGACGGAAGACTGCAGCTATGTCGACCCGATGATGCGCGCGGGCAATCGTGAGGAGATCCACGCGCTGGTCACGGCGGCGCACGAGCGCTTCCCCGGCTTCCGTTTCACGCTCATCACCGAGGGCGAACGCCACGGCGACAATCTCCGTTTCTCCTGGGGCTTCGGTCCGGCCGATGCCGAACCGCTCGTCAAGGGCACGGATTTCGCCATCCTCGAAGGTGAACGCCTGAAGTCCGTTCACGGCTTCATCGACCAGCTTCCGGCTGCGGCATGATGAACCCGGCCCGCTCTCTCGGCGACCATCTGCGCGAATGGCGGCAACGCCGCCGCCTGAGCCAGCTCGAATTCGCCCTTGAAGCCGACATATCGCAGCGACATCTGAGCTTCATCGAGAGCGGGCGGGCACTTCCAAGCCGCGAGATGCTGATGCATCTCGCCGAACGGCTCGACGTCCCATTGCGCGAACGCAATCCGATGCTTCTGGCGGCCGGCTTTGCCCCGGTCTTTCCGGAGCGCAAACTGGATGATCCGGCGCTTGCTCCGGCACGGCGCGCGATCGATATGTTGCTGAAAGGACACGAACCCTTCCCGGCTCTGGCCGTCGACCGGCATTGGACGCTCATCGCCGCCAATGCCGCCGTCGCTCCGCTGCTCGCGGGGGCGACCGATGCCTCGCTGACCGAAGGAGCAGTCAACGTCCTGCGGCTCAGCCTGCACCCCCGCGGCCTGGCGCCTCGGATCGCCAATCTCCATGAATGGCGGGCGCATCTGCTGGAACGCCTACGTCAGCAGATATCGGCGACAGGCGATCCAATCCTCATAAAACTGCTTGCGGAACTGTCCGCCTATCCTGCGCCAGCGACACCGAAGTCGGCGGCTCCGGAACGGGATTTCGCCGGCATCGCCGTACCTCTGGAATTTGTCACCGAGGCGGGACATCTGTCGTTTTTGTCCACTACGACGGTCTTCGGAACCCCTGTCGATGTCACACTGTCGGAACTCGCCATCGAATCCTTCTTTCCCGCGAATCCGCAGACGGCGGAAGCGCTGAAGGCGATGTTGCCGGGCGGCTGAGGCCCGGCAAACGGTCAGAACTCGACGCCCGGCTGTCCCTTGATGCCGGAGCGGAAAGGATGCTTGATCAATTCCATCTCGGTGACGAGATCGGCAATCTCGATCAGCTCTTCCTTAGCATTGCGACCCGTCAGGACCACATGGGTCATGTAGGGTTTCTCGTTCTTGAGGAATTCCAGCACCTCGTTGATGTCGAGATAGTCGTAACGAAGCGCAATGTTGATTTCATCGAGCAGCACCATGGAGTTGCGCTCGTCGCGGATCAGCTCCTTGGCCTTTTCCCATGCGGCAGACGCCGCCGCCACGTCGCGGGCGCGGTCCTGAGTCTCCCAGGTGAAGCCTTCGCCCATGGTGTGGAACTGGCAGATGTCGGAGAAATGCTTCTCGATCAGGTCGCGCTCGCCAGTCCACATGGCGCCCTTGATGAACTGCACCACGGCGCTTGGCTTCCCATGAGCGATGTGGCGGAAAATCATGCCAAAAGCGGAGGAAGACTTTCCCTTGCCCTTGCCGGTATGGACGATGATCAGACCCTTCTCATCGTTTTTGGTCGCCATGATCTTGTCGCGCGCAGCCTTCTTCTTGGCCATCTTGTCGGCGTGACGGGCGTCGTCGCTCTTCGGGGCGTCCGCACCGGTTTCGGCCAATTCGTCGCTCATTGCATTCTCCCTGATATGATCGATTTCTGTGCCAGCGGGCCACCGCGCCAAAGATAGAGCGCGACGAGTGGCTGGTCTTCCGTGCGCATGGCGTGGCGGATATTCGAGGGGTGATGGATGATCTCGCCCGACCAGCGCGGCAGGAATGGCTGGGCATCCTTGCTCCACAGCGAGCCGTCGGTCAGCGGGATATAGATCTCCTCAGCCTCGTGATGATGATCCGGATAATGCACGCCGGGACCGAGCAGCAGGAAGCCGCCGGCCATCTCCTCGCTCGCAAAATGGCCGCGCGTGCCGAACAGTTCGACCCAGCCGTATCTCTGCAGGAAATCCGCGCCGAAATCGGTGATGCTGTAGGTCTGGGCCCAATGCAATGCGCTGGCGGCATTGCGAAGCGTGTCGAGCAGGCTTGCTTCCGGCTCATAGCTCGGCGCATGAGGTTCGCGAAGATAGCCAACGACAGGCAGATCGCGCGGTGCAAGCGGCCGCTCTTCCATCGACCATTGAAAGCCTTTCATGAAATGCCCAAGCATCGGATCGCTGCGCGACAGGAGATAGTCGCGGAAGGTCGTCAGAAGGTCGTCGACCGCGCTCAAGCCGCAACCTCCTTGCCCGATTTCAGGCTCTCCAGATCGAAATGCGCCGAGTTGCTTTTCGGCGTCCAGAGATTGCGATCTATCGCCTCCAGCAGCCGTTCCTTCAGGTCCCGCAGTGCCGCCGGGTTCTTCTCCGCCATGAAATCGCGCACGCGCTGATCGACGATGAAGGCCTGATATACGGCCTCGAAATGATGATTGCGGACGACTCCAGTCGTCGCGGCGAAAGCAAAGAGATAATCGACGGTCGCCGCAATCTCGAACGCGCCCTTGTAGCCATGCCGCATGACGCCATCGATCCATTTTGGATTGACGACACGCCCGCGCACCACCCGGCCGATCTCTTCTTCCAGCGAACGGATGACCGGCTTTTCCGGCCGCGAATGGTCATTGTGATAGATCGACGGGCGGGCGCCGGCGAGCTGCTCGGCAGCAGCAGCCATACCGCCCTCGAATTGATAATAGTCATCGCTGTCGAGTAGGTCGTGCTCGCGATTGTCCTGGTTCTGGACAACAGCCTGGATCGAGCGCAACCGCTCCTCAAAGACACCGCGCTCCGCCCTTCCTTCCTCGCCCGCGCCATAGGCATAGCTGCCCCAGACGAGATAGGCTTCGGCCAGATCGGCACGCCGCTCCCATCCCTTCTCATCGATGAGTGCCTGCAGACCGGCGCCATAAGCCCCAGGTTTGGAACCGAAGACCCGATAACCCGCCCTGCGGCTGGCAGAGGCAGCGTCGAGGCCGACAGCTTCGAGCCGCGCGATCTCGCCGCGCATGCGCGCCGCAATGGGATTGTCCGCCGCATCCTCATCGAGCATGCCGACGGCACGGATGGCCTTGTCGAACAAGGCGATCTGTTCGGGAAACGCGTCACGGAAAAAGCCGGAAATGCGCAGCGTCACGTCGACACGTGGCCGCCGGAGCATGGCAGTCGTGATGATCTCGTAGCCGGTGACGCGGCGAGACGTCATGTCCCAGACGGGCTTGACGCCGATCAGCGCCAGCGCCTGCGCGATATCGTCACCGCCCGTGCGCATGTTCGAAGTGCCCCAGGCGGTCAGGCCGAAGGAAACGGGCCATTCGCCATGGTCCTGCACGTAGCGGCGGATCAGCAACTCGGCCGATTTCTTGCCAAGTTCGTAAGCGGCCGGCGTCGGAACCGCACGGCTGTCGACAGAATAGAAATTCCGCCCCGTCGGCAGAACATCCGGCCGGCCCCGCGTTGGCGCACCGGAGGGGCCGGGCGGAACGAAGCGGCCGTCGAGGCCTTTGAGCAGGGCGAAGATTTCTGCATCGCCGCAGGCCAGGATGGACGGCTGGAGCTTTGCGGCAATTTCTTCAAGGACCATACGGGTGTTTGGCCAATTCTCGGGGCAAGCCGTTTCGCCATCCACGAGTTTCGCAGCCAAGAGTTCGATGCGCTCGACGGTATCGCCCTGGGTGCGCCAAGGGACATCGGAGATGTCGTTGAGGATGGCGGGGCGCGGGCCGGTCCATTCGGCGGCCATGTCGCAGTCCAAAGGGTCGAAAGGTTTGCCTGGAGAGATACCCCCCTCTGTCAGCTTCGCTGACATCTCCCCCACAAGGGGGGAGATTGGCGGGAGTATGCCGCCTGGCTTTCCTGCCTCTCCATCGACAGTATCAGCGACCTCGATGGCCATTTGAGGCGATGTCGTGCCGCGAGCCACCAATCTCCCCCCCTGTGGGGGAGATGTCGCGTCAGCGACAGAGGGGGATACCACGCTCTCCACACCCGCCAAACTCTCCACACCCTCAAAAATATCCCGAGCAATCGCCCGCTGCAGGCTCTGATCACCGCCCTCGCCCAGCCCGCGCGGCACTCTTGCCAGCGCCACCGTCAAATCCGTCAGCAACCGCCCGGAAGGCGAAACGCCGAAAATATGCAGGCCATCGCGGATCTGCATTTCCTTGAGATCGCAGAGATAGGCGTCGAGCTTGCGCAAGGCCTCGTCTTCGCCCTCGCCCTTGGCGATGCCGGCATCCTGATCGAGGCCGATATCGGCAACGAGATCGAGGATCTGCTTGCGAAGCAGACGGATGCGGCGAGGATCGCCGCCCGAAGCCTCGTAATATTCGTCGACCAACGCCTCCAGATCCTTCAGCGGGCCATAGCTTTCGGCGCGCGTCAGCGGCGGCGTCAGGTGGTCGATGATGACGGCGCTCGTGCGGCGCTTGGCCTGCGTGCCCTCGCCGGGATCGTTGACGATGAAAGGATAGAGGTTTGGCAACGGTCCGAGGATCGCTTCCGGATAGCAGCTTTCCGACAGTGCCAGCGCCTTGCCCGGCAGCCATTCGAGATTACCGTGCTTGCCCATGTGGATGACCGCATGCGCATCGACGGAACGGCGCAGGAAGGCATAGAAGGCAAGATAGCCGTGGGGCGGAACGAGATCGGGAGAGTGGTAGCTCTCCTTCGGATCGATATTGTAGCCGCGCGCCGGCTGGATGCCGACAAGCACGTCGCCGAAGCGGGCGAACGGCAGGGCAAAGCCGTTATCGAGCGCGTAAGGATCTGCCTCAGGCCTCCCCCAACGCAGCGTGATTTCATCCTGAATCTTTTGGGGAAGCGACGAGAAGAAATCCTTGTAGTCGCTAAAGGAAAGCCTCTCGCGAACGACGCGGCCATCATGCCCGGAATTTGTCGGGCCTTCCGCCAGATGCCGCATCAGTGCATCGTCATCGGCAGGCAGATCGGCAACACTATAGCCCGCCGCCTGCATCGCCTTCAGCACCTCGATCGTGCCGGCCGGCGTATCGAGCCCGACGCCGTTGCCCAAACGTCCATCGCGATTGGGATAGTTCGCCATGACGAGCGCGACACGGCGATCACCGGGCGGCGTATTGCGCAGCCGCGCCCAACTGGCGGCGAGCCGAGCCGTATAGCGCATGCGATCCTCGAGCGGTTCGCTGGCGACGATATTGGCCTCCACCCGCTCGTCATAGCGGGCAGCCGCCTTGAAGGACACCGCGCGGGCAAGAACACGGCCGTCGACTTCCGGCAGCGCCACGTTCATGCCGAGATCGCGCGCTGAAAGCCCCTGCGAGGATGCCTCCCACGCCTCCTTCGATGAAGCAGAGAAGATGGCTTGCAGAACGACAGCGTCGCCCGTCTCCAGAACCGTTGCCTGCCGATCCGCGCCCGGTGCTGAAACGGCAAAGCCTGTCGCGTTGATAACCACGCCCGGCTGCAGCTCAGTAAAGACGCTTTCGAGAATGCCGACGGACACGGCATCCTTGAGACTATAGGCAAAGACCGGCAACGGCCGCATGCCCTCGGCGATGAGGGCCTCTATCATCGCTTCGACTGGTTTAGTTTCGCCGCTCTGAACCAGCGCGCGATAGAAGGAAATCGCGACGGTCGGGGGTTCGATTTCCTGCACCTGCTCCAAATCGATGGCGGCATCCAAGGGAGAGCTTCGCCCCTCATCCGCCCTACGGGCACCTTCTCCCCGCACGCGGGGCGAAGGGGGAACTGCGGACTCGATATGCTCCCTCTCCCCGTCAATACGGGGAGAGGGCTGGGGTGAGGGGCGAACCCTCCATTCGATTTCGAGCCTCTTCCACTCCTCCACGCCGATTACGCCCCTGCCCGGCCACCAGATTCCGGCCTTCATCAAGGGCACGGCTGGCATCGGCTTCTCGGCACCCGAGAGCATCGCCGCGGCATAGGCTAGAAACGCCCGCGAATTCGCCTCGCCGCCCTCGATCAGATAGGACCAGAGCGCGTTGAGATCATCGAGCGCGACGTTGGAAAAGGGCGTCAGCCCCGGATCGGGCTTCGAATCCCCCGGCAGCACCGCGATCAAGGCACCCTGGCGCGCCGCACAGGCATACAGCGCCTCCAGCGCATAATGGAAATAGCTTGCTCCTCCCAAGGCTCGCACGATGATGAGCTTCGCATATCGCGCGGTCCTGTCGATATAGGTATCGACGGACATCGGATGCTTGAGGCTCATCAGGCTCGCGAGCCGAAGGAAACAGTCGCCCTCGCCATGCGCTGCGGCAATCGCCGCAAGCTCGGTATCGGCAGCCGACAGAAAGAGGATATCGCCGGGCGTCTGCCCAAGGTCGATCGCCTCCTCGCCGTCGCTGATCGTTCCCTTTTGTGCTAGGAGGAGATGCATCAGGCGTCAGAGTATGCGGCAGCATACCCCCCTCTGTCACTTTGTGACATCTCCCCCACAAGGGGGGAGATCATTCGGTGCCACGCTTCGCTGGACTTACCTCCCCAAGCCGCAGCTACTCCCGACATCGCTTGTTTTACGATGCAGCAGCCACGAGCTTCCAATCTCCCCCCTTGTGGGGGAGATGTCGCGAAAGCGACAGAGGGGGGTATCTCACGCCAAAGACCCGACATCAATCAAACCAGCGCTTCGATCGCCCTACGCACGATCGTCTCATCCATCTCGTGCAGGCCGATCACCACCAGCCGGGTCGCGCGCGCTTCACCCGGTGTCCAGGCGCGGTCGAAATAGGTGTCGATGCGGCTGCCGACGGCCTGAACTTGCAGGCGCATCGGCTTACCGGGCACGTCCACGAAGCCCTTGAGGCGCAGCACGTCATGCTCGGCAATCACACCCTTCAGCGCATCGACGAAGGCCGCCGGGTCGGCAATCGGGCCAAGCTCGACGACGAAGCTGTCGAACTCGTCGTGATCATGCGGTGTGCCATCCTCATGCTCGAGCTCATGATGGGATTTGCGGTTGACGATATCGTCTTCCGTGCCGATGCCGAGGCCGAGCAGGATGGCGGCCGGAACATCGCCGTTCTTCGCTTCGATAATCGTCGGCTTGCGGGCCGTGCGCGAGGCAACCTCGGCGCGGACGCGGCCGAGACCGTCGGTGTCGATCAGATCGGTCTTGTTGAGCACGATCAGATCGGCGCAGGTCAGCTGATCCTCGAAAAGCTCTTCGATCGGGCTTTCATGATCCAGCGAGTCGTCCTCGACGCGGGCGGCTTCGACAGCGTCATGATCATCGGCAAAGCGGCCAGCGGCAACAGCAGCGCTATCGACGACGGTGATGACGCCATCGACGGTGACATGGGTCCGAATGTCAGGCCAGTTGAAGGCGGCGACCAGCGGCTGCGGCAGCGCAAGGCCTGACGTTTCGATGACGATGTGATCCGGGCGCGCGTCGCGCTCCAGAAGCTTCGTCATGGTGGGGATGAAATCGTCGGCGACGGTGCAGCAGATGCAGCCGTTGGTCAGCTCGATGATATCATCCTCAGTACAGTTCTCCGCGCCGCAGCCCTTCAACACGTCGCCATCGACGCCGAGATCGCCGAATTCGTTGATGATCAGCGCGATCTTCTTGCCGCCTGCGTTCTGCAGGAGGTTGCGGATCATCGTCGTCTTGCCGGCTCCCAGGAAGCCGGTGATGACGGTGGCGGGAATCTTTTCCTGGTTCATATGCATCAACCCTTCATTTTCAGCGGCAGGCCCGCTGCGATAAAATAAACTTCGGCACTCGCCGCCGCGACCATCTGGTGCAGACGGCCGGCATGATCGCGAAATTCGCGCGCCATGCGATTTTCCGGCACGATTCCAAGGCCCACCTCGTTGGAGACGAGAACGAGCCTCGATCGTGCAGTCGGCAGAAATGCAGTGAGAGCGGCAAATTCCGCCGCCATGTCACGCTCGGCCATCATCAGATTGGTGACCCATAGCGTCAGGCAGTCGACAAGCACCGCCCGCCCCTCGGCGTCGACGGCGGCAAGCTGCCCGACAAGATCGATCGGCTCCTCATGCGTTTGCCATAGATCGCCGCGGTCGGCACGATGCTTCGCGATGCGCTCGCGCATCTCGTCGTCCCATGCCTGCCCTGTCGCCACATAGTGACGTTCAAGACCCGTGTCCGAAACCAGGGATTCGGCAAACCTGGATTTGCCGGAACGCGCGCCGCCAAGGACGAAGACTGCTCGGGAAATCGAAGACGACATACGCTATGCCCGCTCCCACACAAAAACAGGGGTCGGCAGCACGTCGCTGAAACCGGAAAACAGGCGCCTATACGCCGAAAACTCGTCTTGCGCCATGACAACCTCCGTGCTGGCAGCGGAACCGACGTCCCAGAACAGGCTCTGTGCCCGGCACGCATGGCAGGTCTCCTGGCTCGCGGATAAGGCGCCGCGACGGGGGCGGACCGAAACCGGTCGCCCCCGATCGTGCGCCAGCGGACCTTTCTCGCCTTCCCGGCAATGCATCATGAAAAGGCGGACGATTCGTAGAATAAGAGGCGTCCAGCCCCGGTTGATCATGATGCCACGCCAGTGGCTTTTTCGACTTGAGCCTGTCCCGCCCCGTTCGCCCCATGCGAACCATCGATGGAATAGGTTTCAAACCGAACGAAAGACCCTGACCGCTCTACAGTCGCGGGGTCGGCTGTGATGAGAACGCCCGGATTGGGTCCGTCCCTCCACATTCCCTTTTCATCCCATGCGGCAGATCGCCGCTCAGGAACCATTCGTTATGCCGGCAATGATTAGGCTTTCACTTACGTCAAGTCAATCAAGGGCATGGATGCGACCTGCGTCATCCTGATTACGAAATCGGCTGAAAATTCCCATAAAGCCAACGGCTTTTTTGCCGTATTTCTTTGATGTTAGGAGGTTATAGAGGGTAGGCTCTCGCATTCGAGTAAAAACGTATCGTCCGTTTCCCATGTTGCAGAAATTCCAACCGCGACGCCTCGGCGTCTTCTCGGCTCTGTTCGATCTCGGTCGCTTCAGGGCATTGCTGCGCCGTGGCGAATTGGGACTTGTCTTCGCCGGAGCGCTGGTGGGAATAGTATCCGGCTGCGCCGTAACGGCGATGAGCTATATCTCGCGCAAGTTTCACAGCGTCATCTACGGCATAACCGACTACGAACGCTTGAGTTCGGCAGCGATGGCAATTCAGGACAAATCCGTATTGTTCATCGCACCGATCGCAGGCGGCATCATTCTCGGCATACTGCTGTATATATTGTCCCGCACGCGCAAAAAGCCGATGGTCGACCCGATCGAAGCCAATGCGCTGCATGGCGGCCGCATGTCGCTAACCGACAGCGTCATCGTCGCGGTGCAGAACCTGATCTCGAATGGATTCGGCGCCTCTGTCGGGCTTGAAGCAGGCTACACGCAGCTCGCTGCGGGCATTGCCTCCAAGTTCGGCTACAAGATGCAAATGCGTCGCGCGGACCTGCGCATGCTCGTCGGCTGCGGCGCGGCCGGCGCCATCGCCGCAGCATTCAACGCGCCGCTCACCGGCGCCTTCTACGCCTTCGAGCTGATCATCGGCAGCTATTCGATCGTCACCCTGACACCCGTCGTGGTCTCGGCGCTGATATCGACCATGATCGCAAGACTGCTCGCCGGCGACGATTTCGCCATCGATATCGATCATTTCGGGGCGATCGTTCCAGCCGATTATCTTCCTGCCATCCTGCTCGGTGCCTTCTGTGCCGGTATCGGCATCCTGATCATGCAGGGCGTCGCATGGGTCGAGGAACTGGCGCGCAAAAGCTCGATCGCGCCGCCTTTCCGCCCTGCGCTTGGCGGCTTGGTAGTCGGAACATTGGCGCTGATCTCGCCACAGGTCCTGTCTGCCGGCCATGGCGCCCTGCATCTTAACCTATCGACCGAAGTGACGCTGAGCGCACTTATCGGCGTCTTCATCCTGAAATCCCTGGCGTCAGCAGTTTCGATCGGCTCCGGCTTCAGAGGCGGCCTCTTCTTTGCCTCCCTGTTCATGGGCGCGCTGCTCGGCAAGATCTTCGCTTATTGCGCACCCTATTTCGATCACGCCACGCTGACGCCGGCCGTCTACGCCGTCGTCGGCATGAGCTCGCTTGCCGTCGCGATTATCGGCGGGCCGCTGACGATGACCTTCCTGGCGCTCGAAATCACCGGGGATTTCCCGATCACTGCCCTGGTTCTGGCGGCGGTCATCACCTCCTCGCTGGTGGTGCGCACGACCTTCGGCTACTCCTTCGCCACATGGCGCTTCCACCTGCGCGGCGAGAGCATCCGCAGCGCTCACGATGTCGGCTGGATCCGCAACCTGACGGTTGCGCGCATGATGCGCCCGGATGTGCATACGGCCAGCATCGACATGAGCATCGAGGAATTCCGCAAGAATTTCCCCATCGGCTCCGCGCAGCGCGTCATTCTGATCGACAAGAACGAGAAATATTCCGGAATGGTGCTCGTGCCCGACGTTTATGCGAGCCCGATCGAAAAGGACGACGAGGAACACGGCCTTTCCGACTTCATCCGGCTGCGCAACGAGTTCCTGCAGCCGCAAATGAATGCCAAGCAGGCAGCCGCCATGTTCGAGCAGACGAAGAGCGAAGCGCTCGTCGTGGTCAACGACCTGATCGAACGCAAGGTCATCGGCCTGCTGACGGAGAGCTATACGCTGCGTCGCTACAGCGAAGAACTCGACCGCCGCCGCCGGGAAGTCTCCGGCGAGCTTTAGGCGACGAGGCTGTCGAGCCAGGCGGGATCGAGTACGCTTTCCAGCTCTGCCGCCACTTCGTCCAGAGCCTCGTCGACGCTGGCGCGATAGTTCATGCGCTCGCCGGAGACGCCGAAGCTTGCCAGCAGCTTTGCCCGATAGCTGTCGCTGCTGAAAAGGCCATGCAGATATGTGCCCATGATGCGACCATCCGGCGATACGGCTCCATCAGGCCGCCCGTCGATCATGGCCGATGGCCGCTCGCAGTCCCGGCCCCGCGTCACGCCGAGGTGGATTTCATAGCCCGATAACGGCACATCATACTCTTTGGAGACGGCAGTGCTGTTGCGCACGGTCTTTTCCGGCGCCATCTCCGTCTCGATATCCAACAGGCCTAATCCGGGCGTCTCGGTCACCGATCCCTCGATGCCAAGTGGATCATGGACCATATGGCCGAGCATCTGGTAGCCACCGCAAATGCCGATGACGCGGCCGCCACGACGCACATGAGCGGCTATATCGCGGTCCCATCCCTGCTCGCGCAGATCAAGGAGATCGCCGATCGTAGACTTCGAACCCGGCAGCACCACGAGCGCTGCATCGGCAGGCAAGCGCTCTCCAACGCGGATAAACACCAAATCGACATCCGGTTCGGCCCGCAGCGGATCGAGGTCGTCGAAATTGGCGATGCGCGACAGCACGGGTACGGCGACCTTGAGCGCACCAGAGGAACCTCGAGCAAGTCGCTCCAATACGACCGAATCCTCCGCCGGCAGGCGCGCCGCCGCCTTCAGCCAGGGAACGACACCATGGCATTGCCACCCCGTGAAGCTACCAATTGCCTCGATACCCTCACCGAAGAGGGAGACATCGCCACGGAACTTGTTGATCAGATAGCCGCGGATCATCCGCCGATCTTCCTCCGGCAAGATATGGTATGTGCCGACCAGCGACGCGATCACGCCGCCGCGGTCTATGTCGCCGACCAGCACGACGGGAACATTGGCGCGTGTCGCAAAGCCCATATTGGCGATATCGCCGCGCCGCAGATTGATCTCGGCGGGCGAGCCTGCCCCCTCGACGATGACGAGATCGGTCCCCGCCCGCATCGTGGCGAAGCTTTCGAGCACCGCACCGAGCAATTGCGGCTTGAGCGCCTGATAGTCCCGACCCTTGGCTTGGCCCCAGACCTTGCCCTGCACGATGATCTGGCTGCCGGTTTCCGATTGCGGCTTCAACAGCACCGGATTCATATGAACCGATGAGGGAACGCGTGAGGCCAGCGACTGCAGCCACTGGGCACGTCCGATTTCGCCGCCATCCTCGGCAACGGCCGCATTGTTCGACATGTTTTGTGGCTTGAACGGGCGCACTCTCACGCCCCTGTTTGCGAACAACCGGCACAAGCCCGCGACCAATACCGTTTTTCCGACATCGGAGCCCGTTCCCTGCAGCATGATCGCTCTCGTCATTCCCCACCACCTCGATATGCTACAGCCACTGAAAACGCGGGATTTGGCCTTGATTTTGCCGCGATCTCCACTCCTCGAAGCCCACCACCACGATACAAAAATGCATCACAGTCCAACATGCTCTATTTGCGACATTGGATGACGATTTCATCCATTGTGAGTTACGCGAAGGAGGATTATCTGCATCGTGAAAACAAACAACGAAACCGGCCGGTCCGGGTCGGAGGATACCCCAATGCTTTTCATCTTCAACAGACAGAATTCCATCCAGATCGCCTGGAACGGCAAGCTTCCGGCTCACCGCCCGGAGAGCCGGCTACAGCAGCTCGATACGCGCTTCGGCACGGTGGGCTTCATCCGCACGTATAATGTCGGCTGATAGCGCGTCAAGCCGCCATTCCAGCACACGAGAAGCCGCCATGCGACAGCATCGGCGGCTATATTTTTGCTCAATGTCGAGATCGGAGCGGATTACCGCTCTCACACAGAAACTGTCTTGTAACGGCACTCTTTAAAGCGCGAAAACCGCGCGATCCGGAGATCGACGCGGTTTGCCAAAAACGCCGGCTTCCCTGCACATACACCGCAAGGTTCGCATTCCCCGGTACGCTATACCTGATCCAGGGAAGCAGCGGTTGTCCCCCGCCACGCATTGATTGATAAACGGACATCGTTACTGGAGGGTTATTAAGTGCTTAAATTAGAGTGAATCTGAAAATTTTTTGAAAATTTTCCGCTTTGCGTTGAGAAATCGCAAACGACGCAAATAAGATATAAAACGTCTTCCAGGGACACGATATTTGAGCACCATTCAAATCCGGCTGGGCGGCAAAGCTTTGAGGAAGCCATGTGATGGACGTTTTACAGCCACGAATGGCAGAAAATAGGCTAATTCAGGCGCTTAATTAAGCTTCTCCAAGAGACACGATAACGTCCATCGGCCGACCGGCTGTTGATTTCTTCATCCAAATCCTTACGCTGCCTAATGTCGATGCAAAGAATGCCCGGCCGCGATAAAGTTCAGCGGTCGCAAAAAGACCAAATGCACGACGGCAGCAAAGGGGACCGTACGGGCGTCGTCAGCGGCGTATGCACGGTTGCAATTGGACCGCGCTGACAGGGGATCGACAGAAATCGAACGCATTAGGGTCGATTTCCGCAACGTAACGAAAAATTGGGAGACGATATCAATGAAGAAGCTTCTCGCTTCAGCCATCTTCGCATTCGGCGCCTATGCTTTGGCTGGCTCGGCGCACGCCGCGGATTGCGGCAGCGTATCCATTGCTGAAATGAACTGGGCATCCGCCGGCGTTGCCGCGCAGGTCGACAAGATCATCCTGCAGAACGGTTACGGCTGCAATGTCACCCTGGTAACCGGCGATACACAGCCGACCTTTGCCTCCATGAACGAAAAAGGTCAGCCTGACGTCGCACCAGAGCTTTGGGTCAACGCCGTGCGCACCGCGCTCGACAAGGCCGTATCCGAGGGCCGCCTGATCGTGGCCGCACCGCTTCTGAGCGACGGCGGCGTCGAAGGCTGGTGGATTCCGAAGTTCCTCGCCGACGCCCATCCGGACATCAAGACCGTTCAGGACGCCCTCAAGCATCCCGAACTTTTCCCTGCCCCCGAAGATCCGTCCAAGGGTGCCGTCTATGACTGCCCGGCAGGCTGGAACTGCCAGATCTCCACGACCAACCTCTACAAGGCTCTTGGCGCTGAGAAACTCGGCTTCACCCTTGTCGATACCGGCTCCGCCGCAGGTCTCGACGGTTCGATCGCCAATGCCTTCGAAAAGAAGACCGGCTGGCTCGGCTACTATTGGGCTCCGACAGCCATCCTCGGCAAGTACGAGATGGTTCGCCTGAGCTTCAACGTACCGCATGACAAGAAGGATTGGGATGCCTGCACGTCGCAGCAGGATTGCGCCAATCCGAAGGTAAACTCCTATCCGGTCTCGGACGTCTATACCGTCGTGACCAAGGACTTTGCCGCAAAGGCCGGCATCGCCATGGACTACATGAAGACCCGCAAGTGGGATAACGGCACCGTCGGCAAGGTTCTCGCCTGGATGACCGATAATCAGGGCACCAACGAGGACGGCGCCAAGTACTTCCTCAAGACCTACCCCGATATGTGGACCAAGTGGGTCGCTCCGGACGTCGCCACCAAGATCAAGGCTTCGCTCTGATCCATGTTGCTGAATCGGCGGCGGCCTCGTGCCTGCCGCCGATTTCATATTCGCGCAAAGCAACCCAAACGACGCTCATACCGACAGTGCGGCAAGGCGCAAGGTCGCAACGAGTGCAGATTGATGGTGGCGAATATAGTAAGAATGCAAGGGCAGCCTGAAGAACCGGTCGCAGCGCTGCAAGCCATCCACACGTGAAGGCCACACGGGCGGAGCGGGACAAAACCGGACCAAGAAGGGGAAATACATGGCTATTCAGTGTACGATCCTGCCGAATGTGCTCTGCAACTTTCCGGCAATAGATGAATCGCTCATACGCCTCGCGCGCAAGAATATCGACGACGGCTTCAGGGCGTCCGTACGCGCCTACGGCACTCTCATCGATGCCATCGTGCAGCCGCTGCAATGGTTTCTGAACTATCTTGAATGGGCTTTCACCAATACGCCCTGGTTCATCGTGCTCATCGTGATGATGATCGTCGTCTATGCAGCAAGCCGCAACCTGAAAATTGTTGCCGGCACCGCGATCTCCATGATCCTCATCGGCGTCTGCGGCCTCTGGACCGACACGATGATCACACTCGCGATGGTAACGGTCTGTACGCTGATCGCCATCGTCATCGGCCTGCCGATCGGCATATTGATGGCGCGCTCAGACCGGCTGCAGTCGATCGTCAATCCGATCCTCGATGTCATGCAGACCATGCCGAGCTTCGTTTATCTGATCCCGGTCGTCGTCATCTTCGGCATCGGCAAGGTGCCGGGTCTTATCGCCGTCGTCATCTATGCCGTCCCACCGATGATCCGCCTGACCAATCTCGGCATCCGCCTCGTGGACAAGGAAGTGCTGGAAGCCGCCGACGCTTTCGGGTCGTCGCATCGCCAGAAGCTGTTCAACGTGCAGATCCCGCTTGCACTGCCCACCATCATGGCCGGCATCAACCAGACCATCATGATGTCGCTCGCCATGGTCGTCGTCGCCTCCATGGTCGGCGTCGGCGGGCTCGGCAGAAATACGCTGCAGGCGATCAACAACCAGTTTTTCACCGTCGGTTTCCTCAACGGCTTCGCGCTGGTCGCCATCGCCATCATTTTCGACCGTACGAGCCAGGCCTATGGCAGACGGCTCCAGAAGCACTCGGAGGTCATCCATGGCTAGTCACGCGATCCAGATAAAGAGCCTCTACAAGATCTTCGGCCCGCGCGGACGCGATTATGTGGATCAGGTGAAGAGCGGCTTGGGCAAAGCCGAGCTCAATGAAACGCATGGTCATGTGCTCGGTCTGCAGGATATCAATATCGACATGCCGGCCGGGGCGATCACCGTCGTCATGGGCCTCTCCGGCTCCGGCAAATCGACGCTGATCCGCCATATTAACCGCCTGATCGAGCCGACTGTCGGCGAAGTGCTCTATGACGGCGTTGACGTCTGCAAGATGAACGAAAACGACCTGCGCGAATTCCGCCGCCACAAGACGGCAATGGTGTTCCAGAAATTCGCGCTTCTGCCGCACCGCACCGTGATCGAGAACACGATCTACGGCTTGGACATTCAGGGCGTACCGCGCTCCGAAAGCGAAAAGAAGGGCCAGTACTGGATCGAGCGCGTCGGGCTGAAGGGCTTTGAGAGGCACTATCCGAACCAGCTTTCCGGCGGCATGCAGCAGCGCGTCGGCCTTGCCCGGGCGCTGACGAACGATGCCGACATCCTGCTGATGGACGAGGCCTATTCGGCGCTCGATCCGCTGATCCGCGTGGATATGCAGACGGTGCTGCTCGATCTGCAGAAGGAATTGAAGAAGACTGTCGTCTTCATCACCCACGATCTCGACGAGGCCCTGCGCCTTGGCGACAAGATCGCGATCCTGCGCGACGGCAAGGTTGTTCAGCAAGGAACCGGTCAGGAGATCGTGCTGCAACCGGCCGACGACTATATCACGGCCTTCGTGAAAGAAGTGAACCGCGGCCGCGTCATCCAGGCCCAGACAATCATGAAGCCGCTTGCCGGCGAGCCGGGCGGCGCGCGCGTGCCTGGCGACATGACGCTGGAAGTCGCCGCCAAGCAGATCACCGAGGCGGGCCAGACAGGAGCCGTCGTCACGGATACGAACGGCAAGCCTATCGGCACGATCGATCTGCAAGGCATCATCGCCGCCATGGTCACGCCCACGACACACGACACGGCAGAAATGGCAGCAGCCTGACGGCGAGATTTTCATCTCACGTGACAAGCGCCCTTACCGGGGCGCTTTTTCTGTCTTGTTGCCGCGTCAACATATTGGGGCAGCCATCTTGTCGTTGTGTTCACATAAAGAAATGTTTATATCTGCATTTGACACTCTTTAGAGCCGCCGCATCCGAGGACACACTATGACCGTCGCCACCAATCCCTTGACCGATCTGCTTGCCGAAAAAGGCGTACTGCTTGCCGACGGCGCAACCGGCACGAACCTCTTTGCCATGGGCCTGGAAGCCGGCGAAGCGCCCGAACTCTGGAACGAACAGCATCCCGACCGGATCACGAAGCTGCATCAGGATTTCGTCGATGCCGGCGCCGACATCATCCTCACCAACACTTTCGGCGGCACGCGCCATCGCCTCAAGCTTCATCATGCTCAGGATCGCGTGCACAGTCTCAACAAGACGGCAGCCGAGATCGCCCGTGCCGTTGCCGACAAAGCCGACCGCAAGGTCATCGTCGGCGGCTCAGTAGGGCCGACGGGCGAGTTGCTGATGCCGCTCGGCGCCTTGACTTATGAAGACGCCGTCGCAGCCTTCGTCGAGCAGATGGAAGGCCTTCAGGCCGGCGGTGCCGATGTTGCCTGGATCGAAACCATGTCTTCGCCGGACGAGATCCGCGCTGCTGCCGAAGCCGCTGCCAAGGTCGGCTTGCCCTATACATATACCGGCTCGTTCGACACGGCCGGCAAGACGATGATGGGCCTACACCCGAAGGATATTCATGCCGTCGCCACCGATATCGGTGCAGGGCCGCTCGCGGTCGGCGCCAATTGCGGCGTTGGCGCCTCGGATATCCTGTCCAGCCTCCTCGACATGACCGAGGCAGACCCGGCCGCCATCGTTATCGTCAAGGGTAATTGCGGCATTCCCGAATATCGTGGCGCAGAGATCCATTATTCCGGCACACCGCCGCTGATGGCCGACTATGCACGCCTTGCCCGCGATGCCGGGGCCAAGATCATAGGCGGATGCTGCGGCACCTCCTGCGGCCATCTGGCCGCCATGCGGGAGGCGCTGGACAGCTACGTGCCTGGCGCTCGCCCGACGCTGGAGACGATCATCGAGCGGATTGGCCCCATGCGCAACAAGACGGCCAACGAAGGCGGCGCCGCTCCGGTGCGTGAGCGTCGCCGGCGCTCCCAAGCAATCTAAGGAAAGCCTAACAACCGGGCTTCCCCCTGCGAGTCGGGCATTTTCGCCTTGAGCCTTGTTCGGCACTGCCGACAGATACGCGCCGAATATCGGCGCGTAACGGGCGATCGCCTATCTTTCACCGCCGATAGCGCGGCCCTCGGTGAAATGCGGAACAATCCGGCTGTCGAAGGCCTTCAAGGCAGCGCCGATGGCTTGGTGCATGTCGAGATATCGGTAAGTGCCGAGCCGCCCGCCGAAATGGACATTCGCCTCCGCCTCGGCCCGCTCGCGATAGCGCAGGAAGATTTCCTTGTCCCGCCGCGTGTCGATTGGATAATAGGGTTCGTCGACGCGCTTCGCCGATCGTGAATATTCCCGCACAACGACCGTCTTTTCGGTCTGGTAGCTTCGCTCGGGATTGAAATGCCGAAACTCGAGGATACGCGTGTAGGGGATTGTTTCATCGGCATAATTCATGACCGCCATCCCCTGGAAGTCGCCGGTATTCAGCGTCTCCTTCTCGAAGTCGATGGTGCGCCAGCCCAACTCGCCTTCGGAATAATCGAAATAGCGGTCGATCGGGCCGGTATAGATGATGGGAAGCCCGGCCGGCAGCGTCGATTTCAGCGAGAAGAAATCGACGCCCAGGGCAATCTGGATTCTCGAGTGCTTCAGCATCCTCTCGAAAATCGCCGTATACCCATCGACCGGCAGGCCCTCATACTTGTCGTTGAAATAGCGATTGTCGAAGGTGTAGCGGACCGGCAGGCGCGTAATGATGTGTTCGGGCAGGTCACGCGGATCCGTCTGCCACTGCTTGGCCGTATAGCCACGAATGAACGCCTCGTACAAGGGCCGGCCGATCAGCGAAATCGCCTTCTCTTCCATATTGGCCGGATGGCGGCCAGCCATTTCCGCCGCCTGGTCCGCAATCAGTGCCCTCGCCTGGTCGGGCGAAAGGCGTCGATTGAAGAATTGCGAGATGGTGCCGAGGTTGATCGGCATCGAATAGACCTGATCGCGATGGGTCGAATAGACACGATGCTTGTAGTCCGTGAATGCGGTGAACTGGTTCAAATAGTTCCAGACCAGTTCGTTCGGCGTATGAAAGAGGTGCGCGCCGTAGCGGTGAACCTCGATACCGGTCTCGCTGTCGAACTCGCTATAGGCATTGCCGCCGATATGGTTGCGACGGTCGATCAGAAGCACGTTCTTCTGCAGCTCGTTGGCCACTCGCTCCGCGATCGTCGCGCCATAAAAACCGGCGCCCACCACAAGCAAGTCAACATCGGCGAAATTGATCATGATCGCGAGACCAACCTTCTTGCCGCCAACTTTCGATCAGACCTGCCCGAATACACTGAAGACCTCCAATTCGAACTTTGTTTCTTCGACGGCAATAGAGCGCCGATAAACACCGAAATCCTCGAATCTCTCCGGGAAATTCTGGATCACGTCATCGATCGCCCTTGAAATCTCGTGCATTCGCTGAGGATGATTGCCGAACTTGTATTTGGCCGGAATGGGCAAATCCTCGAAATTGTTGGCCGAGCCGTTCCGGCCGGTGATCACGCAGCATCCGAGGAGCGCCGCTTCGCGCGGCATGCGATCCTTGCCGGCATGTGGACCGAAGTCGACGTAAAGCTTGGCTTGCGCCATGTTTTGATGAACTTCCGTCGGCGACATGTTGCTCAGGATCTTGAATTCATATTGCGGAGACATGGTTGCCAGCTGGCGCCCGAAAGCCTCGGCCTTGTTGTTGAACAAAACCAGATCGCGCCGTTGCTGAATCGGCTGCGGCGCCACGTTGTTTGCAAGCGTGGTAAAATCCGAGATCCGCAAGACATCGCCGAAGCCCAACATACTGAGCTGCGCCGTGGCATAGGAGGATTGCGACAGCATCTTGCAGTCGTTCTCCAGAAGGAACGGTACGCCGCCCACCGGCATCAGATGCCGCATGCCGTAATCGAAACTGAGCCACCAATAGGCCTTAGTCGCCTTCTTGAAGAGTGGAATCAGATGCGGCCATATCTCCGGAAACACCACGATCGCGTTTTCGTTGTCGATGATATAGTCCGAGCTTTCGGTGGCGTAGGCCCGATATTGCGGATGAACGGCATTCTCGTATTCCCGAAATACCATTGTGGTTTCCCCATCGGGGGACGGCATCAGGGAGTGATCGGAGCCGTTGGTGTAGACCATCCTGGCGCTGCGCCCGATTTTGGTCAGCCTTGCGCAGAGCTGGTGAAGGGCTTCCGGGCCGCCCGTCATATGATTGGGTGGGCAGAGGATATAGATAGTTTCATTTCCAGTCATAGTCGCAGTCCACCTTCACATGTCGTTTGCCGATCCACCCGCCACAGGCGCCCGGTTCGCCGCCAAAATGCTCTAAAAAACCTAGCCGCCCCTCGCCATCAAAGCGGAAAGAATAGTCGCCTGCTGGCGCTCGCACATGAGGCTGAAGCCGCGGCTCGCAATTGCCAACCGTCTCTCATCGTCGCGAACAAGTTCGATGCAGGTTTCGACAAGCCGATCATAATTGCAAAACGCCATTCCCTCAGCAAAAGCAGTCACTTCCGGGTCGTGGATATTGCCCTCGCTGACGACGCAGGCGCCATTGGCAAGCAGGAAGGAAACGCGGCAAATCTCGAAGATCGCGGCGTCGAAGTGATGCACGTTGAGGACGATTTTGGAGCGCCCGATCATAGCGTCGCGCTCGGCGCCATAGACACCGAACAGATGAACGAGGTTTAACCCGCTTGATTGCAACGCTACCAGCACATTCTTGCGGCGTTCGTTGATCGAGCCGTAAAAGAGAACGTCGATATCCTTTACCGGCGCCTGGGGCACACGCGTCAGATGTCTGTTGTATCCCACATCAAGAATTTCGGCGGCAACGCCGAACCTGGCCAGTCCCTGGCGATTACGCTCGCTGTAATCGAGCACGGCGAACTTCTTGAGTAACCCGAGATATCGATGATTGATCCAACTGCTTTCAGCCGAGACCTGCTCCATATTCACGATGATGCTCTCCGGCGGCAGCCATTGCGCCGCGACCGACGGCAGCAAATTTGCGCCGTAAACGATCGGTACGCGTCCGTTCCACTCTCGCGGATCGGTAACCAGAGGCGCACTCCCACCGAGTTCGGCAAAAGCATAATGAAGACCGAGGGCGACATCCTCGAAAGCGCGACTGTGAATGTAGCCCTCCGGGCTGACGATCCAAATACAGTGCTGATCCTTGTGATGCTCCCAACCGAAAGGAAAGGCTGGCAGGGCGTGTTCCGCGCCATGCGATGCGACAGTCTGTTTCTCCGCTTGCGCGTGCATGTTGATCCTTCTCGAAGACTCGCTGGAACCCCTCGCCTAAAAACTGCGCGATGGGCCTTGCTCAAACCTTGCGATGCCAAGAGCCGGTGGAGAGCTTCGGAAAGGAGTTCTTGCCTGCAAATGAAAGCCGCACTCAGCCCGGTAGCATCTCCGTCACCGCGATAATCGGCCCGAGTGGAAACAGGCTGTCGCGCCTTTGCCATTCCGGTATGTCGACGCTGGAAATGCTGCCGTCGAGAAACAGGGCATTCGGACAGTTCAGATCGTCACGAAACAGTGTCGCAAAATCGTGGAAGCGCACCGGTCCGTCTGAAATCGCAAAAACGACGAGCCCGTCGATAGTGACGCCGACACCGTTTCTGGTCTTGAGGCTGGCGCTATCGGCCAGAAACGACGGATGCAGCTTGCCTTCGATGACGAGCATCGGGCCGGACTGGGTCGCATAGAATGGCCTGGCGCCGGAAGCAGCGAAGGCTTTGCTCTCCACGATCCCGGCCCTGCCTCCATCGACATAGAAAACCCCATTTGGCAAGAGATGGAAATTGCCCCAGCCCTTGTTGGTGTTGATCGCCTTCACCTCGCGTCCGTTTTCGATGAAGAGACCGACAGGAGATTGATCATCGAGATACATGCCGCCGTTCATGGCGAAGCGCACGTAAATGCGATCCTGTCGCAGATCCATCTCCAGCGCCCGGAACGAGCCGTAAGGCTTGCCGCTGCGGTCATTCTGGAAAATCTGGATATCGTAACGGGCGGGATCGAAGGTGCAGATTGTGTAGCCATCTCCGAGATGCCGGACCTTGCGGCAGGCTTCGCCGGCGGATGCCGTGGCGGCACAGGCAAGAACGGCAAGGATAACAATCAATCGAATCAAGCGCATGGCTCCGCATGAATAGCACAGGCTTCAGAACGCATCGCAATGCGGCGAAACAAGGAATAGGCGAGGTTTAAAGCTGCAGTGCCGCCATGTGGAATGCAAGCTGCGCGGGGAGATAGCGATAATCGGCGCCGACCGGACAGGCATTGCGCGCAAGGCAGCCGCCAGTCATGCAGCCAGCCTGCCCTTCCCGCGTGCGCAAATGCGAGCGACAGGACTGGACATCGAAACCCACCGCTGTCACGGCTTCGGCGGGACAGGCGGTAAGACAGGGTTTCTCCACGCATAGAGCGCATGGATGCGGAGGAGACGCTGTCGTCTGAGCTTCTTTCAAGTCCTCGGCAAACCCCAAGGCACCGCGATATCCATGCCATAGGCCGTATTCTGCATGGATCAATACGCCGAGCGGCGATGCCTTCAAGCCTTCGGCCTGCATGGCCCATCGCTGGAACGGCTGCCAGGGCGGATCCGAAGGAAAATAGGCCGTAGCCCCCAAGCTGCTTGCGACCGGCTGGATGACCGTCTTCGACCAGTCGTCGAGCGGGTCGGGCCGGCCGGCATTCTCAGGCAATTGCCGCCAGTGCGAGAACGATGCCCAGATCGAGCCGCCGATATTGCCAAGCAGGACCACGCTTTGCGCCGCCGTGCAATCGGCCAATAGCGGCCCCTCGCCGTCGCCGAAGGACACCACACCCCGAACGAAAACTCCGTGGACGCCGAGCGCCGCACGGAGCTGTTCGAGTATGACAGGGCCGCGGCTCACCGTGGCCCCTTATATTCATAGTGCGGCCGCCAGACTTCCTTCTGGATGAGGTCGGCAACGCGCGTCGCACCGCCTTGCTCCCTGGCGGCCTCGGGCTCTCTTCAGGTGAAAGCGTCCGGCATGGAGTCCTTGCGCGTCTGGATATAGGCGAGAAGTGCCTCGTCGATCGCCGGATCGAGCGGCGGCGCTTCATAATGATCGAGCCAAGAACGGCAAAGGGCATTGGCGCGCTGCTCGATGCGCTTCTGGCCCTCGATCTCCCACTGCTCGAAGGAATTGTTGTCTGCGAGCGCCGAGCGATAGAAAGCGGACTGGAAGTTGGCCTGCGTATGGGCACAGCCGAGATAATGACTTCCGGGGCCGACTTCGCGGATGGCGTCGAGCGCCTGACCGTTCTCCGAGAGATCCACCCCTTCGGCCATCTTCTGCATCATGCCGAGCTGATCCTGGTCGATCATGAACTTCTCGTAGGAAGAAACGAGACCGCCTTCGAGCCATCCCGCCGCATGCAACACGAAATTCGTGCCCGCCAGCAGCGTCATGTTCAAGGTATTGGCGGATTCATGCGCCGCCTGTGCATCCGGCACCTTCGATCCGCAGAGCGAACCGCCGGTACGAAACGGCAGACCGAGACGTCGGGCAAGCTGCGCAGCCCCATAGGACACGAGCGACGGTTCCGGCGTGCCGAAGGTCGGCGCACCCGACTGCATCGAGATCGAGGCTGCAAAGGTGCCGTAAAGCACCGGCGAACCCTTGCGGATCAGCTGTGTGAACGAGGCGCCCGCCAGAACTTCGGCGAGAATCTGCGTCAGCGTGCCTGCGACCGTCACCGGGCTCATGGCGCCCGAGAGAATGAAGGGCGAAACGACCGACGCCTGATTGTGCCGCGCATAGACCTTCAAGGCACCGAGCATGGTCTCGTCGAACACCATCGGCGAGTTGGCGTTGATAAGGTTCAGCGTCACGCAATTATCCTCGACGAAGTCGTCGCCAAAGACGATCTTCGCCATGGCGATCGTATCTTCAGCACGCTCCGGTGCGGTCACCGATCCCATGAACGGCTTGTCGGAATATTTGATATGGCTGTAGACCATATCCAGATGGCGCTTGTTGACCGGGATATCGACAGGCTCGCAGACCGTGCCGCCTGACGAATGCATCGACGGCGCCATATAGGCGAGCTTCACGAAATTGCGGAAATCCTCGATCGTGGCATAGCGGCGGTTGCCCTCGAGATCGCGGACGAAGGGCGGGCCATAGACCGGCGCGAAAATCGTCGCCTTGCCACCGACATGGGCGTTGCGGGCGCTGTTGCGCGCATGCCAGGTAAATTCCTTCGGCGCGGTCTTCAAAAGCTCGCGGCAAAGGCCCTTCGGAAAATGCACACGCTGCCCGCGCACGTCGGCACCGGCCTCCTTCCAGAGCGCCAGCGCTTCCGCGTCATCGCGAAATTCGATGCCGATTTCTTCCAGAACCGTGTCGGCGTTACGTTCGATGAGCTGCAGGCCCTCTTCGTCAAGCACTTCGTAGACGCCGATCTTACGGGTGATATAGGGGAGCGAAGGACCCGGCCCGCCGCCGCTGCGCGAAGCGCGCCGTGCTGCCGCACCCCTGCCCTCGCTGCGCGAACGCCGTCCACCGCCGTCATTGCCTGCAGCCGGTTGCTCAATCATATCGTCCATGATGTTTCCTCACTCCTGCGCATGGATGCGTCTATCAGGCCCCATGCTACCCGATTCCGCCAAGCGGACGTTCCTTAATGCGCCAGCAATTAGCATAGGACAGACATGGGCTGCTAATATCAACTGTTCTTCGCCCGTCGCGATTGTTCCTTGCGACGTCGCATTCAAAAAGAGTTTTGGCGGCCTTCCGGTCTATCCGTAATGGCGGCAGTGTTTTATACAAGTTTCTGATGCATTGCACGAAAACGGGATGGAGCGCATGTCTGACGACGAAATCATTCTCTCGGAACTTTCTGACGAAGAGCTCGTGCAGCAGATGCATGACGACCTGTATGACGGCTTGAAGGAAGAAATCGAGGAAGCCACCAATATCCTCCTGGAGCGTGGCTGGGCGCCTTATGATGTTCTGACCCAAGCACTGGTCGAAGGCATGCGCATCGTCGGCATCGACTTCCGCGACGGCATTCTCTTCGTTCCGGAAGTTCTGCTGTCCGCCAATGCGATGAAGGCCGGCATGTTTATCCTGCGTCCGCTTCTGGCGCAGACCGGCGCGCCGAAGCTCGGCAAAATGGTGATCGGCACCGTCAAGGGCGACATTCACGACATCGGCAAGAACCTTGTCGGCATGATGATGGAAGGCGCAGGCTTCGACGTCATCGACCTCGGCATCAACAACCCGGTCGAAAACTATCTCGACGCCATCGAGCGCGAACAGCCCGACATTCTCGGCATGTCGGCCCTGCTGACCACGACAATGCCCTACATGAAGGTTGTCATCGATACTCTGAAGGAAAAGGGCCTGCGCGATGACTACGTCGTGCTGGTCGGCGGTGCGCCGCTGAATGAGGAATTCGGCAAGGCCGTAGGCGCCGACGCCTATTGCCGCGACGCCGCCGTGGCGGTCGAAACCGCCAAGGAATTCATGAAGCGCAAGCACAACAGCCTGGCTGCCGGCGCCTGAGCCTTTATTTCTCCGAGCCGGCGACGAAAAGGTTGTCGCCGGCCCGCGGGCATCCCAAATGAGTTACTGAGCAGCCTTCTTGACGGTATGACCGGCATCTTCCGTCGCATTGACGGCGTTTGCCGTATCTCTGCCCATGCCACGAATGGTGTTGGAGCACGAAGCAAGCACCATGAGCACGGCGAAGGCAGCGGCGATTTTGCTTGTTGTCGATACGGTCATCATCAGGAGCCCCTTTGAATGGATGTTGATCGGCAAGATTCGGAGAAAAACCCTCCGCCCGATAAACGCGCAGCAACTCAAAAAGTTCATGTGATCGCGTGCGGCGCAATCGCGCGCGAAATACTGGCGGTCTCTAGAATAAACGGGCTCGATCACATCGATCTTCACTGTCTTCCCGCAATCTATCATTCCTATCCGCAAAAGATCGCACCAGCCCTGGAAGAGGCAATTGCCGATGCCCGCTCTCGCGGCTTCGAAAAGATCTTTATCGGCTATGCGGATTGCGGCACCGGCGGCGATATCGACAGGATTTGCGATCGCGAGGGAATAGAGCGCCTTTCCGGTCCGCACTGTTATTCTTTCTTCACCGGCAACGAGGCTTTCGCCGCGCGCGACGATGACATCACATCGTTTTTCCTGACCGACTTCCTCGCCCGCCAGTTCGAAGCCTTCGTCATCGTCCCGCTCGGCCTCGATCGTCATCCGGAGTTGCGCGACATGTATTTCGGCAACTACCGCAAGGTGGTCTATCTGTCGCAGGAGGAAGATCCGGCGCTGCAGGCAAAGGCGAAGGAAGCCGCCGCCTATCTCGGCCTGGATTACGAATACCGTTTTACTGGCTACGGCGATTTGGCGCGCGAATTGCTGACTGTCTGAGTGCGACATCCGCGTCGCTTTCCAGCCTCATGCTTCTTTGCTAGGCCGACCTGCTGGACGAGCGATCGGCATTCAATCACAGTACAAAGCTGGCCGGTTCAAAGGATAAAGCGCCTTGGCGATACTTCCAGACGAGGTTTTCATGTCGCGTCGCTTTTCGGCATGTGGCGCGTCGTGGCGAGTGCAGTCCTGAGGTCGGCCGGCGTGCATTCTGGCGTGAAGAGGAGATTTGTGCATGGCGGATCGCATTGTCGTCTACTGGCGGGACATTCCGGCCCAGGTGATCATCAAAAAGGGCAGGCAGACGGCAAAACGCGAGCTTTCGTTGCGCTTTACCGAAGCAATCGACATGTGCGCCATGCGCACGGGTGCAGCCGAAACCGACGACTATCTCGCCGAATGGCGTAAGGCCGATCCTGTGCCTGTATCCGACGAACTCGAAGCCGAGGCGGACAAGGCGGCGAGCGAGCTCGAGGCCGCTTATGATCGCGAGCGGCTGGTGGCGCTCGTAAAGGCCGGAGGCCGCGATAATGGCTGATGCCGTTCAGAAGCCTGGCAATGCCGCGGCGGGCGCAAAGGCTGCTAGCGGCGCCTACACGCCGGCCGGCGTCTCCCCCAATCGCCGCGCCCGGCGCAAATATACCGTCCGCCTATGGGCCGTGCGTCACTCGCGCTTCTTCGAATGGTTCTATCGTCGCTTCGCCGATGCCTTCCTCCTGCTTCATCCGCTGTGGAAAGCATTCGGCTACGACCGCGTGGAGCGTCCGATCACCTTCATCGAACGCAATGTGAAGGGTTTCCTGTTCGATTGCCGCATGTGCGGCCAGTGCGCGCTGTCATCGACGGGCATGTCCTGTCCGATGAACTGTCCCAAGCAACTGCGCAACGGTCCCTGCGGCGGCGTGCGCGCCAACGGCAATTGCGAGGTCGAGCCCGATATGCCCTGCGTATGGGTGCAGGCCTGGAACGGCTCGAGGAACATGACCCACGGGGACGCGATCCTCAGCGTGCAGAAACCCGTGAACCAGTCGCTGCGCGAAACGTCGTCGTGGCTTCGCGTCACGGCGGAGGCCGCTGCAGCCCGCGAAGCGGCGAAAAAGGAAGCCTGAGCGATGTCGCATATCGATGAAAACCCGCTTGGCGTCCATCTGCCGCTCGATCCCCTGCCCGGCCACTCTTCGCTCGGGCGGCTGGAACGCGTGCTTCGGCGCGGCGAGTTCGCCGTGACAGCCGAATTGAACCCGCCCGACAGCGCCAATGCCGAAGACGTTTATGAACGCGCGGCCATTTTCGAGGGCTGGGTCGATGGCATCAATGCCGTCGATGCCTCGGGTGCGAACTGCCATATGTCTTCAGTTGGCATCTGCGCGCTTCTGACACGCATGGGCTATGCGCCCATCATGCAGATCGCCTGCCGCGACAAGAACCGTATCGCCATCCAGGGCGACGTGCTGGGTGCTGCCGCCATGGGCGTTTGCAACATCATGTGCCTGACCGGTGACGGCGTACAAGCCGGCGATCAGCCGGGCGCCAAGCCGGTCTTCGATCTTGATTGCATGTCGCTGTTGGAAACCGTGCGCATCATGCGCGACAACGCGAAATTCCTCTCCGGCCGCAAGCTGACCTCGCCACCGAAGGTCTTTCTGGGCGCCGCCATCAATCCCTTCGCACCGCCTTACGATTTCCGGCCTTACCGGCTGGCGAAGAAGATCGAGGCGGGCGCACAGTTCGTCCAGAGCCAGTATTGCTACGACGTACCGATGTTCCGCGAATACATGAAGAAGGTCCGCGATCTCGGCCTCACCGAAAAGTGCTTCATTCTTGTCGGCGTCGGTCCGCTTGCCTCGGCAAAGACGGCCCGCTGGATGCGCTCCAACGTACCGGGTGTCCACATTCCCGATGAAATCATCAAACGCATTGAAGGTGCGCAGGATCAGAAGAAGGAAGGCAAGCAGCTCTGCATCGATATCATCAACGAGGTGAAGGAGATCGAGGGCGTTTCCGGCATCCACGTCATGGCCTATCGCCAGGAAGAATATGTCGCCGAAATGGTGCATGATTCAGGTGTACTGAAGGGCCGTCAGCCGTGGAAGCGCGAGGCAAGCCGCAGCGACGCCCTGGTTGCCGAGCGCCTGCACCAGATCAGCGAAGGCCGGGAAGAAAACCAGCAGGCGATGGCGGAAATTGCAGCCCACCATACGCCGCCGCAGACGCATTGAGTTCGATAGATAGAGGCGGGCCAGGAGAGGAACCGGCCGGCTTGTAACCCAGATCACCGCACGATAGACCAGCTATCGGGCCAACTGACCAGAGGATCAGACATGACGCGTACCATCGTTGCCTCCGCCACCCGCGAGATCATCATAGGCTTCGACCAGCCTTTCTGCGTGATCGGCGAGCGCATCAACCCGACGGGGCGCAAGAAGCTCGCCGCCGAGATGATCGAAGGCAATTTCGACACCGTCATCAAGGACGCTCTGGAGCAGGTCGCCGCCGGTGCGACCATGCTCGATGTCAATGCGGGCGTCACGTCGGTCAACCCGAACGAGACCGAACCGGGTCTTCTGGTGCAGACGCTGGAGATCGTGCAGGGTCTGGTCGACGTACCGCTCTCGATCGATAGCTCGGTCACGGCGGCGATCGAAGCCGCACTCAAGGTTGCCAAGGGTCGGCCGCTGGTCAACTCGGTCACGGGCGAAGAGGAAAAGCTCGAAGCCATCCTTCCGCTGGTCAAGAAATACGACGTGCCCGTCGTCGCCATCTCGAACGACGAGACCGGCATTTCCATGGATCCCGATGTACGTTTCGCCGTCGCCAAGAAGATCGTCGAGCGCGCCATGGATCATGGCATCAAGCCGCATGATATCGTCGTCGACCCGCTCGTCATGCCGATCGGAGCGCTGGGCGACGCCGGCCGTCAGGTCTTCGCGCTGCTGCACCGCCTGCGCAACGAGCTCAAGGTCAACACCACCTGCGGCCTCTCCAATATCTCCTTCGGCCTGCCGCACCGCCATGGCATCAATGCCGGTTTCATCCCAATGGTCATCGGCGCGGGCATGACCTCGGCGATCATGAACCCTTGCCGTCCGCAAGAGATGGAAGCCGTACGCGCCGCCAACGTGCTGAACGGCACGGACGCCAATTGCACCAACTGGATCATGACCTATCGTGATTACAAGCCTGCCGAAGGCGGCGTCGCAGCCGCCGCAGCAACGGCGGCACCTGCCGCCGGCGGCGGACGCCGCGGCGGTCGTGCAGCGCGTGCCGGTGCAGGAGCAGCGAGGGAATAAGATGTCATCCGGTCGCGGCCTTTCCAATGATCTTGCCACGCTCTGGCTACAGGCACCTGTCGTGATCGCGATCAGGCTGCAGCAGATGTGGATGGACGCGCTGACCGGCAACGTGAATGCCGCCGAAATGAACCGGATGGTCTCGGAGAAAATGATGGCCGCGGCGGAAAGCGCCGTTGCCGTCAACGCAGCAATGATGCAACAGGGTCTCGCGGCTCTGACTGCCGCAGGCGCGACAAGCCAGCACAGCATCGCCGATGCGGTCGCTCACGCCGCGATAAAACCCTATAGCAGGCGTGTTCGCTCGAACGTACGCCGCCTTAGCAAATAGAAAGGCTGATCCGTGGCCGAAGCCAGCGACAGCGCGAAACCTCTCGTCCTTTTCATGCCATCCGGCAAGCGCGGCCACTTTCCGGTGGGAACGCCCGTGCTGGAGGCCGCTCGCCAGCTCGGTGTCTATGTCGAAAGCGTCTGCGGCGGCCGCGCGACCTGCGGGCGTTGCCAGGTGTCGGTGCAGGAAGGCAATTTCGCCAAGCACAAGATCGTCTCGGCCAATGATCATCTTTCGCCGATCGGGCCGAAGGAAAAGCGCTATGCCGAGGTGCGCGACCTGCCTGAAGGCCGCCGCCTCTCCTGCTCCGCCCTCATCCAAGGCGATCTCGTCATCGACGTGCCGCAGGACACGGTCATCAACGCACAGGTCGTGCGCAAGGCGGCCGACGAGCGCGTCATCGCCCGCGATCCGGCCGTACACATGTGTTACGTCGAGGTCGAGGAGCCCGACATGCACAAGCCGCTTGGCGATCTGGATCGCCTGAAGGCGGCAATCGCGGCCGACTGGAAATACGACAATCTCGAGGTGGATTTCCACCTCATCCCGCAGGTGCAGTCGATCCTGCGCAAGGGCGAATGGAAGGTGACGGCCGCCATTCATCGTGATCAGGAGAGCGAGCGCCCTCGCCTCATCGCGCTCTATCCCGGCCTGAAGAACGAAGCCTACGGCATCGCCTGCGATATCGGTTCGACGACGATCGCCATGCATCTGTCGTCGCTGCTGTCAGGCAGAACCGTTGCTTCGGCCGGCGCCTCCAACCCACAGATCCGCTTCGGCGAGGATCTGATGAGCCGGGTCTCCTATGTGATGATGAATCCGGACGGCCGCGAGGCGATGACCAACGCCGTTCGCGAAGCCTTGAACGGTTTGATCGACAAGGTGTGCGCCGATGGCGGCGTGTCGCGCCAGGATATTCTGAACGCCGTCTTCGTCGGCAATCCGATCATGCACCACCTCTTCCTCGGCATCGACCCGACCGAGCTTGGCGGTGCCCCCTTTGCGCTTGCCGTATCAGGGGCGGTGCATCTGAAATCAGCCGAAATCGGCCTGCCGATGAATACAGGCACGCGCATCTATATGCTGCCCTGCATCGCCGGTCATGTCGGCGCCGATGCGGCTGCGGCGACGCTTGCCGAAGGGCCGCATCGCCAGGATGAGATGATGCTGCTGGTCGATATCGGCACCAATGCCGAGATCGTCCTCGGCAACCGCCACCGCGTCGTCGCCGCCTCCTCGCCCACCGGCCCCGCCTTCGAAGGTGCAGAGATTTCGAGTGGCCAGCGCGCCGCCCCCGGCGCGATCGAACGCGTGCGCATCGATCCCGCCACCCTGGAGCCGCGCTATCGCGTCATCGGCATCGAACAGTGGTCGGACGAGCCGGGCTTTGAGGAAGCCGCGGCCAAGGTCGGGGTCACCGGTATCTGCGGCTCGGCCATCATCGAGGTCGTCGCCGAAATGTTCCTGACCGGCATCATCTCGGAAGATGGCGTCGTCGATGGCTCCATGGCTGCACGCTCGCCGCGCATCCTTCAGAATGGCCGCACCTATTCCTACCTGCTGCGTGATGGCGAACCGCGTATCACGGTCACTCAGAACGATATCCGCGCCATCCAGCTTGCCAAGGCGGCGCTCTATGCCGGCGTCAAGCTGCTGATGGACAAGCAGGGCATCGATCATGTCGACCGCATCGGCCTCGCCGGCGCCTTCGGCACTTTCATCGATCCCAAATATGCGATGGTGCTGGGGCTCATTCCAGACTGCGAACTCGACAAGGTCAAGGCCGTCGGCAATGCCGCCGGCACAGGCGCGCGCATGGCGCTGCTCAACCGCGGCCATCGTCGCGAGATCGAGGAAACCGTCAGGAAAATCGAGAAGATAGAGACGGCGCTTGAATCAAAGTTTCAGGAGCATTTCGTCTACGCCATGGCCTTGCCAAACAAGGTGGACGCCTTCCCGGAGCTCTCGAAGGTGGTGACTTTGCCCGAGCGCAAGCAAATCTCTGATGATGGCGGAGAAGGCGGCGGCCGCAGACGTCGCCGCAGCCGCGAATAAAAATCGACTGGCCGCGTTCACGCGGCCATTTTGCGCCCGATCTCGACGAAGGCCTGGCGAATGCTGTCTGCCACTGCCTTCATTGGTCCGGTCATCTGCGATGCCGTCAGCAGACGAATGTCGAAGGACGTCAGTTCCGGCAGCCCCTCATTCGGCCCGAGGATTTCCATATCATCGGTGATGTAGGAGCGCGGAAATGGCGCGACGGCAAGATCGGAGACGATCGCGGCGCGCTGCGCCATCGTATGGGCGCTGAGATAGGAAACGCGATAAGCACGTTTCTGCCGCTCCAGCTGCGCCATGGCCTCCGACCGCCAGATGCAGCCCTCTTCCCAGATCGAGATCGGCAGCGGATCGCGGCGATAGGCGGTACCGCACTTGGCGCCGGCCCAGACGAGACGCTCCGTGTAGATGACCTCACCCTCGGTCGGGAAAGGACGCGTCGCGCAATTGATCAGCGCGAGGTCCAGCCGCTGTTCCTCGATGCGCTTCTTGAGCTGGATGCTCATATCGACGACGACATCGACCATGATGCCTGGATAGGTCTCGGAAAAGCTCTTCAGGATGGTCGGCAGCAGCCGCTCGCCTATATCGTCAGGCGCGCCAAGCCGTACCACCCCGCTGAGTTCTGGCATGATGAAGCGCGACACCGCCTCATTGGAGAGCGCCAGAATATTGCGCGCATAGGAAAGCAGCATCTCCCCATGCTGCGTCAGGCTCACCGAGCGCGCATCGCGCAGGAATAGCGTAACGCCAAGTTGCTCTTCCAGCTTCTTGATCTGCATGGAAACAGCCGACGGCGTGCGAAAGACGGCATCGGCCGCGGTCGAAAAATTCCCGGTTTCCGCAATCGCGACAAAGGTGCGCAGAACTTCATTGTCAAGCAACGGTATGGGCCGGCGGAATGGTACGGTCATATCGATTACCTTTCAATTTTTCTGATCCTAAGCACCATATCATTTCATTTGTCTGAATGTCAACGAAGCACCATATTAGGCGTAATGGAAATTCAGACAGCCTCAAAGGAGTAAAATCATGGCTGGCATGGTATCGGACGAAGCCTCACGGCTTTTCTCTCTTCTACGCCTCCGCAAAATTCAGCGGATGGCGCAGCATACGCTCGACGAGATTGCCACCCGCTTTCCCGCTCATCTGATCGATGACGTCAATGCACGCGGCCTCCCGCCGGATCGCACATTGTCGGCGCTGGAGCGGAAACCCGGCAAGTTGCGTTCGTTCAATAATACTAATGGCAGCTATAAGATCTATTCGTTTGATTGATGGATCTGGCAGGCCCATATTAAACCCGTGACATTTTGAGCGGTTGACACTGAAAGGACCCTGAAAATGACGACCATCAGCTATAGACAAACCGGCACTCGGAACCCGTTTCCGTCAGGCGGAAGTTACATGCCCTTCTTTTCTCGCCTCGCTAATCGCTGGCAGCAGTGGCGCTCCCTTCGCGAGCTCGAATCTATGTCCGATGACATGCGCAAGGACCTGGGCTGGCCGGCCGCAAACGAAATCAAGAAGCCGAAAGCGACCCGATGATAATCAGCAAGCATAACGGCTGAAGGCGGCGTTCAACCCAAGCGAGCGTCGCCTTTTGAACATTTACGCATCAGAATGCGAATCGCATTTTAATCCTGAGAATTACCCACAAATATATTTCGTCGCTTGAGCATATTGCTCGCCTCCCCTTTGTTTCTCTCCTTCATAGCCGTATTTTTCAAAGTAGACGCAAATATCCCTTTGCGGCCGCGATTATCCATGCCAATGTCGCTTATAGACCATCGGGCCGACGTATTTGACGCAAGGAATACGTAACGGCCCTGGAACATGGATTTTCACGACATGAGCAAGACCCCGATCAAGACGCGCTCCCTGGTTTTCTTCCTTGTTCCGCATTTCACCATGCTGCCTTTTTCCGCCGCGATCGAGACGCTGCGGATTGCCAATCGTATGCTGGGCTACCCCGCCTACACATGGCGGCTCGCCTCGACGGACGGTCAGAAAGTCTATTCCTCCAGCGGCATCGGGCTGGAGGTCAATTCCTCCCTTACCGACGAGCGCCGCTATCTCGGCGGTGAGAACCGCCCGAACATGGTGCTGGTCTGTTCCGGCATCTATGTCGAAGAATTCCACAACAAGTCGGTCAATGCCTGGCTGCGCGAGACATACAATCGCGGCGTCGCCGTCGGCAGCCTCTGTACGGGCGCGCATGTGCTTGCCCAAGCAGGATTGCTGAACGGCAAGCGCTGTGCGATCCACTGGGAGAACCTGCCGGGCTTTTCGGAAACCTTCCCGCAGGCGGAAGTCTATGCCGATCTCTATGAGGTCGACAGCAACCTCTATACATGCGCCGGCGGCACCGCCTCGCTCGACATGATGCTCAATCTCATCGGTCAGGACTTTGGTGAGAACCTCGTCAACCGCGTGTGCGAACAGCAGCTGACCGATCGCGTCCGCAGTCCGCATGACCGCCAGCGCCTGCCGCTGCGCGCGCGTCTCGGCGTGCAGAACTCGAAGGTGTTGTCGATCATCGAGCTGATGGAAAGCAACCTCGCCGAGCCGCTGTCGCTGCTGGAAATCGCTGACGATGCCGGCCTGTCTCGTCGGCAGATCGAGCGCCTGTTCCGCCAGGAAATGGGCCGCTCGCCAGCCCGTTACTATCTTGAAATTCGCCTGGATCGCGCCCGGCATCTGCTGGTGCAATCCTCTATGCCGGTCGTTGAAGTGGCGGTCGCATGCGGCTTCGTATCGGCCTCGCACTTCTCCAAGTGTTACCGCGAACTCTATAATCGCTCGCCGCAGCAGGAGCGCGCAGAGCGCAAGCTGACGATGTCGACCAACCGCACCGGCATCGTCGTCTGAGATCGATGGAAATCAAGACAATCGGATTATTGCAGGCGGCTTACTGGGCCGCCTGTTGGGCCATCTTGAAATCGGAATAGACCTGGTTTCGGCCACTGTGCTTCGCCATGTAGAGAAACTGGTCGGCAGCATTGAGATAATTGTCGAAGGACTCGTAGCCGGCAATTTCCGCAACCCCTATGGAAACAGTCACCGAAAGCTCTTCGTCGTCGGCATGAACCTTCAGGCTCGCAAGGCTGAGTCGGACTTCGTCGCACAGCTCGGTTGCCGCACGCGAATTCATTTCCGCAAAAAGAATGGCAAACTCTTCGCCCCCAAGGCGGGAGAGCAGATTATCCGTGCCTTCCAGAAGCGTGTGAAGCCTGTCGGCAACGGCCTTCAGCACTTGGTCTCCGATCTCGTGCCCATAAGTATCGTTCAGATGCTTGAAGTGATCGATGTCGAGAATGGCAACGGAGCTCGGACGCTGACGACGCAGGCATTCATTGACCAGACGCGGGCCATGATCATAGAAATAGCGCCTGTTATAGAGCCCAGTCAGATAGTCGCTAGCCGCTGCCGCTCGCAATTGCTTCAACTGCGACAGCGTCTCCACATTCAATGCGATGCGGCATTGCAGCTCTTCCTGAACGAAGGGCCGATAGATGAAATCGCTGGCGCCCGCCTTCAGGAATGTCGCAGACAGCAAACGATCGTTCGAAGACGAAATGCCGATGATCCGCATCCGATCCGAGCCATAGCGGTGGCGGATGCGGCGGGTCAGTTCATGCCCGTTCATGTCAGGCATATTATAGTCGGTGACGACGATTTCGATGTCGTCGAATGTTTCGAGCATTGCCAGGGCTTCGACACCCGTGCCGGCTTCAGCGACCTTGAATTGCTGGGCGTGCAGCAAGTCCGTCAGCATTTTCCGCGCCGAAGGCACATCATCGACGACCATCACGCGGACAGACCGATTGGCAATGGCGCGCCGGACGGAGGAGACAAGATTGTCGAGGGCGAACTCGCCATCTTTGAGCACATAGTCGACGACATTGCGCTCCATGATGCGATTGCGCGTCGCTAAGTCGAAAGATGCCGTAAAAACGATGGTGGGAATGTCATGGGCGACGGCGACATCCAGGGCTTCTCCATGGGCAGCGTCCGGAAGGTTCAGGTCGATCACCGCCATCGTGAAGCTGCGATCCGCCCCTGCCAGCACCTCGTTCAGCACTTTCAATGAAGAGCAATGGGTTACCGCAAGACCGAGTTCGGTTTCGAACCGATGCGATAGCACCGCCGAAAACATGCGCGAATCCTCAACCAGAAGTATTTTCTGGCTGCCGTCGCGGTGACCGATGCCGCCGCCGAGGTTTCCCGCATGCAGTACCATTTCCCTTCAATTCCTCCCACACCATCAGGTGTATGAATATTCAGTCAATCGCAGGTCTGCTAAACCGTCTTGCCTGTATCCTGAACAGGATTCGTGAAAAAATTGGAACCGCCGATTGCGGAGATTTACATAAAAGTGATTTTTCCTCACTTTTCCTGGATTGCTCAAGCCGATTTTTATCGGGCCTGCACCTCCCTAGCGGGCGGCTGAGCCGACTGAATCTGCAACAGCGTGTCGAGATTCTGATTCACGCGGCAGTAGAATTCCTCGTCGATGAATGGCCGCAAGATGAAATCATTGCCGCCCGCTTTGAGGAAACGGGCAGAAAGCAGCCGGTTGCTGGATGACGAGACACCGATAATGCGCAGCTCATGGGAGCCGGTGGTCGCGCGGATGCGCCGCGTCAGCTCGAATCCGTCCATGTCGGGCATATTGTAGTCCGTGACCATAAGGCCGATATCCGAGCTGGCCTTCAGGATTTCGAGCGCTTTTGCACCATTCTCCGCAACGCTGACGCGGAAATTGTAGCGTTTCAGCCGGCTGGACAGCAAAGCGCGGGCCGTTGCACTGTCGTCGACGATGAGAACGTGGTGACGATGGTTCGTCAGAAAGCGGCAGATCGATTCCGCCAGCATATCCACCGCAAAGATATTGTCCTTGAGAATGTAATCCACCACATCCTTGGCGATCAGCTCGTCGCGCGTGCCTTCGAGAAAAGTGCCCGTGAAGGCGATCGTTGGAATACTGAGATCGAGAAGATAAGCCAAGGCCTCTCCCTTCTCGGCGCCCGGCAGGTTCATGTTCGAGATCGCCAGCTTAATCGGCTCCGACGACTTGTCGTAGGCAAGCTGCAGTTCTTCGAAATTGCGGCAAATCTCGACGTCGATGTCCAGAAGCCCCTTCAGCTTCGCCCTGACCATCGATGTAAAGAGATTGGAATCCTCGACGAGAAGAATGCGCGAGCCGGCAAGAGACGCGCCGGAATATTGCATCCCCGAAACACCCAGAAATGGCATAATGAAAACCTGTTTTTGAAAATGATCCCCTCTGTATTGTTTTAAGACAAAGCTTTTGCGTATTTGTTAAGTCGATTGGTTTCCCGGAAATGAAGAAAACTATGCTCGTCGGCCGACGCCGTTCAAGGCGCGGGCCTTTCTGGCAGCGCGTTGTCCATGTCGAGAAGGTCGGCCTTAAGACCTCCAGATGGAGCACACAGGCGGCGGTTTACCTGCGTGCAACTTACTCCGCTGCGGTTCGGCCACGACGCCGGCTCGCCCCCTTTGCCTCCGGCACTTTATCTTCGCGGGACGAAGCAGAGGCCTCCTGAATGGCATCCCCGGCCTCGGGCCCGTCGGCAGAATCCGTCAGTGCTTCGGCTGTAGCATCCAGCTGCCTGCCCCTCCTACCGTCGCGAACGATATGCAGTTCCTGATGTGGATAGGGAATTGAAATCCCCTCCTCGTTGAAGCGCTTCAGGATTTCGATGCGCAGATTGTTGCGGATCTCCATGCCGTCGGAGAGATCGGACAGATAGAAGCGCATCTCGAAATCGAGCGATGACGGCCCGAAACGCAGGAACTCCACATGCGGCTCCGGATTCCTGAGCACCTTGGGGATCGAGCGTACCAGCTCCAGCAGAATATCCATCACCTTGCGCGGATCGGCATCATAGCTGACGGATACGGGGATTTCGGAGCGGCCGAGCCTGTTGCGATGCGTCCAGTTGCCGAGGGATGCATTGATGAGCTCGGAGTTTGGCACGATGATCGACTGCTTGCGGAAGGTCTCGATCTCGGTCGCACGCACCGAGATGCGCTTGACGATGCCTTCCGATGTACCCGAAACGATCCAGTCACCAACCTTGAACGGTCGCTCGACCAGCAGGATCAGGCCCGACACGAAGTTCGACACGATATTCTGCAGGCCGAAACCGATACCGACCGAGAGGGCACTGGCGACGAGCGCCAAGCTGGACAAATCGATGCCGGCAGCGGAAATGGCAAAGATCGCCGCCAATGCTATACCCAGATAGCCGATGCCGGTTCTCACCGAATTGCGGACACCCAGATCTACCTGCCCGCGCGCCATGACATTGCTGTCGAGCCAGCGCTGGAACCAGCGCGTCACCAGATAGCCGCCCGCAAACAGCAGGATACCGACAAAGATGCCGAGCAGCGAGATCGACATGTTACCGATCTTGATCTCGGTAAAGAGCCTGTAGGCGAAGGCTTCCAGGTCTTGAATGTGGAAGCCCCAGGAGAGCAGAATCAGGGGAATTCCCGTCAGCAGCGCGACTGCGTAGGTCGCAAGTCCGGCTGCGAGACCTGCCTGATCGAGCGCCACTTCACGCAGCTTCAGGCGGTTTTCCAGAAAGCGGCCGATAATGGTTTCGGCAAAAACGCCCTGCTTGGATACGGCCTTGCCGAGCTGAAAACCGAGATACATGGTTGCGATGACAGCGCTCGTCACGATCATCTGCGTTGCCATGAAGCGGGCAAGCCCCACATAGCCGATGAACGAGGTGAAGATCACCAATATGCCGAGAGCGCGAAGAATGATGGCCATGCCATGCGGCCAATGGCGGCCTGGCGCATCCGGATCGCCATTCTTGGCCAGCATCGGCGAGCCGAAGGATGCCGCAATCAGGATGAGGCCGATCAAAAGTGCGGCCAGGAAGCTTTTCGCTACGGTAACGACGACCGGTGATCCCATGGACTCGCTGATGCGGTCGAAGACATAATCCAGCCCGTTGACCACGGCCATCGCCTGCAGACACCAGGTGAGCGAATGCGCTCCCTTGTTTGACAGCTTGACCAGGCGCCAATGCGGCCGGAATGGCGCGAAGACGGCATTGCTGAGGCGACCGACAAAATAGACGAGGCCGATAAAGCCGAAGACCGCAGCCAGTATCGGCGCGATGTCGGGCCGCAGCACATTGAAATTCGAGAGAAAGAAGAAGGATGTGACAAGAAAGGCTGCCAGCGACAACGTGCGGATCAGCGTCGACCAGAAGGCGACGGAGAGTCGGCTGATATAGGGCGGATTCTCGATAGCCTCGTCCTGCAGGTAATAGCGGCGGAACAGCCGATAACCCCCAAAAAGAAATAGCAGCGCAGCGCCGATCGACAGGCAGACGGCAGCCAGAAGCGAGGCAAGCTTTGCCTTGAGCACGAAGGCGATCCAGCTCGTCACCGCGGCAGTAAACTTGATGCCCTCCTCGACCAAAGCCGCGCCTGCATCGTCGAATGTCGTGGTGGAAACCTCCGTCCGCTTGAATAGCGTCTCGGCAAACAACTTTCGGCGCATCTCCATGAATTGCATCGAAAGCCGATTGCTTTCTGCGGTCAGATTGTCTGCATCGAGGATCACGGCACTGATCTGCGAGCGTTCGGCATTGAGCCGGTCGCGCTCCTGCGTCACGATCGGAGCCTCAGGCGGCTGGCCTTCCTTCGGGGCAGCGCCGAGTTGCGTCAGGCGTGCATCGATCTCGGCGGTACGGGGTTTCAGGCGCGCGGAAATAGCAGCAGTGGTGCGATTGAGTTCGTCAACCTGGCCGGAGAGCGCTACGAGCGTCTCATCGTCAGCTGTTGCCTGCTTCGCCGCCTCCTGAAGCGATGCGTAGGTCTTCTTTGCCTTGCCGAGTTCGGTGACGGCCGTATCCAGCAGCCCATTGGCGAGCTGCCCGGGCGGTTGATCCGTTTGCTGCGATGTCTGGGCCGGCTGCTGATCCTGCGCAAAGGCGTTCTCGCCCGCCAGCGGACCGACGATGGCAAACATAGCCAATCCCAGCAGCAAAAGAGGCAATAGAAAAAGACGAGATTTCAGCGGGCGCAAGCAGAGCTCCTCGTTGCACATGAAGTCGCAGCCAATGGATGACCGAAATCGCCGCAAAAACAGAGACCCGACTCGTCCTATAATAAGATTGCGAATTCCATAGTCTTTACGCGCACGCCTTGTAAGACAAAGAAAGGCGACACGAAGGCATTTCACGCCCTTACCCTGTCCAGAACCTCGCTCAAAACCTGGTAACGCCGCCTCATATTGGGCATGACCCATCGCACGGACCAGCGCCCGTCCAGAAATAGACCAGAGAACCACCTTGGCAATGATAGATTATACGCGCTGGGCAATCAGGATGAAGGTGGCGCCATGATCGGCGCCCGCAGCAAGCCGATATTGTGCCGCGATGCGGCACGCTTAACGAACCAAACGATCGCCATCTCGCTTGCATGGAGACGCTGCTGAGTGTTCAGACCGCCTTGCACTGCGGATGAAAACGTTCTGCCACGCTTTCGGCGGCCGCATAGGCCTGCGTCACGATCTCAGGCACGAGATCGATGTCCGGGAGACTTCCAAGCCCTAGAGGACCGATGGCAAAAAGCCCCTCCGTCGAACGGCCATTGACCTCGAGTGCACCCGCTGCGTCGACGGCGAGACCAAGACCGAGCTCGTCCGGCACTGCGAGGCCGGCGTCGATAAGGCTGCGCAGCAACGGCGCATTCAGATCGGGCGCCTGGCATCGACAATCGATCACGTCATCGGCATAGAGCTGCTCGGTCTCCTGCCGTCCCGCGGGCCTCAAAACCAGCCCTGTCGGCGTCCGCCGGATGAAGTGACCGCGCCGCAAAAGCGTGTTGCCCTCAGCCATCTCCTGATTGAGGCGAATATGCAGGGCTTCGGGCAACCGGTTACGATGGCTGTCGTAGAGCGCCCGCAGATGACGATTGAACTGCTGCTTCTGACCAGCCGGCAGGGATCGCCATAGCGATCGGGCATGCTTGCGCAAACCATTCATGACGGACTGCCAGCTCTGCCCGTTCGCCTCCGCCTCCTCGCAAGCGCGGCGAATGAAGCGAACAATTTCGCTGAGTTTATCTGGCATCTCATCTACAGGGAAAACCGGGTCGGCATTGTTGCGCGTATGGCTCTGCGGCAGGAAGCCCCGCCGCGAAACGATGGTGATCTGCCCCGTATAGCCGTTTTCGCGCATCTGCAGCAGCCGATCGACCACGCGCAGGCCGCTTCCCAGCAGGATCGTGTGCGGTCGCGACACAAGGCGGCGCGCACGAACGGTGGTCGGGATCGTCACGAGATCGCTGGCCTGCGCCTCCCGATCAGCAATGCCGTAGCCCGTTGCCAGCACCACCATATCAAATGGCGCATTGCCGGCCCCGTCGCTCTCCACCACGAAACGGCCGCCGCGAACACGCCTGAGACCGAAGACCGTCTCGCTGCGGACCTGCACCGCCACATCGCGCCGTGATGAGAAGGCTTCCGAAAAGCGCTGGTAGACGTAGTCGCTGAAAATGCTCTTCGGCACGAAGATCTGCAGGAAACCCGGTATGGCGGCGGGGACGGCGCTGCGGAAAGGCGCATTGCTGGAGAGCCATTGATTGAAATCGTCGGGATCGCCAGCAGAGACCGAAAGATCGCGCACGCGGCTGTTGAGGATTTCGCTGCTATGTCCCGAGGCGAGCGCCTGACCACCGCTGACGCTGGAATTGGGATCGAAGAGCTGCAGATGGAAGGGAAAGCGCACTGTCTTCAACAGGGCGATTGCCATCATCATGCCGGAAAAACCACGTCCGATCACGGCAATCCGCGGCATCACATAGGCCGACGACGCCGCATTCGTCCTGGCGGAAAAGAATCCCTGAACCGTCATATCAACTCCTGGGGCGAGAGGTGGTCGATCATGCCTTTCTTGGGCTTTGTCACTTAACGGCCCGAAATTCAAACTCTGATCTCACGCTCGACAACCGAAGAACCGTGGCTGACAAAACGCATAGGAGCCGCTTCGGGTCTCAAAATTCCACCCTTCTTCTCCAACGAAAGAAAGGTGCGACAGGCAGGTCCAACTCGGTGCAATATCCGATGCCTGCAATCGTCCGCCGTTGCTTCTTGAAGCGATGAGGCGGCATGATTATTGTCATTGTCTACTTATTTAGTCGTATATGAAAGCGCGAAAATGCGCCTCTAGCAAGCGCTTTCTTCTGCGGGCGGCATCGGATCGGCGATAATGCGGCTTGAAAAACATCCTGCAGCCGGCTGCTTTCTTCGTGCCTCGCCTTCGATTGAACCGGGAAAAGGAAAGCAATTCCGGGCGCTAAGATCAGATTTCGAAACCGCTTTCGCTGTGGAGGGAATGGCATTGGACGGCACCGAGTTCGCTATTCGACCTGCCTGACATCGGGCCGAGCGCTTACAATTTTTCCGTCGGCGCCTATTATACAGAACGGTGCGAAACCAGCATCTCGCTGATTTGCCACGCCCTGAGGAGCCGAGCCGGCGCTTGCCGAGGAGTATCGAATGGGGACTGTTTCCCAATTGCATGAACGCGTCAGGCCGCCCGCCCATCGCGTTCAAAGCGAAGAAGAGGCGCTCGATATTGCGCGCTCGCTTGCGGCGGCCTTTGCACAGCAGGCGAGCGACCGCGATATCAACCGCATCCTGCCCTATGACGAGGCCGAGGCTCTATCCCAATCGGGGCTGCTTGGAATTTCCGTTCCTTCCGAAAATGGCGGCATCGACATTTCGAACAGCGTTCTCGCCGAAGTCATCGCCATCCTGGCGGAGGCCGATCCTTCCATCGCGCAGATATTGCAGACGCATTTTCACGTGCTGGAAGCGGTCAGAATCGGCGGCGGTGAGGACCAAAGGGCACTCCTTTTCGATCGCGCCATTACCGGCGATCGTTTCGGCAGCATCTTTTCCGAGGCGGGTGCGAGCGGCGCCGACCAGCATTCCTGGCATATGACATCAGACGGGGCCGGCTTCCGCCTCAACGGACGTAGCCGGCCGTCTGCCAGCATTCTCTTTTCAGACTGGATCGCGCTGTTCGCGGCAGCCAAACGCCAGGGACCGATGGCGGCCGTCGTGCCCAGAAATGCGGAAGGCATCCAAATCATCGACGATTGGGACGGCTTTGGTCAACGCACCTCCGGAAACGGCACGGTCATATTGCATAATGTCTATCTCGATGCCGACACCCTGCTCCTAGACCGAGAAAAGTTAGCCGAGCCGACGGTGATCGATTGCGTGAACCAACTCACGCGCGCTGCAATCAATCTCGGTATCGCCAGATCCGCACTGGCAGCGACTATGGAGTTCGTGCGGGCGCGCTCTCACCCCGGGGAAAGCGATGGGGATGAGCAAGCCGTCAATGATCCGCTGATCGTAACGAGAATCGGCGAAATTGCCGTCCGCATCGAAGCGGCAACGGCAACGATGGAACGGGCCGGCGGCAAGATCGACGCGGCGCAGATCAATCTCACGGAAGACCACGTCATAGATGCGGCGCTCTCCGTTGCGGCAGCCCAGACGATGACGGCGGATATTGCGATGGAGGCAGCCGATACGCTGTTCGAGCTTGCCGGCACGGCGTCGGCAGGCATCGGCCTGAACCTCGACCGCCATTGGCGCAACGCCCGCATCCATACGCTGCATGAACCGGCCCGCCAGAAATACCACATCGTCGGCAACTACCATCTCAACGGCGTGAAGCCGTTGAAGAGTTGGTTGCCTTGAAAGCCAAGGTACGTCGAAAATCAGGCGGTATGAGAAGCGCGTCGATCTTCCCGTTCCGGGACGTCGAAATCCGCGCCGCCGGCGACGAATTGTTCCAGCGACATGTTGTCGAGAATCTCGGCAATCGCGTCACGCACCTCCGTCATCGAGCGCCGTACCTGACAACGCTCCGGATCGGAACAGTCGTCGCAGGCTTCGTAGGCCGTGCGGCTGGCGCAGCGGATAGGAGCCAGCGGACCGTCCAAGGTACGGATGACGTGGCCGATGCGGATTTCCGATGCGGGACGCGACAGCGAATAACCGCCGCCTGGCCCCTTCTTCGAACGCAACACGCCCGCGTTTCGCAATTCGAGCAGGATGGTATCGAGAAACTTCTTCGGAATATTGTTGCGTAACGCGATATCGTTGATGAACGCGGTTTCACCCGGGCCGAGGCGTGCGAGATCCACCAGCGCCTTCAATCCGTACTTTCCTTTTTTCGTAAGCATCGCCGTCCGCTTTACTGCAAAGTCAATTGTTGAAAACCCGGCATGGCTCGAAAGAGACTCAACGGGCCGATCCTGTCAGCATGGGACTGCGGAAGTAACCCCGCAATCTCGTGGGAACAAGATAGTAACTCACAAATTGTATAGTTTATATGAGTAAATTTAGGCAAATGTATCGTCTGAGCAACGAATTTGCGGCTTTTCTTGGATTTCACGCGGCACTACTGTCCAGATATGCCTTCCCTCCCTCATACATGTAGCCGGCGATCGCGCCAGCCACCTGGTCGGCGACGAGAACGGCGTGCTCCACCACCTCGGGCAATCCCATCAATTCGCCGAAGGTTCCGCGTGCGAGCGGCCCGGAGATAAACAGAGATGGTATCACCGTCCCGTCGGCCGCCAAGGCGCGTGATTGCGTATCGCAGGAAAATCCCAAACGGGCGGGGTCCAACGTGAGATATCCGGCCTTCGACAGCTCATCGATCCAGGGTTGGGATTGCAGAATGCCTCGGTGTCCGGGACCGGTGGTGACGACCACCGCATCGAACTGCCTTCTCACGAACCGTTCGGAACGGCTCAATCGTAACCGGCAATCGATGACATCATCGGCAACGCCAACCTCGGCAACCGAAGCCGCCAGCACCTCAAGCCTGCCATTCGCAAGCGCCCGTTCGCTGACAGCTTCCACCTGCGGCGCAACACGGAAACGATGAACATCCCAAAACGGCCGCAAATGCCGAACCAGCCGGCGCCGCTCCTCGATCGGAAACGCCTCCCAGATTTGCCGCCCTTGCGTCCTTACCTGATCGATGACCGCATGCCAGCTGCGTCCTTCACCTTCCGCCCTGCGAATAGCCGCTCGCACGCTTTTCAGCAGATCAACCGCGGTTTTCGAGGGCTGATCAGCAAAATCGCCGAATGGCTCCTGCTTGACCGCGGCATGGCCACGCGAGCGCAGACCGCGTCGGGATATCGCGGTGACCGGCCCCTTATGTCCCCTGAGTTCGAGCGAGGCGATGACGTCGGCCGAGGTCAGGCCGTTGCCGACCACCAGGACGCGATCTCCGGCGCCGACGACCGAAAGCGCATCAGGACGCGTTGGGTCGGCAACAAAGCGTGGGTGATCGGCAAGCGCATCCCGCAACACCTGCGGCGGCAAAGGCGACGGATGGCTTGTCGCGATGACGAGAATATCGGCGTCAACGCGCTCTCCGCCAGCACCGGTCACCGCCCAGCGGCCGCCCGTCCTCTGGATCCGCTCGACGCTTTGCCTGACGTGGCGCAGCCGCCCGCTTTCGACGAAGGGACGGATCATGCTGTTGATATAGCTCCCGAAAATGGAGCGTCGCGGAAAAAGACTGCCATCGACGGCAATCGCCGCATCATCATCGGCAAGCGCATTATTTTCCAGCAGCCAGCGCTGAAAATGTTCGATATCATCGGGCAGCAGGCTCATCCTCGCCGCAGGCACATTGATGCGATGGGCGACATCCTGCGTGTCGTAGGCGAGCCCTGCCCCCAAACGCTCCCGCGGCTCGAATATGAAAACCTGCCCAGTCCGCAGCAACTGTCGCTGCAGCAGATGAAACGCAACCCCGGTCCCGGAAACGCCACCGCCGACGATAACGACAACAGGCAGGTCACGCGGCTGATGGTCAGAACCAAGGATCAATAGCCAACTCCCTCCAGATCGATCGCACCACGTGATTTCTGCAAGAGTTGGGCAATCGGACTTATCACTGTGCCGATGCTATACTCTATAAAATTTGTTGACAATACGATTGCAGCGCGCGCTCACCCTCGCCGCAACCAGCAGCAGTCAATAGAGTGCTGATATGTCTTTGGAAACAACTGGTTATTGTGCCTCGCACAACATTGTTTTTGCACCGCAGGATGCAAAAAACTTGGCATGCGCCCGCGGGAGGAACATACTAGCGGTTGTTCTGGTTCGTGTTCTCTGCGGGAGGAGAAACATCATGGAACTGCTTCGACTACTCTCCGCCTTCGATTATACGCTGATCGTGATTCTGGCCGCCATCTTTGTATTCAGCGTCATGGAAGGTGGATATAGGAAGCCTTGAACGCACATGGCCGAAAGCGATGGCCATTGCCATCGGCCAGACATGTCTGACGTTATTTGAACGCGGGGTGATCACCGGAAAGCTCCGTCGGCCCGGCCTATCCGAGCACAGGCGTGGGCATCGCTTGCAGCAACAGCATAATCTGGTGATGTAGATTGGTTGCTGCGCGATCAGTGCCCGGGCTGGACGTTCAGTCAAATCAGAGATTGTGGCTCGCGCAAGGTCTACGATATGGTCCAAACTCACTACCTCTAGTTCAATAACGGGACGTCTCGATTATACTTGCAAAAACAAAAGAAAAAATTGCAGCATAGGATTGTATAATCCGATGTATTTGTTCATCGCTTTGATGAAAACAATTCACAAGCTTCGCGCAAACAATTCATGAGATATTTCCATCATCGATAAAGCACGAAGCAAACAGGATATACTTATGGGATATGACTGGGACGGCATCAAGACACGCCGAATGCGAAGACTGAAATATGGGCTTTCCCTATTTCTTTTCACGATGTCGATATCAGCGCCAACCGCGTTTCTCCTGCATCTGCGCTGAAGCCATTGGCACATGGTCGCTTCGTGGCCGTTTCAAAACTTCTCCAACTGCGAAAGACGTCGTTCAACCTGCTGGGAACCAAAGCAAGCCTCAATTCGTTCCTGGAGGGACTTACCCGCAATCAAGGAGGGCACCATGGCCGACATCTCGCTGGACAAGGACATCAATGCGCAGATCGATGAACTGCGCAGCCAGATCGATCGGCTCTCCACCGACTTGGCAAAGCGGATTGATAGCGCCTCGGATCGCGCCGACGAGGCGCTTTCTTCAGCAAAGGGAAAAGTTGCGACTATAGCTGAGCATGCCCGCTCCGAGGGTCGGAACGTGGTGCAGGCCGCGAAGGAAAATCCGACAGCCACAAGCTCCGTCCTGATCGTGACGGCGCTCCTCGGCTTATTTACCGGCCTTCTACTGGGCAGGCTTTCCGACTAGAGCGACAACTCTACCGACAACGTCGCGCTACGGAGTTTAGCGCGGGATGCGATGAAGCTCATGGAAAGCCGCTGGAGCGAGATCGAGCCCGCTGCATTCCGGAATAGCACGGAACTTGAATTGGAAACCGTTTCCAATCTGCAGGAAACCGCGCAGCCGAAAACCCTCGAGACGTTTCGAATTAACTAACGATTTCAAGGAGTTTTTGGTGGGTGATGTAGGGCTCGAACCTACGACCCGCTGATTAAGAGTCAGCTGCTCTACCAACTGAGCTAATCACCCGTACCGCTTGCTGGCGGCGTGACCGGGCATATAAATAGGATCGGTTTGATTGTCCAGCGGCCAGACGAATTTTCTTTGTTTTTTTGTCAAAAAAATTTCAGGGGCGGCAGAAAACTCAATGAAATCAAAGCTCAAGAATTCCTGATGCAACACGCACCGCCTGGCCGCCGATGCGGGCATTGGCGATCACGCCGCCATTGATATCGAGGTGAAGATGAATCAGTGATGGCCGTCCCATCTCGATGCCCTGCTCTATGACGACAGGATGATGCCCATCCGGCAAAGCATCGAACTGATTGATCGCACCGGACAGCGCCGCCACTGCAGAACCCGTCGCCGGGTCCTCGACGATACCCATTCCCACGGGGAACATGCGCGCGTGGAATTTGGCAACGTGATTGACGCCGCCGCGGCAATAAATGAAAGCCGAAGCAAGCGCGCCGTCGACGAAGGGCACCGTCTTTTCCCAAAGCTGCAGATCGAACTCCAACCTTTCGGCCGCGCCCACATCGTGCACCGGCACCAGAAGAAACGGTACGCCTGCACTCCATATGGAGAGTACATGGTTCTCGAAGCCGATCTCGGTGATCTTCAGGCCGAGTGCATTGGCGATATCGGCCCTGTCGAGCGGCAGCGGGATCTCCTGCGACTTCTTCGGTAGATCGAACTCGGCAAAACTCGCCTTGTTCTGGCGTAGCTTGATGGCGCAGCGCACCGGTCCGACACGCTCGTCGAGAACGGAAACGAGATCCAGATCACCGCCGTGATTGGCATGGACCTTCTCCGCCAAGGCGATCGCCGTGCCGACCGTCGGATGCCCGGCGAAAGGCAGCTCGCGGCCGGGCGTAAATATGCGCAGGCTCGCTGTGTGGGCTGGATTTTGCGGCGGCAGCACGAAGACCGTCTCGGAAAGGTTCATCTCCCTGGCGATCGCCTGCATTGCCTCATCGCTCAGGTCCCCCGCATCGAAGATGATTGCGAGCGGATTGCCCGCCAGCCTGTTGTCGGTGAACACATCATAGACACTGTAGCTGCGCGCCAATCTGGCCTCCATCCATACTTCCAGACCTAATTATTCATACCGGCAAGCGACCCCAGCGCAAGCCCAAGCTATCTACCGCCACCGAAGAACCAGGCAAGGATCGGCAGCATCGCCACGCTGTATTGATGCGCGGCGGGATCGGCCGAGCGAATGGCGACCACGCCATCGACCTCGTCCTCTTCGGAAACCAGTATATGCGCCTCGATGCGCCGAAGCATATCCTCGGCCGTCCACGGAAAGCGGAAAACCCGAAAGAGTGTGACGGAACGTTTCATATGGGTTGCGTAGTATCCAGGCTCGGCGATCGCGTCGTTCAAATCCAGGCCGGTTTCCTCCAGCACCTCGCGTCGCATATTGCCGGCGACGTCGGCGTGCTCGTCGACAATATCATTTTCGTCCATCGATCCAGCCGCGCAATAGATTTGGCCAGGATTGGCAGTGTGCGGCGCCATGCGGATCGCGATGATCGCACCATCGGACGATACCGCCACCGGAAATGCGAAAAGATGAAAGCCACCGTGCCGCTCGCTTTGCTTGCGCCACCAAAGGAAGGTCGAGAAAGGCGTCACATAGGCTTCACCCCTGACGTGGCCGTCGGCGAGCGAAAGACGACGCTGGAAGATCATGCGCCCATCAAAAAGGGCCGGATTGTCCGCGATTTCCCTTGCCCAGTTCTCCCGCGCCGCTTCAGACTCCTGAACGTGGAAAGGATGCTCGCCAGGCAGCACGGCAAGATCGATCCCGGAAACGGGAAATACGGTGCTTTCCGGCGGCCACCCGGCCATATCGCTCTGCAATCCTAAAGTGGTCATATCAAATCCAATGTCATGACGACGGGGCAATGATCGGATGCTTTCGGCCTGTCCCAGCCGACGCGCGGATAGCGCTCCACTTCCTGCCCCGGTGGGAATATGGTTCGGAAAGGCTGGCCCGAGCGGATGATATCGGGCACGCGCGTTGCATTGGCGCGAGCCAGCGCCGGAGAGAGCCAGATGTAATCAAGCTGGCAAAGCCGCTGCTCCTGCGGCCCTCGGGCGTGGTAAAGCGTCCAGCGGTCAAGCTCCTCTCGCCGCCGCACGACGTTCTCCGCAAAGCCGTCATGGCTGAAAACATCGAGGGCGCTGCCCTTCTCCTCGCTGCGCGGCTCAAAACGATAGCCGGTGCGACGTGTGCCGATGACGTCGATCCATTCCTGATAGTCGTTCATGTCGCCGCAGATGGCGAAATTCTTCGTCGCCGTGTGGCCAGCCCCGAAGCGTTCTTCGATGATGCGGCGAACCGCCATGGCCTCGGCTCGGCGGATCGGCATGGTTGCATGACGTCCATCCACGCCTTCGCGTGCAGGTCCCATCGATTTCAGATGGATGACATAGAGCGAGAACGGCACGCCGCCGATATGGAGATGCAGCTCCAGGCAATCGCGCTTGAAGATCTTGTCCTCCGAATGAAGGCCGAGCTCCGTAAGCTCGTCGTTGAAAAGGCCGAAACTGCCGTAGGTCACCATGGCGCGACTCTTGATGTCGTTAAGCACGATCGGCTGGCCGTCGCGCGTCTCCTCACGCATCATCACGGCGACATCGATACCGCGGCTGTCATTGCCTTCGATCAGGAATTTCTGCCGATAGCCATTGCCGACCATGCGGTAGAGATAGCCATATTCGAAAGCCTGCAGCGCCGCCATGTTGTCGACCTCCTGCAGGCAGACGATGTCGGCATCGGCATCCGCAATCGCAAGCGCCGTCATCTGCCTGGTGTCGTCGGTTGCCGCAATCACACGCGCCGCTTCCAGCTGCTGATAGATCTCTTCATTACGGACATCGAAGAGCTGCAGAACGCGATCCTGGCGCAACTGATTGCGAAAACCAGTGTAATCAAAACGGGTCAGAAGATTTTCGACATTGAAGGTCGCAAGGCGCAGGGACATGAAGCATTCCAGTTTAAGAAAAATGTGAGCCGGCTTATTATACTCGCATCATCCGGCCTTGGCGGTAACAGTCGATTTGAACTTGCCCATAAGATACGGGCCGGAAAGAACGCGAGCATATTTCGGCTCCTCCCCTTCCTTCAGGCACGACGGCAGGCAGGCGATTTCGGCAAACCAGTTCGGCTGGTGGAAGAAGGCCAGAGACTGGCGGCGCTGCATGCCGCCCTCTTCCGGCGGCGGGTTGACGACGCGATGCACCGTGGACACCCAGCGATCGTTGGTCCAGAGCGCCATCAGGTCCCCGATGTTGATGACGAAAGCACCCTCCACCGGCGGCACCGGCGTCCAGTTGCCATCGGGGGCGATGATCTCTAGCCCTTTCGAGCCGGGTTGCGGCAGGAGGATCGTCAGACTGCCGTAATCGGTATGCGCGCCGGCGCGAAGCTGGCCCGGCTGCGGCGGCACATGCTGTTCGGGATAATTCAGCGCCCGCAGCGCACTGATCGGCGCATCGACGTAGGAATCGAAGAAATGCTCGTCGAGGCCAAGCGCCGCTGCGAAGACGCGCATGATGCGCGCCGCCAAATCTTCCATCGCCCGATAATAAGCCTTCCATGCCTCCGCGAATCCTTCAGGCCCCTCCGGCCAGATGGTCGCGGCATAGCAGAAGCCGAGTGCTTCAGGATCTGTCATGCCTGAGGGCACGGAAAGCGGTCCGCCATTGAAGCTCTCCTTCAGGTCTGGCGGCGTATCGACATTGCGCGATTTCGCGAGCGCCTCTGTCCCCGGCCCGAGATAGCCGTAGGGGTAACCGGGATAGAGCGTTTTCGCCTTCTGCTTCACCTCAGACGACAGATCGAAAAACGTCTGTGTCTTCTTCCAGACCTCGGCGATCACGGCATTCGCGACGCCATGGTTGGCAATCGCCAGGAAGCCGGTCGATCGGCAAATCCGATCCACCTCCGCGCCAAGCCGCTTCTTCTCATCATCACCGGCTGCTTCGAAAGCGCCGAGATCGAAAATCGGAAAGCTATGATGGGACATGCGCGACTCCCCTTCGTGACGTCAAGCAAATCAAGCATAGGAGGCGACATGGGACAACCATCTTGTCCCCGGCCGATCAAAGCCGCCAGGCCGAGCGGATGGCAACGGGATAAACGTTACCCGCGGCAACAGCCTCACGACTGTAGGCACGCAGCACCTGGCCATCCGGCATTGATAGCTTCATCGCATATCGCTCACCCTCGTAGAGAACGGAATCGACCCGGCACGAAATACCCTCGGCATCGGCAATCACATCCTCCGGCCGCACGAGGATATCCGCAACCGCCGAACCATCTGCCCGCTTCTCCCAAAGCCTCCGGAACGACGACCAGTCGATGCGTCGTGGCCCGCCGTCGGGAAAAGCGAGCAACAGGATAGCGCCCTGCCCGACAAGGCCGCCGACCATTTTCCCTTCGGGGCGCGAATAGATTTCCGCAGGCGGCGCCACCTGCAGCAGCCGCCCTTCGGACATGACGGCAACATCGGTCGCAAGCGCCATCGCCTCGCTCTGATCGTGCGTGACATAGACCATGGTGGCGCCGGAGCGCCGGTGAAACTCGCGAAACGTCTCCTCCATCTCCTTCTTCAGATGACGGTCGAGATTGGCGAGCGGCTCGTCGAGCAGCACGACATCGGGCGATGTCACTAGGCAGCGAGCCAGTGCCACACGTTGCCTCTGACCGCCGGAGAGATCGGCGGGCCTGCGTTCCGCATAATCGCCAAGGCGTACGGTCGCCAGCGCCTCGCGCACCTTCTCGCGGTAACGCTCACCGGAGATGCCGCGTACCTTCAGCGGATAACCGACATTGTCTGATACGTTCATATGCGGCCAGAGTGCATAGGACTGGAACACCATTGCCATGTTGCGCCGCTCCGGCGGCAACATGTTTGCGGCATCCGCCAGTAGCCGTTCGCCGAGATGGATGGAGCCATCCGTCGGCTGCTCGAAGCCGGCGATCATTCGAAGCACGGTCGTCTTGCCGCAGCCCGAGGGGCCGAGCAGCGCCAGGAAACCACCCTCGCGAACATCGAGCGACAAGGCGTTGACGGCAGCACGTCCGCCCACGCCGAAATCCTTGCTGACATGATTGAGGATCAGCTTCGCCAAGGCACCACTCCCTTCGGCAGGCGCTTGGCCATGATTTCCAGAAGCACCATCATGATGACGACCATGGCGATGACGATGACCGACATGGCCGAGGCCAGATCGGCACTGCCGCCATCGTCGAGATTGTAGATGACGACGCCGAGCGTCTGCGTGCCGGCCGACCAGAGCAGCGCCGAAACGGTCAGCTCGTTGCAGGCAATCAGGAAAACGAGGATCACGGATGCGCCGGCCGCCGGCGCGATCAACGGCACGATGATATCGGTCAAACGCCGGAAGAATCCGGCTCCGGAAAGCCGTGCCGCCTCCTCCAATGCCGGATCGAGCTGCAGGAAGGCGCTCATGACCGGCTTCAGGCTGACGGCGAAATAGGCGGAGAAATAGGCAAGCAGAATGATCCAGATCGTCCCGTAAAGTGTAACATTCAGGATCGGCAGCGGCGCTGCGAACACCAGAATGAAGCAGACGGCGATGATGATGCCCGGAAGCGAATACGGGATCTCGATCATGCCCCCGACGATGCGGCTCAGCATGTCTCTACGCCGCGTCAGCGCATAGGCCGCGAGCACCGTCACCAGCAGCAGACCGAGCGCCGTTGTGCACGCCAGAAACAGTGAATTGGAAAAGGCGGTGCGCGTTATGCTCTGCCGAAACAGGATTTCCGTAAATGCGTTGAGCGACGCCGTCTTGACGGTGAGCGGCACGCCATATGCCGGCACAAGCGCACCTGCGACCAGAGCCAGGAAGGGAGCAACAAGCATGACGAACAGGATGGCATGGAGCGCCGGCAAGGCAAGATAGCGCCAGCGGCCGAGCGAAAAGGCAGCAGCCGCGCCGGAAATGCCGATGACGCGGTAGTCACGCCCCTTCAAGGCCCTGCCCTGCACGGCAAGACCGGCAACGGCAATGACGGCGATCATCGTCGACAGCACGGCGATATCGCCGAAGGTGCGCGGCCCGAAACTGGAGAACTTCGTGAAGATCAGGGTCGACAAGGTATAGATCGAGGCGGGAATGCCGAGGATCGCCGGAATGCCGAAATTGCCGATGGACGAGACGAAGGCAATCGCAGCGCCTGCAATGACACCGGGCAGGGACAAGGGCAGGATGATATCGCGGAAGACGCGCAGGCCGGACGCGCCCGAAAGCCTTGCGGCCTCGACACCATCGCGCGGCAGCGCCATCAGGCCGGCGCGCAAGGCGAGATAGACGAGCGGCGCATGCTGGACGCCGTAGAGCAGCGCGATGCCGCCGATAGAATAGAGCGGCTGCGGCGAGCCGAGCGGCGGCGCGATATGCAACGCTTTCAGCAAGGGGCTCGACGGCCCGGACATCTGCACCCAGGCGAGTGCCGTTACTTGCGGCGGGATCATCATCGGCAATACGAAGAGGAAGCCGAGCAGCCCCCTGCCCGGCAGATCGGTCAATGTCAGCAGGAATGCAAAGAGACAACCGAGCAAGACGGAAACGATGGTGCCGAGGGCAGCCGTCTCGATCGTGTACCAGGCCGAGCGCCAGAGCGAGGGATCGGTGATGAGTTCATAGGCGCCACCCCTAAGCAAGGCCTCGATGCCGGCAAGCGCCAGCCGCGCCAGCGGCAGGACGCTGAGCAAAAGCACGACGGCAACAACAAAAGGAAACAGCCAGGCCGGCTGGCTGTTTCCTCGACGCACATATCGGTACATTCCAAATCCGGGTTGGATTACTTCGACTTGAAGTAGGTGGAGAAAGTCTTCAGGGCCTGATCCGTGTTCTTGAGAGCATCGGCGGCATTCAACGGCAAAACCTTGATGCTGTCACGTGCCGGGAAGCCTTCCGGCAGCGGCGTGCCGTTGCGAGCCGGAATATAGCCGAGCTTCAGGAAGCCTTCCTGCCCCTTCTCGGAGAGAACGTAATCGACGAATTTCTTCGCGGCGTCGGCATGCTGCGTTCCGGCGAGAATGCCGACCGGCTCGGTGACCGCCGAAACGCCCTCCTTCGGGAAGACGAATTCCAGCGGAGCGCCCTTGGCCTTTTCGCGGATCGGCATGTAGTCGACGATCATGCCATAGGCCTTTTCGCCGGAGGCGACGGCCTTAAGCACGGCACCGTTGCCGCCGGAAGCGATAGCGCCATTGTCGGCGAGATTCTTGTAATAGTCCCAGCCCAGGCTGCTAACGCCGGCAAGCGTCTGCGCATGAATGAGAGCAGCGCCCGAAGCAAGCGGGCTCGGCATGGCGACGAGGCCCTTGGCTTCTGGCTTTACCAGATCCTGCCAGCTCGCCGGCTTCATCGCGGCAGCCGTGTTGTAGACGATGCCGGTCGTGATCACCTTGGTGGAGTAGTAGCAGCCGCCGGCGTCATAGAGCGACGGATCGTAATTTGCGGCTTCCGGCGACTTGTAGGCCAGCAGCTTTCCAGCTTCCTTCAAGCGCTCCAGCGTCACCATATCGGCGATCAGCAGAACGTCGGCGACGGGAGCGCCGGCCTGCATCTCAGCCTGCAGCTTGGCGATGATCTGCGGCGTGCCGTCGCGAACCCAATCGACCTTGATGCCGGGATTGGCGGCCATGAAGCCGTCGACGGTCGCCTGCGCATCGGCATTCGGCTGGCTGGTGTAGAGGACGAGGTCGGCGGCGTTGGCGCTACCGGAGAAAAGAGCAACGGCCAGCAGGCCGGCAAAAGCGGAAACAAAGGTCTTCATGAAGCGTCCTCGGCTAGGTTGTATGAGGTTGTCTAGACGCAGGGCTTAACATGATTGTGACAGTTGAATTTGAATAGATTGCCGTTCGTATGATGATTGAATCTTGACCATTGTTCTCTGGCGCTATTTCTTGACGCACGTATTTCAGACGGGATCGAGGAGGACAGATCGATGGAATATCGCCTGCTTGGCCGCTCCGGCCTCAAAGTTTCCACCATCACTATGGGCACCATGACTTTCGGCGGCGTCGGCTGGGCAAAAACCGTTGGCGATCTCGGCGTCAAGGAAGCAAAGAAGCTCGTCGACATGTGCGTGGATGCCGGCGTTAACCTGCTCGATACGGCCGATGTCTACTCGCAAGGCGCGTCAGAGGAGATTCTCGGCGAGATCATCGGTGGCCAGCGGAAGAACGGCGTGCTCATCGCCACCAAGGCGCGCTTCCCGATGGGGCCTGGTGTCAACGATGCCGGCTCATCCCGCCAGCATCTTATCCAGGCCTGCGAGGCAAGCCTGAAGCGCATGAAGACCGACGTCATCGATCTCTACCAGCTGCATGAATGGGACGGACAGACGCCGCTGGAAGAGACGATGGAAGCGCTCGACACATTGGTTCGCCAGGGCAAAGTCCGCTATATCGGCTGCTCGAACTTTTCCGGCTGGCACATCATGAAGGCGCTCGGCGTCAGCGAGCGCGACAAGCGCGAACGCTTCGTCAGCCAGCAGATCCACTACACGCTGGAAGCCCGCGACGCGGAAAACGAGCTGGTGCCCATCAGTATCGACCAGGGCCTCGGTATCCTCGTCTGGAGCCCGATTGCCGGTGGTCTGCTATCTGGCAAGCACCGCCGCAATCAGGCGACGCCGGAAGGCACGCGGCAGTTCGCCGGCTGGACGGAACCGCCGATCCGCGACGAGAACCGCCTTTGGAATATCGTCGATGCGCTGGTGGAGATTGCCGAGGGTCGCGGCGTTTCGGCGGCCCAAGTGGCGCTTGCCTGGCTCATCGGCCGCAAGGGCGTGACCTCGGTTATCATCGGCGGCCGCACCAAGGCGCAGTTCAAGGACAATCTTGCGAGTGCCGAGCTGAAGCTGACCGACGAAGAACGCAAGCGGCTCGACGACGTCAGCTTGCAGCCGCTGATGTATCCCTATTGGCACCAGCGCAATACCGCCAGCGATCGGCTGAGCGAGGCCGATCTGGCTCTGATCGGCCCGTATCTGACGAAGTAAAAAAACGGCAGTGGCGGCTTAGGCCGCCATTGCTCCGATCTCGCCTGCAATCAGCTTGCCGAGCCGCGAGATACCCTCTTCGATCATCTCGTCATTGGCACAGGAGAAGCTGACGCGGAACGTATTCGCGCCGGTGCCATCAGCAAAGAAGGCCTGACCGGGCACGAAGGCAACCTTGGCTGTCTCGAGGGACCTTGCCAGCAGTTTCGCCCCATCCATGCCCTTCGGCAAGGTGATCCAGACAAACATGCCGCCTTGCGGCTTCGTCCAGCTCGTACCGTCTGGCATGTATTTCGCAAGTGCGGCCAGCATCCAGTCGCGGCGGTGGCTATAGGTCTTGCGGACCTTGGCAACCTGCGCATCAAAACCGCGCTCGGCGACCTGATGGATCGCGATCTGGTTGATGGTCGAGGAATGCAGGTCGGCCGCCTGCTTCATCAGCACCAGCTTGCGGATAACAGGCGCATTCGCGACGATAAAGCCGACGCGAAGGCCAGGCGCCAGGGTCTTGGAGAAGCTGCCGCAATAGATCGTGCGCGTGTCGTTGATGCTGCCCTTGCGCGCGATTTCCAGCGCCAGGATCGGCGCGACCGGCTCACCGTCATAGCGCAGAGACTGATAGGCAGCGTCTTCGATGACGGCGATATCCAGCTCTTCGGCAAGGTCGAGCAGTTTCTTGCGGCTAGCCAGATCGACGGTCTCGCCCGTCGGGTTGGCGAAGTCGGCCGAGAGATAGGCGAACTTCACCCGGCCACCCGCCTGCGAAGCCGCGGCGCGATAGGAATCCGGCGTGCGGTTGCCGTTCGGCGTCAGCTGATCGTAGGTCGGCTCATAGGCGTTGAAGGCCTGCAGCGCGCCGAGATAGGTGGGCGCCGTCACCAGCGCCGTGTCCTTCGGTGACAGGAAGAGCTTGCCGAGATAATCGAGCCCCTGCTGTGAACCGGAAACGATGAAGACATTTTCGAGCTCACAGGGAATGCCGAGCGCGCCCATCTGGCCAACAAGCCATTCGCGCAACGGCTTGTAGCCTTCGCTGACCGAATATTGTAGCGCTGCATTGACAGTTGGACCGGAAAAGATGTCGGCATAGGCCTGCTTGAATTCGGCATCCGGAAACAGAGCGGGATCGGGAATGCCACCGGCGAAGGAAATGATATCCGGCCGCTCCAGCAGCTTCAGCAGCTCACGGATTTCGGAGGCGCGCATACGGCTCGAACGCGTCGCAAAGATATTTTCCCAATTCAACATGGGGCTTCCTCGTAATTTTTGGTCTTTGTGCCACAAGATCACGCAACAAAAGATAAGTCAACAATACTGACCTATTTTATTTGTGACAGTGACAAACAACTCTCGAAACTGATCGATGCCTTACCGGTCATCGATGCTCAGACCGCTTCTGAAATGACCTATACATTTTTCTCTGCGGGTGTTATTCTTACGTTGCATCCATCGATCGGAAGAACGTAAGAATGGCCACGGCAACTCTCTCCTCGAAATTTCAGATATCGATCCCGAAGGAAGTTCGCGACCAGCAGCATTGGAGCGCGGGCCAGGAATTCGTTTTCATTCCGAAGGGCAAGGGTGTGCTGCTTATTCCCATACCCGAACTTGCCGACCTCAAGGGCATGGCGAAGGGCGCCAACCCCAACCATTACCGTGACCGGAAAGACCGGTTCTGATGCGCGTCGTTGATAGCTCAGCCTGGATCGAGTGGCTAACCCAAGGTCCGGCTGCAGATCGGCTCCAGAGCGAAATGCCTGCGCGAACCGAATGTATCGTCCCCACCATCGTCCAGCTCGAACTCGCCAAATGGCTGGAACGCGAGCGCGATGAGGACGCGGTCGATTCCTTCTTCGCTTATAGCGCCACCTGCATCATCGCTCCCCTCGATACCGCCCTCGCCCGCCGCGCCGCCGAAGTCTCGGCGCGACACAAACTGGCGCTCGCCGATGCGATCATCTACGCCACGGCCGAATTGCACGACGCCGATGTTCTGACGCTGGATGCGCATTTCAAGGACCTGGAGCGCGTGATCTATTTTGGCAAGGCACAATAGATGCCCTTTTCCGCTTAAACGCGATACATCTCGAAAAAGGCGCCAACCAGCATGAGCACCGACCCGACAGCGTCCTTCTATACCGACAACGCCGCCAGCTACGCGGCGCGTGAACGCCAGCTACCGCGTCAAAGGCTGGATGCCTTTCTGGCCGCCCTGCCCGCCCCCGCAGCCATCCTCGAACTGGGTTGCGGCGGCGGCCAGGATGCCGCCTATATGCTCTCGCGCGGCTTCGACGTCACGCCGACGGACGGTTCAGCCGAGCTTGCCAGGGAAGCGGAAAAGCGTCTCGGCAGGCCTGTTCGAGTGATGCGTTTCGAAGCCTTGGACGCTACCGAAATCTTCGACGGCATATGGGCGGAGGCCAGCCTCCTGCATGTTCCGCGATCCGCCCTGCCAGATATCTTCGATCGCATTTTGCGCGCCCTGAAAACGGGCGGCATCTTCCACGCCAGCTTCAAAGCGGGTGAAGCAGAGGGGCACGACAAGTTCGGACGCTATTATAACTATCCGTCGGCCTCATGGCTTCGGGATATGCTGAGCACTGGCGGATGGAAGAACATCACCATGACCGAAGCCGATGGTGGCGGCTTCGATGGCGAGCCGACAAGATGGCTCTACGTCGCGGCCCATAAATAGAAAGGCCGGAGCTTTCGCCCCGGCCCTCAAATCCGACTTTCGCCGAAAGCTTAGTTGACCGACTTGTCGACCAGCTTGTTCTTGCCGATCCAGGGCATCATGCCGCGCAGCTTGGCGCCGACTTCTTCGATCTGGTGGCTGTCGTTGTTGCGGCGGATACCCTTAAAGCGGGCAGCGCCCGAACGGTATTCCTGCATCCACTCGGAGGTGAACTTGCCGGTCTGGATGTCCTTGAGGACGCGCTTCATCTCAGCCTTGGTCTCTTCGGTGATGATGCGCGGACCGGTGACGTATTCGCCCCACTCGGCCGTGTTCGAGATCGAGTAGTTCATGTTGGCGATGCCGCCTTCATAGATCAGGTCGACGATCAGCTTCACTTCGTGCAAGCACTCGAAGTAGGCCATTTCCGGAGCATAGCCGGCCTCAACCAGCGTTTCGAAGCCGGCGCGGATGAGCTCGACGAGACCACCGCAGAGAACAACCTGCTCGCCGAAGAGGTCGGTTTCGCACTCTTCGCGAAAGTTGGTTTCGATGATGCCCGAACGACCGCCGCCGACGCCGCAGGCATAGGAGAGAGCGAGTTCAAGGGCGTTGCCGGAAGCGTTCTGATGAACCGCTACGAGGCAGGGAACGCCGCCGCCCTTCTGGTATTCGCCGCGAACCGTGTGGCCCGGGCCTTTCGGAGCGATCATGACGACGTCAACCGAAGCCTTCGGCTCGATGAGGCCGAAGTGAACGTTGAGGCCGTGGGCGAAAGCGATCGCAGCGCCGTCACGGATGTTCGGGGCGATGTCGGCCTTGTAGATGTCGGCCTGCAGTTCGTCTGGGGTCGCCATCATCATCAGGTCGGCCCAGGCAGCTGCCTCGGCAACGGTCATGACCTTGAAGCCGTCGGCTTCGGCCTTCTTGACCGTGGGGGAACCGGCCTTCAGCGCGATCACGAGGTTCTGTGCGCCGCTGTCCTTCAGGTTCAACGCGTGAGCGCGGCCCTGCGAACCGTAGCCGATGACGGCGACTTTCTTCGACTTGATGAGGTTGAGATCGGCATCACGATCGTAATAGACGCGCATTGTTTGTCCTTCCCTTTGCTTGTCTGGGTGCAGATTTTAAATTGTCAGACGGTCGCTGCCGCTTCCGCCAATACCTTTTCCGTGCCGTAAAGCTTGAGGAAGGCGCTGACCGCCTTCCCAGCCTGACGGCTAGTATCGTTCAAACCGGGCTCGCCGAGCAGCATGCGCACATGCAAATCGGAGACGATGAGCCCGTAAAGCGTGTGATATGCCTCGTCGGCATCGATAAAGCGCAGCAGCCCTGCCCGCTTGCCGGCATCGATAAGCCCGATGGCGCGACGGTCGATCTGCCGCCGCCCGCGCTCCAGTAGCAGCTTGCCGAGCTTGGAGCCGTCGCGGTTCGACTGGCCGATCGCCAGGCGGTTCAAAGCAAGAGAAACGTCGCCGGCCAGGACTTCCAGAAGGTCGCGCGCGAAAATGACGAGATGGTCATGCAGGCTTGCCGTATTCAGCCGTTCGCCATTGCGCTCGAAGGTGCGAACCTTGCTGGCCTGATAGGTGATCATCGCCGACAGCAAGCCGTCCCGGTCACCGAACCACTTGTAAAGACTTTCCTTCGAGCAATTGGCAGCGCGCGCAACGCCGGAGGTCGTCAGCGCCTTCTCGCCGCCATCGACGAGCAGACGCAGCGCCTGTTCCAGAACGGCGTTCTGGCGCGGCGAAAACTCGCTCGACTGTCCTGCTTCGCTCAGCACGATGGCTACTCCCAAATGCGTACCGTACGGTACGGTTCGTGGCGCTTTATGCAGGACACCGATGCAGCCGTCAAGCGGAATTCGTTGCTGCATTGCGTTAAAAAGACGGAGGACACTTGTCATGGCAGGCGCACAATAGATAGATCATGTCGGCCTCTATTGCTACGAGATCGTTCGGTGAAACCCGTGGTCAATCAATCTTATAAAGCGGCGCCAGCCTGGCACGTCGGACGCATGGAAAGCGGTAAACGCTGGGCAATCACCTGGATTGCTGGAATCTGCTTTGCGAGCGGACTATTCCATCTCCCCCTACCGGTGTACGCAGCGTCAAAATCTCTGCCGCGCCCCGCTGGGCACTATTGCGGCAAGCTTCTCTCCAGCGATCGGTTGGTCGATGTCGAAACGTCGTTGCAGGTCGATGCGAAGGGCCACATAGCGGGGACATATCGTTTTAAAGACGATGGCAAGACAACGGTCGGCACACTCTCGGAAATCGGAACGACACCCGGCAGAGTACGAACGCTGCGATGGTTCGACAAATATGGAATGGGCTCGCTGACAATCCGTTTCGATGCCGGCTATCATCGTTTCGAAGGTCTGTGGGGGCCGCAGGACATCACGCCGAGCTACACATGGAATGGCGGCAGCTGCAACGCGCCGATCAGCTAACTGCCGTCGGCCCGAGACCTACTCGGCGGCAACCGCGTTGTTGCGCATCGTCTCGACATCCTTCAGCGGCGGCAGGCCGTAAAGGCGGCTGTATTCCCGGCTGAATTGCGAGGGGCTCTGATATCCGACACGATGGCCGGCGGAGCCGACATCGAGCTGCTCGACGAGCATCAGCCGCCGCGCCTCATGCAGCCGAAGCTGTTTCTGATATTGCATCGGCGATAGTGCCGTAACAGTCTTGAAATGGTGATGCAGCGAGGAAACGCTCATGCCGACGCGCTCGGCGAGTTCTTCGATGCGCAGCGGCTGCGTATAGTTGCCGCGGAGCCAGGCGACGGCCCGCGCCACCCGGTTGCTCTGGCTCTCCGCCATTGCGATCTGCAGCAGCCGAGGGCCATTCGGGCCGGTCAGCAGGCGATAGAGGATTTCCTGCTCGATCAAAGGCGCCATGGCTGGAATATCTTCGGGCCGATCAAGCAATCGGAGCAGCCGCAGCGAGGCATCGAGCAGTTCCGGCGAAGCGGCATTAACAGCAATTCCGCGCACAGGCTCGGTCAACGCCTGACGCGGAATGCTGGCGCGCGACAGGAGCTCCTTCAACCGTTCGCTGTCGAGCGCCATGCCAAAACAAAGATAAGGCGTATCGCTGCCGACATTGGTGACCTGCGTCGATACCGGAAGGTCGAGCGCGGTCAAAATATACTCGCCGACACCGTAATTGTAGGTCTCGGCGCCGATTGTCAGGTTCTTGCGGCCCTGAACCACGATTGCAAAACAGGGCCGATAAGCCCCATGCTGCCACACAGTCGCGGCCGACTGCCGATAGAGATTGAGATTGTCTATCGGCGTGCGATGTTCGCCGTCGCTCGTGGCGAAACGTGCAACGATCGATGCGAGTTCCTGATTGGGATTGAAAGGCAGTGTCATGCGCAACCAACTGTTTTCGAGCAGATATCGATGTCTATCTAGGTAACACCGTTCGATCGCGAAAGACCTGCCGCGCATTTAGATTCGCAGGATCGTACATAAAGCTTGCAGGATCGCTCTAACGCTGTGGCCCGGTCCTGATGCATGGTGGGCCCTCCAGATTCTACCCCCAACCCATCCGAAAAGATAAGGAAATCTCCCATGCCTATCGCAAAGGGTTATGCAGCAACCGACGCGTCCAAGCCGCTCGTTCCCTTCACCTTCGAGCGCCGCGAACCGAATGATGACGACGTCGTTATTGCCGTTCAATATTGCGGCGTCTGCCATTCCGACATCCATCAGGCCCGCAACGAATGGGGCGGCTCGAAATATCCGATGGTGCCGGGCCATGAAGTTGCCGGCACGGTGACCGCTGTCGGTTCCAAGGTCACCAAGTTCAAGGTCGGTGACCGCGTCGGCGTCGGCTGCTTCGTCGATTCCTGCACGACCTGCGCCACGCGCGACTTGGACTACGAACACTACATGCCGGGTCTGGTGCAGACCTATAACGACGTCGAAGCCGACGGCAAGACGCCGACCTTCGGCGGCTATTCGGACTCGATCGTCGTCAAGGAAGGCTATGTCCTCTCCTTCCCGGACAATATCCCGCTCGATTCGGGCGCGCCGCTGCTGTGCGCCGGCATCACGCTCTATTCGCCGCTGCGTCACTGGAAGGCCGGCCCCGGCAAGAAGGTTGCCATCGTCGGCATGGGCGGCCTCGGCCATATGGGCGTCAAGCTGGCGCACGCCATGGGCGCCGATGTGACCGTCCTCAGCCAGACGCTGTCGAAGAAGGAAGACGGCTTCAAGCTCGGCGCAAAGGACTACTACGCCACCAGCGATGCCGAAACCTTCACCAAGCTCGCGGGCACCTTCGACCTGATCATCAACACGGTCGGCACGGCGATCGACTGGAACGCCTATCTGAACCTGCTGAAATATGATGGCAGCATGGTGCTGGTCGGCGTTCCCGAGCACGCGGTTCCGGTCCATGCCTTCTCGCTGATCCCCGGCCGCCGCAGCCTTTCCGGCTCCATGATCGGCTCGATCAAGGAAACGCAGGAAATGCTCGACTTCTGCGGCGAGCATAACATCGTCGCCGAGATCGAGAAGATCGACATTCAGGATATCAACGAAGCCTACGAGCGCGTTCTGAAGAGCGACGTGCGCTACCGCTTCGTCATCGACATCGCTTCGCTGGCATAGGCACTGTTGCGCAGCAACTCATACGAAAAGGGCAGCCGCTACGGCTGCCCTTTTTCATTCCTCGCGCATGGTTTCCTTCTGCGTGATCAGCCGGGCGCTATGTTGCCGGCTGATATAGATCCAAAGCCAGCTCCAGGCGACGGCGATGCGCCAGCGCACGCCGATCAGGAAATAGATGTGAGCAAGCCCCCAGACCCACCACGCGAGCCAGCCCTTCAGCTTGATCCAGCCGAAATCGATGATCGCAGCACTTTTGCCGATCGTCGCAAGGCTGCCCTGATGGCGATAGTGGAACGGTCCGGGCGACGGTCTGCCCGCAAGCTTGGCCTTGATGACCTTGGCGACATAAGCGCCCTGCTGCTTGGCAGCCGGAGCGATCCCCGGCACGGGGCTGCCATCGTCACGCATGACGGCTGCGGTATCGCCGATGATGAAGATATCCTCCATGCCTGGCGCCCTCAGATCCTTGTCAACGATGGCGCGACCAGCACGATCGGCTGGAATGCCAAGCCATTTCGCCGCCGGCGAGGCCTCGACACCCGCCGCCCAGACGATGGTACGGCATGGCACGAAGGTGTCGCCAATCGTCACGCCTTCGGCCGTGCATGAGGTGACCGGTCTACCAAAGCGGACGTCGACACCAAGCAGTTCCAGCTCCTTGTGCGCATAGTCGGAGAGCTCTTGCGCGAAAGCGGGCAACACCCTTGGGCCGGCCTCGACGAGGATGATCTTCGCCTTGCGGGTATCGATATTGCGGAACTCCTTCGGCAGTGTTGTCCGAGCCAGCTCGGAGATGATACCGGCGAGCTCGACACCCGTGGGACCCGCGCCAACGATGACGAAGGTCAACAGCGCCTCACGGACGGTCGGGTCGGTTTCCATTTCCGCCTGCTCAAAGGCCAGCAAGAGGCGCCGGCGGATGGTGGTCGCATCCTCCAACGTCTTCAATCCCGGCGCCACCGGCTCCCACTCGTCATGGCCGAAATAGGCATGGGTAGCGCCGGTCGCCAGCACCAGCGTGTCGTAATGGATCTTTTGACCGTTCTTCAGCAGCACCTCATGCGCCGCGCCGTCGACGCCGACGACTTCGGCAAGCAAGGTCGTCACGTCAGGTCGATTGCGGAAGAAATTGCGGATCGGCCATGCAATTTCGGAAGTGGCAAGCAGCGTAGTGGCGACCTGATAGAGAAGCGGCTGAAAAAGGTGATGATTGCGCCGATCGATCATCGTGATGCGGACGGGAGCACCCTTCAGATCGTTGGCGAGCTGTACCCCGCCAAAGCCACCTCCGACCACGACGACATGATGATCCTGCATGGCAACACCTCGCAATTAAGCCTGCTGAAAAACGTAGGGTTGAGAAGGATATGCAGCAACCATCTTTTATGCATGGCACCTCTGCACGGCCACGATATGGCCAAGGCACCTATTGTGCATACCCGACAGGAACGGAGGCGCCGCTTTTAAGTTCCTCCATCGAGATCGACGCCGAGACGTCGAAGAGCTCGATCTTGCGCACGAGCTGCTTGTAGATGACATCGTAATGCTCGACACGCGGCAACACGATCTTGAGGATATAATCATAATTCCCGGTAAGCCGATGCGCCTCGACGATCTCAGGGATATCACCGATGACTTTGCGGAAGGATTCGATCCACTCGTCGGCGTGATGCGCCGTCTTGATCATCGCATAGACCGTGGTCGGCACTCCCATCTTCTCGCGGTCGAGCACGACGATACGCCGGGCGATATGCCCGCTTTCCTCAAGCCGCTGTATGCGACGCGAGCAGGCCGACACCGACAGGGCGACGCGATCGGCAAGTTCGGTGACGGAAATGCCGGCATCCGCCTGCAGAAATTCGAGAATCTTTCGGTCGCGTTCATCAAGCATGTGCGGCAACTCCCCATATATACGCCAGTATTTTGCACATAAATCGAAAAATGCGCAAACATTTGCAGAGAGATCTTGATAAGCTTCAAAAAACGCAAACATACGGCGGGTGAATCGCCGCACTATTCCTCCATTCAAAATCCACGAGCGGAGAACAGCATTATGCGCACCATTGGCCTGATCGGCGGTATGAGTTTCGAGAGTTCGGCAGTCTATTATCGCCTGATCAACGAAATGGTCCGCGAGCGGCTGGGCGGCCTCTCCTCGGCCGAAATGGTGATGTACTCCGTCAATTTCGAAGAGATCGTCGCGCTGCAAAAGGCTGGACGCTGGAACGATGCGGCCGATCGCCTCGCCGATGCGGCGGAACGCCTGCAAAAGGCCGGTGCCGAATGCGTGCTCATCTGCACCAACACCATGCACCTGATCGCACCTCAGGTTGCCGAACGCGTTTCAGCTCCGCTCATCCACATCATCGATGAAACCGCCGCGGCCCTAAAGGCCGCCGGCAGGATCAAGCCGCTGCTGCTCGCCACACGCTACACGATGGAACACGGCTTCTATGCCGAGCGAATGGCTGAAAACGGCGTCTCCATCATGGTGCCCGGTCCCGAGGATCGCACCGTCACGCACGATATCATCTTTAACGAGCTCTGCGCCGGCATCATCAAGGACGAATCGCGCCGAAAGCTGAACGGCATCATCGCGCGCGCCAAGGCGGAAGGCGCCGACAGCGTCATTCTCGGCTGCACCGAGATCTGCCTCATCCTCGATCCGAAGGCGCTGATCCTGCCGGGCTTCGACACGACGACGATCCACGCGGAAGCCGCCGTAAACTTTGCTCTTGCGGATGCAAAGGCTCGCAGCAGCTGCGCCGCCTGACGTCAATCAATTTACTTGACTGAGTCCAACAAATATCGGACATCGTCTCTATACCTGAGGAGACGATGTCATGCCCGCCGCTGCCGATTTCACGACCATCGATGCCGTTCGTAACTTCAATCGCTTCTATACGAATTTCCTCGGCGTCCTGAACAAGGCCTATCTCGACAGCCCCTATACGCTCACGGATGTGCGCGTGCTGTTCGAAGTCGGCTTCCGCGGTGGCGTCGCAGCTTCCGCGCTGACACGCGAGCTGCATCTCGACCCCGCCTATCTCAGCCGCATCGTCAAGCGCTTTCGCGAGGATGGGCTGATCGAAACGACGCTGGACCCGAACGATGCGCGCAGCCAGATCATAAAGGTCACCGACAAGGGACAGGCGCAATTCGAGGAATTCGTCCGCCGCTCACGCGCGCAGATCGCCGGATATTTCGAAAAACTCGCGCCCGGCGAACCCGAGCGTGTCGTTGCAGCGATGCAGACGATACAGGAAACACTCGGCCCCGATCGAACCGAAGCGCCCCCCGCGATCATTCGCAATCACCGCCCTGGTGACATCGGCTGGATCGTGCAAAGCCAGGCGCGCTTCTACACCGAGGAATTCGGCTGGGACGATCGCTTCGAAGGCTTGGTGGCCGAAGTCGCCGGTAAATTCCTGTCTAATTTCAACCCGCAAAAAGATCGGTGCTGGATTGCCGAGCGAGGCGGCCTGAATGTCGGCTCCGCCATGATCACCAATGGCGGCGACGGCATCGCAAAGCTTCGGCTGCTCTATGTCGACAAGACAGCCCGCGGCCTCGGCCTCGGCAAGATGCTGGTCGACGAATGCATCCGTTTCTCGCGTGATGCCGGCTATAAAACACTCTCGCTCTGGACCAATGACATTCTCGATACGGCCCGAGCGATCTACATCAAGACTGGCTTCAGACTTGTAGCGGAGGAACGGCATCGAATGTTCGGCCCGGAACTGAACGGCCAGACATGGGAACTCGATCTGTAAATATCCTTGGGAAGATAGGTGGATAGACAGGCGCTTGGTTGAACCATATCCTCGATACACCCTAATTTGCATCGAGCTTTTCCCATGACCACCGACACCGAAATCCGGATAGAACCCATATCAGCCGAGCATATCGAAGGTTTTCACAAGGCGCTCGATGCGGTCGCGCGTGAGCGGGAATATCTATCGCTGCTCGAAGCCTTTCCGCTGGAAGAAACACGCATTTTCGTGCTTGGCATGATCGAAAAAGGCAATCCGCAATTCGTCGCCTTGGCCGATGGGAAGGTGGTCGGCTGGTGCGATATCAGCCGCCATGGCTTTCCTTCCCATGCCCACGCCGGCAAGCTCGGCATGGGCATCATCCCCGCCTATCGCGGCCGGGGATTGGGACGTCGATTGATAGAGACGACGCTGCATGCCGCGCGGGATGCAGGAATAGAACGCGTCGAACTCAGCGTGCATGCCGACAACAACAAGGCCATCGCGCTCTACGAAAAAGTCGGTTTTGTGCGGGAGGGCCTCGCCCGCAAATCCGTTCGCATCGACGGCCGCTATAAGGACGCGATCCACATGGCGTTTTTCCACGAGTAGCGGGACCGGTCGCAATCACTATTCTTCCAGTTGTTGCCGCGGCGCAAAAATTCGCTTGATTTGGAAACGATCATTTCCTAAAAGAGCAACATGACGACAGACACACTCGACATCGCACCGAAGCTTCGCGGTCGCCCACGGGAATTCGACATGGATTCCGCGCTGGACGAAGCGCTGCGCGTTTTTTCCGAGCGCGGCTATTATGCCGCCTCGATCAGCGAATTGACCGAGGCCATGGACCTGACCGCAGGCAGCGTCTACAAGGCTTTCGGCGACAAGCGCGGCGTATTCCTCGCCGCGTTCAGCCGGTATCGCCAGGTCCGCCAGCAACTCATCGACGAGACGCTTGCGGAAGCTCCGAATGCTCATGACAAACTTCGTGCCTTGGTGACGTTCTTCGCGGAGGCCTCATGCGGGGAGATCGGCCGCCGCGGCTGCCTCGTGGTCGGAAGCGCAACGGAGCTTGCGCTTTTCGACGAAGAAGTCGCCGGTCGCGTCGGCGTCGCCTTCGATTTCGACGAAAGACGCATCCTCAATTTGATCCGTCTCGGACAGGAGGATGGCTCCATATCGAAGCATGTCGATCCGGAAAGTACTGCCTGCACCCTCCTTGCCCTGACGAAGGGTATGCGTGTGATCGGCAAGACTGGCCGCACCACCGAACAGATGCTCGCCGTCGCCGAAACGGCCATGAAACTGCTGAACTGATTTTCACTGAGATTTCGGGGAACGTAACCCCCGCTCCTATTGAGGATGAGACATGCCCGCAACTGCCGCTGCCAGACGGGAGAGCACGCCGCTCCCGGAAAAGACCCTTTCACCGCTGCTGACATTCATGTTCGCCGCCGCCTGCGGGCTGGTTGCCGCCAATCTCTATTACGGCCAGCCGCTTGCCGGCCCCATCAGCCAGTCACTCGGCTTCAGCCCGGCGGCGACCGGCCTCATCGTCACGCTGACGCAGATCGGCTATGGCCTCGGCCTGCTGCTGATCGTCCCGCTCGGCGACCTTCTCGAGAACCGGAAACTGGTCCTGACGCTGGTGGCGCTCGCCGCCGTTGCGCTAGTTGGCGCAGCCTTCGCATGGTCGCCGTCACTGTTCCTGCTCGCCTCGCTCTGCATCGGCCTTGCGTCTGTCGCGGTGCAGGTCCTTGTCCCCTTCGCTGCCCATATGGCGCCGGACGCCAGCCGTGGCGCTGTCGTCGGCAATGTCATGAGCGGCCTGCTCGTCGGCATCATGCTCGCCCGTCCGGCTGCGAGCTTCCTGTCCGAGCTTCTGTCGTGGCACGCGGTCTATATTATCTCGGCCGGCGTCATGATCGGGCTGATTGTTATCCTGCGCCTCGTTCTGCCGACCCGCGTGCCCCATACGAAACTGCATTATGGGCAGCTGCTGTCCTCCATGGGCCACCTCGCGCTTCGCACACCGGTCCTGCAGCGACGTGCGCTCTATCAGGCCTGCATGTTCGGCGCCTTCAGCCTCTTCTGGACGACGACGCCGCTGCTGCTGGCAAGCCCTGCCTTCGGTCTGACACAGAATGGCATCGCCCTCTTCGCACTTGCCGGAGCCGCCGGCGCCGTCGCCTCGCCGATTGCCGGACGCGTCGCTGATCGCGGCTGGACGAAGCTTGCCACGGCCTTCGCCCTGGTGCTCGCTATTGTCGCCTTCCTGATCGGCCATTTTTCCGGCAGCGGTTCGTTGCTGGCGCTGATCACGCTGACGCTGTCAGGCATCATGCTGGACTTCGGCGTCCAGACGAATCTCGTGCTCGGCCAACGCGCCATCTTCGCGCTCAGCGCCGAACATCGCAGCCGCCTCAATGGCCTCTATATGGCGACCTTCTTCGCCGGCGGCGCCCTCGGCTCGGCGCTTGGCGGCTGGGCCTATGCCACCGGCGGCTGGAACATGGCCTCCTGGATCGGCGTCGCCTTCCCGGTCATTGCGCTGCTTGCCTATCTGACCGAGCGGGAAAAATGATCAAGACGGCTGTGGCACAGCCTGCCGCAGCCAGTCACATTCGCGCAAGCCTGCGCCATGAAACGGATCGACCAGCGTGCCGGAGACAATGCCGGCCAGGATCTGCGGTGCGGGTGGCACTTGGGCAATGGTCGCAACCAGCCGATCTCGGATCCAGGCCAGCGCCGCCGAATCCGATTGGTAGAAGGGCGTAAAGGCAGCAGAGAGCAGCTGAAAAAGCCGCACATGCATCCGCCGTGCCTTGGCATAAGCAGCAAGTGCGGCATCGATCGTTTCATGTCCTGCCAGAGCATGCGCGAGCGCGGCAACATCGAGCAACGCCATATTGGCGCCCTGCCCAAGCTGCGGGCTAGTGGAATGGGCCGCATCGCCGACGAAGACAGTCCGCCCGCTATAGGGCGTCATCACGGTACGATGGGCATAACGCGCCAGCGTCAACTGATCCCAGTCTGTAATCTGCTCCAGCAGGGGCTCACATTCCGGCCAATAGCCGCGGATTGTCTGCTTCCAGCGCTCAAGCCCACGCTTGCGCACCTCATCGGCATCCGCCACCTTCAGGCTCCAGAACAAAGCCGCCTGCTTCGGTAAATTCGGCCTTCTGCTGCCGATCGGCAAAACGCCGATCATCACACTCGCCTTGTCATAGCGCTGTGTCAGAGCTGACTGATCCACCAGTCCATCGGGGCAGTCGAGCGTCGCCCAGAAGGCACCGTAGACGAGGTTTCGTGCACGCGGCGCGACGGGCGATGCTGTCACCAGCTCCGAACGCGCACCACTGGCGTCAATGACGAGATCGTAAGGCCCGAGGCGCTCGCCGCCTTCGACAGAGAGATAGCTTCCGCTGCCCTCTTCCACGACGCCGATAACGCACTGCCCCGTATGGATAGGATATCGCCGCGCGGAGACCTCGTCATAAAGCGTGTCGAACAGGGCCGCGCGATGAACGCCGAGCCCATAGCGCCCGCCCGGCAGCGCATTGTAGCGCACATCGAGGACGACGCGACCGCGGGTGGTTTCCGTGCCGAACAATCGATCGATGCGGTTTCCGGCAGCATGAATGGCTGGACCAAGCCCAAGCGATTCCAGCACGGTCAACCCGGTCGGCTGCAGCATCAGCGCTGAACCGACGGGAGCCGGGCTATCGAACCTTTCGATGATATCGGTCGTGTGGCCAGCGCGAGTGAGAAAGAGAGAGGCGGCAAGACCGGCAGGACCGGCGCCGATTATGGCGATCTTCAAAGGCTTCACTGTGACGGCTCAGTCCGGCGATTGATCGAAACGTGCTCTTGCAGCCTTGACGGCCTCATGATTGGCCTCGGCCCAGTTCAGAAGCAGCGCCAGTGGCTCGTAAAGCGAGTAGCCTAGATCCGTCATGCGATATTCGACGCTTGGCGGCTTGGTGGGAAAGACCTCACGATCGACATAGCCGTCGCGCTGGAGGTCGCGCAGCGTTTGTGTCAGCATGCGCTGCGAAATATCGGGCACCAGGCGGCGCAATTCGCCGAAACGATACGGCCGTTTAGCCAGTGTCTCCAGCAACAGCACCGACCATTTTCCGCCGATCTGCGAGATCAGGTCCCGCACCGGACAGTTGCTGAAGTCGAGATTGCTGAGATCGACGTCGCGTAGCGGTGGATCCTTACTGCGCAGATTGACGACGGCGCTGGCTGCCATGCCGGTTCCCTTTTGGTAACTTGGAGCCGAAAAACTGCCTCCTTTACACGGCGAAGTCAATTCCTATTCTAGTGCTAGTCTCTTTTTGAGAGCAAGAAGGCCCTGCGAATGTGCGGCGGCCCAACAAGGGAAAACTTATGAGCAGCACTCTTCTCGTCACCGGCGCCGCCGGCAAGCTTGGCCAGCGCGTCATCCATCACCTGCTGGAGACATACAAGGTCGCGCCCGGCCGCATCATCGCCGCCACGCGCAGCCCGGAGAAGCTTGCCGATCTCGCCGCCAAGGGCGTCGTCACCCGCAAGGCAGATTTCGATGATGCCGCCAGTCTGTCCGCTGCCTTCACCGGCGTCGACCGTCTGCTGATCATCAGCACCGATGCGCTCGCTGTGCCCGGCCTGCGCCTGAAGCAGCACACAGCCGCCGTCGAAGCTGCGAAGAAGGCTGGCGTTAAACACATTCTCTATACGTCCATGCCGGCACCAGAAGGCTCGCTTGTCAGCTTCGCGCCCGACCATCTCGGCACGGAAAACGCTATTAAGGCGAGCGGCATCGGCTACACGATCCTGCGCGACGCCTGGTATTTCGACAATTATCTGCACAGCCTGCCGCACAGCCTCGAAACCGGCAAATGGTACACGGCAACCGGCGGCGGCCGCGTCAGCAACATCAGCCGCGAAGATTGCGCACTCGCCATCGCCGCCGCCCTGGCTTCCGACACGACCGACAACGCCACCTACACGCTGACGGGCTCCACCGCCGTCACCATCGAAGATGTGGCGAGCGTCGTCAGCAGGATCACAGGCCGTCCGCTCGAAGTCGTGCAGGTCAATGACGAACAGTTCGCCGCCGGTCTCGCCGGCGCCGGCCTGCCGCCCTTCGTGGTCGACATGCTCGTCTCCGCGGACGCCAATACCCGCGCCGGCAAATTCGACATCCTCACCAACGACTTCAACAAGCTCACAGGCAAGGAGCCCCAGACGCTGCGCGGTTTCATCGAGGAACACAAGGCCGCGTTGCTCGGCTGAGTTTTGGAAAGTCGGATGAAGCTTCCTTCGCCGCGCCCTTGTGCATAGCCCCTCACCCCAGCCCTCTCCCCGCGTGCGGGGAGAGGGAGTTTTCATGTCATACGCAAACTCTAAGCAAGTGGTGTAGCCAGTGGGCGCTCGATCGTCCCTTCTCCCCGCAATGCGGGGAGAAGGCTAGGATGAGGGGCCAGGCAGAAAGACGCGGCAGAGATGCAGCTGCCTGACCAGCCGCAAAACCTTCCCGCTCAAACCACCTGCCCACAAGCCCGGCGGAAACGCCGTACCGTTTCCGCCATGCCATATTCCAGCGCATCGGCGGTCAGCCCATGGCCGATCGAGGTCTCCGCGAGCTTCGGAATGCGCTTCAGCAGCGCCGGAAGATTGGCGACCGTCAGGTCGTGACCGGCATTGACGTCGAGACCATTGGCGAAGGCGGCGTCGGCGGTCTTGCCAAGCGCTTCGAGAATGATGGCAGCCTTTTGCGGATCATCATAGCATCCGCCATAGGGGCCGGTGTAAAGCTCGATGCGGTCGGCACCGACTTCCCTCGCGATCTTCACCGCTTCGGCATCGCCGTCGCCATCGGCAAACAGCGACACGCGGCAACCGATCGCCTTGTACTTGGCGACGACATCAACCAACAGCTCGCGGTTCTCGCGGAAGTTCCAGCCGTGATCCGATGTCGCCTGAGTGGGATCGTCGGGCACGAGTGTCACCTGCTCCGGCTCGGCAGAAGCACAGAGATCAAAGAATTCGTCGCTCGGATAGCCCTCGATATTGAACTCCGCCTCCGGAAACTCGTCATCGATCAGCGCACGGATTTCGGGCAGATCGGAAAAGCGGACATGCCGCTGATCGGGACGCGGATGAACAGTCAGACCGCTTGCACCTGCCGCCAGCGCGATACGTCCCAAGCCCGTGACGCTCGGCCAGGGAAGGTCACGCCGGTTGCGCAACATCGCAATGGCATTGAGGTTCACGGAAAGCTTGGCGGGCATGATCGAAATCCCTGATTTTCAAAGCGGATGATAGCAGCCGTTTTAGGCCATTATGCGCAGCAAAACCAACGAGATTCCGACATCAACCCATACAAAACTTTGATGGGCACGACAAAGCGACATCACCACGTGGCGACGCATCGGCAGCAACGTCCTTCTGGAGATATTTGTTACCGCAAACGCTGCCCTATCGGACGATCGTCAGCGTCTCGGCAGCGCGGGTAATGGCCGTATAGAGCCAGCGCTCGCGCGTATCGCGGAACGCCCAGCTCTCGTCGAACAGCACGACATTGTTCCACTGCGAGCCCTGGGCCTTATGCACCGTCAGCGCATAGCCGTAGTCGAATTCGTCATAGCGCTTGCGCGTCGACCAGGGGATCTCGCCCTCGACATCCTCGAAGGCCTGCTTGAGCAGCTTGATCTTGGCCGCCCCACGATCCATGTCGTCATCTTCCGGCCTCACCAGCAGATTGATGCCGGGCTTCGTCGTTTCCCGGGAGGACGTCATGACCTGCCAGAGCGAGCCGTTGAGCAGCCCCTTGGCCGGATCGTTGCGCAGGCAAACCAGCTTGTCGCCGGATTGCGGGTAGTCGGCCGTAAATCCTTTCAGCTCGCGCAGACGCTGATTGTAACGCCGCCGCGTCCTGTTGGTGCCGACGAGCACCTGATCGGCCTCCAGCACCAGCGGCTGCGTGACTTCGTTCTTCGAGATCACCTGCGCGGTACCATAGTCGCCGTGCATGATCTCCTTGCCCTCACGCACCTGCATGGCGAGCTGGATGATCGGATTGTCGCGGGCCTGGCGATGGATATCCGTCAGAAGATAATCCGGCTCCTCGTTCGTGAAGAACCCACCGCCGGAAACGGGCGGCAGTTGCCCGGGATCGCCGAGCACGAGAATGGGCGTTCCGAAGCTCATCAGATCCTTGCCAAGCGCTTCGTCCACCATCGAGCATTCGTCGACGATGATCAGCGCAGCCTTGGCGACCGGGCTCTGGCGATTGATGGTGAACATCGGGGCGATCGATGTCTTTCCCGTCTCCTCGTCCTCGACGGCTTCCTCGCCGCGCGGCCGGTAGATCAGCGAATGGATGGTCTTGGCATTGGAGGCGCCGCGCGAGCGCAGCACCTGCGCCGCCTTGCCAGTAAAGGCCGCAAACAGCACCTCGCCATCCACATGCTCCGCGAAATGCCGCGCAAGCGTCGTCTTGCCCGTGCCGGCATAGCCGAACAGACGGAACAACGGTGAACGCCCTTCCTTCAGCCATTTGGCCACGGCCTGGAGCGCTTCATCTTGTTGCGGCGCGAATTGCATGATTCGACTTGGCAGGATTCGGCTGATGGAAGCAAGCGGTAAAAAATACCCGGCGAGCTGGGAATAAAATCCCGAGGAGGCGTGTCTCATGTCCGGCAACGCAAAATGCGAGGCCTGGACGACCATCGTTCACCCACCCGAGGAGAGACATCATGAAGACCCTGAGTTTCCTGGCCGCGCTCGCTGCGGCATCGGCCTTTGCCACCGCCGCCTTCGCCGCCGCGCCCGTCAAGACGGTCGACAGCGCCAAGGGCAAGGTGCTGGCCGGCGAAAACGGCATGACGCTCTACACGTTCAAGAACGACAAGTCGGGCGAATCCAATTGCAACGGCGATTGCGCAAAGGCCTGGCCGCCGCTCATGGCCGATGGCAAAGCCAAGGCAGAGGGTGCATATTCGATCATTACCCGCAAGGACGGGATGAAGCAGTGGGCAAAGGACGGCATGCCGCTCTATTTCTTCGTCAAGGACGCAAAGTCCGGTGATGTCGCCGGTGACGGCTTCAAGGGCGTCTGGGATGTCGCACGGCCCTGATCGGACCGGAAACGGCGCGGCGGGACCCTCCCCAGCGCCAGATAGTTTTGAGGCGGAGGTGCTGGCGCTCCTCCCCTCGCTGCGACGCTATTCGCGCAGCCTCGCCCGGTCGGATGCCGATGGCGAGGACCTGCTTCAGGATTGTGTCGAGAAGGTTCTGGCCCGCCGCGGCCAATGGCGCGGACTGAATCTGCGCGGCTGGATCTTCACCATCATGACCAATCTTTACCGCAACGAGCGGCGCCAGCAGGGCGGCCGCAGCTTCGTCGATATCGATGACAACAGCCACCTGCCGGCTGACGAAACGGATAACGATCCGCTACGGCGATCGCGCCTCGAAACGGCGTTGAACAGTCTCGGCGAAGACTATCGCGCGGTGCTGATGCTCGTCGTCGTCGAGGGCTACAGCTATCAGGATGTCGCCGACATGCTCGATATCCCGATCGGCACAATCATGTCGCGCCTGTCACGCGCCCGCCAGAAGATGACCAGCCTGCTGAATGCAGACAATGTTGTCACGCTTCGGAGACCAAAATGAACGAACACAAACCGACCGTGACCGAAGCGGATCTTCACGCCTTTGCCGATGGTCTTCTGCCGCCGGAAAAACAGGCGGAACTGGAGGCATGGCTGGCCGAAAATCCTGAAGAGGCTGCTTCCGTGGCTGCATGGCAAGCCCAGAACCATGACATCCGGGCCATGTTCTCCCCTTATGCGGTATCGAGAGATGGCGACCCAGACCTCATTTTGAAAAGCAGAACCTCATCGGCCGCACAGGCGTCTGCCCCGCAACGAAGCCCCAAGCTGAGGATGCTTGCCGCCTCATTGGCGCTCTTCATCGTCGGTGCTGCGGCCGGTCACTTCGGCCCTGATCTTTTTGCCAGACCCGAATTGCAGCTGACATCAATCGAAGCCCTGCCGCAGCAAGCACACTCGGCCTTCGTCGTCTATGCCAGCGATGTCCGCCATCCCGTCGAAGTCGGCGCGGATCAGGAGGCACATCTTGCCACTTGGCTCGGGAAGCGCATGAATGTCGCTGGCCTCAAGGTGCCGAGCCTGCAGAAACTGGGTTTCCAGCTCGTCGGCGGCCGGCTGCTGCCGATCAACGGTACGCCCGGAGCCCTGTTCATGTATGAAAATGCCAGCGGCCAGCGCCTGACCGTGCTGGTGGGGCGCAATAGTGGCAACACCACGACCAGCTTCCGCTTCGCCAGCGACAAACCCGTCGAGACCTTCTACTGGATCGACGGCAATCTCGGCTATGCCGTGACAGGCGAAATCTCGCGCGACATGCTGCGGCAGGTGGCGGACGAGTGCTACAAGCAGTTCTCTTCCTGACGCCGGCGGGACACTCGCATAGGACATTTAGATAGGGGCCGGCCACCCGCCCTCGTGGTGCGAGACCGCCCCTTGGCCCTCCTCATCATAAGGGCTAGTCTTTTGCGCAGGCAGATCAGGTGAGCTTTCATGGAATTCGACACTTGCTCCATCCTTATCCTAAGGTGCGGAGGTCGCAGACCGAAGCCTTGAACGGCAAGGATGGTCCCAGGCAAGCCCGCCTTCTAAAGTCGAGGATCATTCTCCAGCGCAATCGGCTTGCCATGCGGCGTTGCCTCCGCCGCACGTTGCCAGCTTTGTTGCAAAGCCAGGATCGCATCGGCATCCGCGATACCCTTCGACACGAGCAAGCCAGACAGAGCAGCCACCCAGCAATCGAAATAATCGCTGCCGTCAATCGCTCGGCCCGGCTTGTGCAGTTCCGCCGACAACTGCTCAGCCCATTCGCTCCAGGCAAACAGACCTTTTTCGTGCAGATGAACTGTCATGGCGAAAGCTTCTGCCGCCCAAGGTTCGAGAAAGACCGGCTCGCCATCGGCTGATTTCGGCAACTGCGGCGATTGCGCCAAAGGCGATGCGATCTCACATGCGCTCAAGATAGCTCTCCCAGGCATCGATCGAAACCGTCAGAGAAGGATCGGCGCCATCGCCCCAGATCTCGACGCCATCGAAGACGACCGTGTAGACCCACTGCGGATTTTCGCCGCGGCCATGGGCATTGTCGTCGGGAAAGACGAAAGAACCCTGCACGGCCTCAACGACACCGATTTTGGCGCGGGCGTAGCGGGGCAATCTGGTATGGCCGGTCGGATTGAAATTCTTGGTGCGCACATGATCACCGACGGCAAAGAGCGGTGCGGTATCGAGCGGCCGGTCGCAGGGGCCGCCCTTGGCCAGTGCGCCATCGACCATGTCGGCCTTAAGAACCCGCTTCGGCACCCTGCCCTGTTCAAGCGCGTGGCCGCTGCGCAGTTCCTCGGCTGTGGCAAAACCATGCCGCTCCAGCAGCATATCGACTGCGCGGGTCCAGATCTCATAGTAGCTGGCACCCAGATAATCGGCCGGCGGAATATTTTCGCGCGCATGCCGGCTCTCGTCGATGTTCCAGGCGCCGAAAGCGCCGCAGGAGAGCGTGATGCCGAGCGCGCGCTTTTCCCATTCCGCATGGAAATAGGGCTCGTTCGGCTCCGGCGCGACCGGGCCGAAGCCCATCTGGCCGCCAAGATCGTGCGGGCCGTTCATAGTGCAGTCTCCGGCGTCTTGGCGAGCGCGGTTCCGATCATGGCATCGCGGCTGACGAGATCCGCGAGCGCCGCCTCGTCCATGCCTTCGGAAGCGGCAGGCCGCTCGGGGATCACCAGATAACGAAGTTCCGCCGTCGAATCCCAGACGCGGATCTTCGTTTCCTGCGGCAGCGTCAGGTCGAATTCGGCGAGCACGCCGCGCGGGTCGATCACCGCGCGCGATCGATAGGCCGGCGCCTTATACCAGACCGGCGGCAGCCCGAGCACCGCCCAGGGATAGCAGGAGCAGAGCGTGCAAACGATCAGATTATGCGTTTCCGGCGTATTGAACACCGCACGCATGTGCTCGCCCTGGCGGCCGGTAAAGCCGAGGCTGGCGATCGCCGCTGTCGCGTCGCGCCGTAACCAATCGGCAAAATTTGGATCGCTCCATGCCTTTGCCACCACCTGCGCGCCGTTGCGTGGCCCGACCTTCGTCTCATAGGTCTCGACGATGCGGTCGATCGCCGCCGGGTCGATCAAACCTTTTTCCGTCAACAGCGTTTCGAGTGCCTTCACCCGCGCCTGCATATCCGAATAGTGGTTGTCGTGATGATGGTGATGATGATCGTCGTCATCATGCGAGTGGTCGTGGGACATGGCCGTCTCCTGTCTCTTTGCGCCTACTTTAGCATCGGCCAGAGACTGAGCACCAGCAGAACGGCCATGGTTATGTTGAACCATTTCAGCCGGACGGGATCGGAGAGCCAATCGCGCAGGACGGAGCCGAAGCCGGCCCAGGTCGATACGCTGGGGACGTTCACAGCGGCAAACGCGAACCCGACGAGAAGGACAGTGAAGAGATAGAGCTGCTCATTTGTGTAAGTGGCCATGGCGGTGACGGCCATCACCCACGCCTTGGGGTTGACCCATTGGAACGCAGCAGCGCTGATGAAACTCATCGGCTTTGCATCGCCTTCCGCCTCGCTCAGGCTGCGCGAGGTACCGATCTTCCAGGCAATCCAGACAAGGTAAGCTCCGCCAGCGAATTTAAGCGCGGTATAGAGCACCGGCACCGTGTGCAGAAGCGCACCCAATCCCAATCCCACGGCAATCAGCAGCACAAAAAAGCCGACGCCGATGCCGAGCATGTGTGGAATGGTGCGGCGGAAACCGAAGTTCACACCTGAGGTAAACAACATCATGTTGTTCGGTCCGGGCGTGATCGATGTGGTGAACGCGAAAAGTAGAAGAGCCAGAAATGTATCCAGCGCCATGATGCCTCCCGGGACACCGTATCGTGACAAGGCGGCATCCGAAATTCGTCTTCATGCGCGTGGAATATGACAGCGCATCTTTATCCGACATTAGTTTGCCAGCCATACGAAAGCCATAGGGTGATTGTCACGGTGACATGACGGATGTCGATTGAAATCCGGTTGAATGCTCCTATCCTTCGGTTTTCTGTAATGAGGAATGACTATGCGCGAGCCCATCCCAACCGTCACCCTTCCCTCGGGCATCCAGGTTCCGGCGCTTGGCCAGGGAACGTGGAATATGGGCGAGAGCGCCGCGACTGCCAGGGACGAAATCGCGAGCCTGAAAACTGGCCTTGATCTCGGCATGACGCTGATCGATACGGCTGAAATGTACGCAAACGGCGGTTCGGAAGAGATCGTCGGCAAGGCGATCGAAGGCCGTCGCGACGAGGTTTTTCTTGTCAGCAAGGTCTATCCCGCCAATGCCAGCCGCAAAGGCGCGGTCGAATCCTGCGAACGCAGCCTGAAGCGCCTGAATACCGATCGCATCGATCTCTATCTGCTGCATTGGCGCGGCAACTACCCGCTTGAAGAGACGGTGGAAGCTTTCGAAGGCCTGAAAGCCGCCGGCAAGATCGAGGCCTGGGGCGTTTCGAATTTCGACGTCGCGGATATGGACGAGCTGCTTTCCGTGCCGAACGGCGGCAATGTCGCCGCCAATCAGGTGCTCTACAATCTCTCCCGACGCGGCATCGAATACGACCTCTTGCCCTGGTGCCAGGAGCGCAGCATTCCGATCATGGCCTATTCGCCGATCGAGCAAGGCCGCCTGCTCCATCATCCCGAGCTGATCCGCGTCGCCAAGACTTACCAGGCGACCCCGGCCCAGATCGCCCTCGCCTTTCTGCTGGAGCGCGACGGCGTCATATCGATCCCGAAATCCTCCAACGCGCAGCGTGTCGAAGAGAACCGTGACTCGATCGATGTGGACATCACCGACGAAGATTGGGCCGTCCTCGACGCTGCCTTCCCGCCGCCGTCGCGGAAGAAGTCGCTAGACATGCTGTAGGTTCAGGCAGCCGCCTTCTGCTGCGCGACGATCAGGTCGATCGCTTGGAAAACGTCGAGCTCACGCCAGTCGGCCGGATCGCGATAGGTCGGGTAAAGTGAAAAAGCGGCAGCAGCGATCTGGTCGACGGTCCGAAGTTTCGTTCGACGGCCGGCGAGCGCGGCCTTGGTGTAGACGCCGAAACGATCCTCGGTCACACCCCAGCCGGCATAAAAGGGCGCGGCATAGCAGCGAACTGGAATGCCACGCAGCAGCGCATCGAAACCGAATTGGCTGGAAACTGTCCAGACCTCGTCGATCACGTCGAGGATCGATGCCACCGACACCTCGTCGCCGACAAGGATTGCATCGCCTTTCGAAGCGTCATCCGTAAGATAACCCTTACGAAGTCCGGCCATTACATCCGGATGGGTGCGGATCAGGCATTGCGCATCGCTCGCCAATCCGTCGGCAAGCATCTTCTCGAATGAGGCTCTCGAACCAAGCGCCCTACCGACGGAAACGTCGCCGACGACCTGATCGACAAGCAGAATGCGCCGCTTCTTCGTTTGCTCGATGCGAGGCGCGCGATGAGGAAGATGATTGTATTTCGAAAGCCTGTTGAGAACGATCTGCTCGCGAATGGCGCGGCCGAGATCTCCAGCCTCCCCGGCACCTTCTATCAGCCGTTCAAGCCGCGACGGGCTGTTTGCATCGACGGGCAGACCAAGATCGTCGATAACGATGGATAGCGGAATAGCGCCGGACTTGCCGAGCCCCATCGACCGCAGAAAGCCGTCCTCCAGATGCCAGTGACGCAATCCGCGAAACCGCGCAATCCTGGCCGCCATCTTGGCCGGCGCGCGGCCACCCCAGGACAGGATGCCGCCGATTCCAGGAGAAAGGATCGAAGCCAGTTTCTGCGAGCCGAAATAATGTCCGAGCCAGGGAAAATCACTGCGGACGAAGAAGGCGGCGCCAAGCCGCATGTCGGCAGGCGGATGCCATGGCTTTTCGCCGATATCGGGAAAAATCTCGCCAGCGACGGCCGCCACCTCTGCTACCCCCGTATAAATCAAGCCGTCGATCGGCCCGAGCGTCGCAAAGGCTAGGCGACGCCCGCAAGCCGGTCAATGATGGAGGGTCGTTACATCCCCTGCGAGCCGCGATTCATCGCGGCGATGCCGGTGCGGCAGACTTCGATGAGGCCGAGCGGCTTGACGATGGCGATGAACTGGTCGATCTTCGAGGATTTGCCGGTGATTTCGAGAATGAAGTGCTCGACGGTCGCGTCCACCACCTTGGCGTGGAATGCGTCGGCGAGCCGCAGCGTTTCGGCGCGCATTTCGCCGCTTCCGGTCACCTTCAGCAGCGCCACTTCGCGCTCGATCGGCCGCTCCTGGCCGAGTTCGCGGGCGCGCACCGTCAAGTCGACGACGCGATGTACGGGAACGATGCGCTCGAGCTGTGCCTTGATCTGCTCCAGCACCTGCGGCGTGCCGCGCGTAACGACGGTGATGCGCGACAGATGCGCCTGATGCTCGGTCTCGGAAACCGTGAGGCTCTCGATGTTGTAGCCCCGGCCGGAGAACAGGCCGATGACGCGGGCGAGAACGCCGGGCTCGTTGTCGACAAGCACCGAAAGCGTGTGGCTCTCAGCCACCGCGGTTTCCGGCGAGATGAAGTAGGCGGAGCCCGTGGGTTGAAGGTGTGCGTTCATGATCCTTGTTCCGTTTCCTCGGTTCTTGTTCGAGATGCCAGCGAGATCGGCCGGGCGCAGCTTGTGCCGCGCTCGGCTATCGATCAAACCAGCTGGCGACCCTTGGCATCGATCGCGTTGGCGACGGCCTCATCTGTCGCCTCGTCCGGCAGCAGCATCTCATTATGTGCCTTGCCCGAGGGGATCATCGGGAAGCAGTTGGCGAGATTGGCGACACGGCAATCGAAGATGACCGGCTTGTTGACGTCGATCATTTCCTGGATGGCGGCATCGAGGTCACCCGGCTTCTCGCAGCGCAGGCCGACGGCGCCATAGGCTTCCGCAAGCTTGACGAAATCAGGCATCGCTTCCGTGTAGGAGTTCGACAGGCGGTTCCCATGCAGCAGCTGCTGCCACTGGCGAACCATGCCCATGTATTGGTTGTTCAGGATGAAGATCTTGATCGGCGCATTGTGCTGGATCGCGGCCGACATTTCCTGAATGCACATCTGGATCGAGGCATCGCCGGCAATGTCGATAACCAGGCTTTCCGGATGGGCGATCTGAACGCCGAGCGCAGCCGGCAGGCCGTAGCCCATGGTTCCGAGACCGCCCGAGGTCATCCAGCGGTTCGGTTGTTCGAAGCCGTAGAACTGCGCCGCCCACATCTGGTGTTGACCGACTTCGGTCGTGATGTAGGTATCGCGATGCTTGGTCAGCTCATAAAGGCGCTGGATCGCATATTGCGGCATGATGACATCGTCGCTCGGCTTGTAGGCGAAGGAGTTGCGCGCACGCCAGCGCGCAACATCGGCCCACCAGTCGCTGAGGCGGTCCGCCGCAGGCTTCTGCGGCAGGGCGCGCCACAGGCGAACCATGTCTTCCAGAACATTGCCGACATCACCGAGAATGCCGATATCGACGTGAACGTTCTTGTTGATCGAGGACGGATCGATATCGATATGGATCTTCTTCGAATTCGGCGAGAAGGCATTGAGACGGCCGGTAATGCGGTCGTCGAAGCGCGCGCCGATGCAAACCATGACGTCGCAATCATGCATCGCCATGTTGGCTTCATAGGAACCGTGCATGCCGAGCATGCCGAGCCAGCTCTTGCCCGATGCCGGGTAGGCGCCGAGGCCCATCAGCGTCGATGTGATCGGGAAATTTGTCAGCTCGACCAGCTCGCGCAGCAGCTTGGAAGCTTCTGGACCGGAGTTGACGACGCCGCCGCCGGAATAGATGACCGGACGACGGGCATTCTTCATCAGCTCGATCGCCTGGTGAATCTTGTTGAGATCGCCCTGGATCTTCGGCTGATAGCTCTTCTGGACATCATGGGCTTCCGGCGGCGTATAGGTGCCGGTCGCAAACTGAATGTCCTTCGGAATGTCGACGACGACAGGACCGGGACGGCCTGACTGCGCGATGCGGAAGGCTTCGTGGATGACGGCGGCCAGTTCGTTGACATCCTTGACCAGCCAGTTGTGCTTGGTGCAGGGACGTGTGATCCCGACCGTATCGCATTCCTGGAACGCATCGGAGCCGATCAGCGTGGTCGGAACCTGACCACTGAGGCAGACGAGCGGAATCGAATCCATCAAGGCGTCCTGCAGCGGGGTGACGGCATTGGTCGCACCCGGACCGGAGGTGACCAGCATGACGCCGACCTTGCCGGTGGAGCGGGCATAGCCTTCGGCCGCATGGCCGGCGCCCTGTTCGTGGCGGACGAGAATGTGCTTGATGTCGTCCTGCTGGAAGATCTCGTCATAGATCGGAAGCACAGCGCCGCCCGGATAACCGAAGATGTGTTCGACGCCGTTGTCCTTGAGCGCCTGCAACACGATCTCCGCGCCTGTCATTCGATTGCCGCTCGCCTGATTATCTGTGCCGGTCATACGTTTGTTCCGCTGTCTGCTGGAGGTTTGGAAAGATGAAATCTCGATTTCGGGCATAAAAAAAGGCCCCTTCGGGAGCCTGTCATCTAGCGCATGGGTGGCTATCGCCGGATGGTTACACCATCCTGCCCATGCGCCTTCCCACCACGATAAGAACGATCGAGTTTTTCATGGGCCGAAGTGATAGACAGAAAATTTCGAAGCGTCAACGCGTGAAGCAATAAAAAATCGCGGCTGCATCATAACGCTATAAAAAGAGCGGATGGCAGACAGGGTTTTGTTAAGCCCACGTCTCTATGCTCCGACATCTAAAATTGGGGTAATTGTTTGCTGAATAACGATCTGCAGACATCGGGCAGCGCGGGAGATCTTGATCGCCGCGACAAGTTGAAACCGGGAAATCGCTTTCTCGGTCGTGTCGTCGCGTGCAACGGTTCCAGAGCGACGATCGCCGCTGTGGCCGAGGCCGGCGGCACGGACCTGACCGAACTCTGGTCCGTGGGCCGGCTGATTTCCATTAGCGTCGGGAAGAACCGCGTCGCAGCGCTCGTCTATTCGATGAATACACAAAGCGTCGGCTGGGGCGAAGGGCAGGACAATCTCTTCCGCATCGAGGTGGAATTGCTTGGCGAAGTCCGCGTCGGACCGGATGGCCGCGAGGAGTTTTCGAGCGGCATTACCGCCTATCCGTATCTCGGGGCCATTGCGCATCGCATTCGTGCCGCCGATCTCATGCGCATCTTCGATGCCGGCAAGGGCAGCAGCTGTGTCATCGGCAAGCTGACGCAGGACGAAAGCATCGACGCTGCCATTCATATTCCCTCAATGCTCTCGAAACATTTTGCAGTCGTCGGCTCGACCGGCGTCGGCAAATCCACTGCCGTATCGCTGCTGTTGCACAAGGCAATCACAGCCGATCCGAAATTGCGCGTGCTGATCCTCGATCCGCACAATGAATTCGCGGCCGCCTTCCCCAGGCAGGCCGTCGTCATCGACACTGATACGCTTGATCTGCCCTTCTGGCTGATGCGTCTCGACGAATTTAGCGAAGTCGTCTTCCGTGGCCGGCCGGCGGTGCCTGAGGAACTCGATGCTCTGCGCGATCTCATTCCCGAAGCGAGACGCGGTTTCCGCGGCAGCGATTCAAGCCTGATGCGCCGCCAGACGGAAAAGTCTTCGGTGACTGCGGACACACCCGTCCCCTATCGCATGGCCGATCTTCTGGCGCTGATCGACGAGCGTATCGGCCGCCTTGAGGGCCGTCAGGAAAAGCCGCACCTGCGCTCACTGAAGATGCGCATCATCTCGGCGATCAACGATCCGCGCTATCATTTCATGTTCTCCAACAATACGATCACCGACACGATCATGGAGACCATCGCCAAGATCTTCCGCATTCCCGGCGACGGCAAGCCGATCTGCACCTTCCAGCTCGCCGGCATCCCTTCGGAAGTCATCAATTCTGTCGCTTCAGTACTTTGCCGCATGGCCTTCGAACTGGCGCTCTGGAGCGACGGCGCGATCCATATGCTCGTCGTCTGCGAGGAAGCTCACCGCTATATTCCTGCCGATCCGAGCCTTGGCTTCTTCCCAACGCGCCAGGCGATCGCCCGCATCGCCAAGGAAGGGCGCAAATACGGCGTATCGCTCGGCATCATCACGCAGCGGCCGGGCGAACTGGACCAGACGATCCTGTCGCAGTGTTCGACGCTGTTTGCCATGCGCCTTGCCAATGATCGCGACCAGGAAATCATCCGCTCGGCCATCCCGAACTCCTCGATCTCGACGACCAGCTTTCTTTCATCGATTGGCAACGGCGAGGCCATCGCCTTCGGCGAGGCCATCGCAGTGCCGATGCGCATGCGCTTTTCCCAGGTCGATCGACATTTGCTGCCAAAAGCGAGCGGCAGCGTCGCGAAAACCAGCGAAGACTCGCCGGATACGGTCGATCTGCGCACGATCATCGGCCGCATGCGTTCGATTTCGGGCCCCGATATCAGTCCTCTGCAACATGGCTACAATGCTATGCCCGTGACGGATATCAAGGATGATTTCGACGAAGTGCCGGTCGAGCAGCCAATCCGGCCCCAAGCGGAATCGAGCCTGCAACCGATCGAACCCTATCGTCCAGACATGCTGCCTCGTACCGCCGCACCACAACCCGCGGCGGCTTCACAAACATCGATCGATAGCAAGCTTGCGGAATTGCGTCGCGAATTCCGCAGCGACGAGGGAGGCACGCGCTCGGTGTCGCCGAGAGAGCCCGCTCCATCCCTGCGGCGCGAACCCGGCTTGTCCTTGCGGGACAGCCTTCTGAAAAAGCCGCTCAGCAGTCTCTACGACAAGGACTGATACCGGACTACGGGCTCAAGCGCTCCCAACTCTCGTCCATCTGATTACGGAACCAGGTCATCTGCCGCTTGGCATATTGCCGTGTCGCCGCGGATCCGGTTTCGATGACCTCGGCACGCGTCATCTCCCCCTTCAGCATCGCGGCGATCTGCATGACCCCGATCGCTTTCATGACCGGCATTTCCGGCGGAAGATCCAGTGCCAGCAAAGCCCGCACCTCATCTTCCGCTCCCATCGCCAGCATTTTCTCGAAACGGCTGTTGATGCGTTCATGCAGGATAGCGCGCTCAGGCAGAACCACGATCTTTCGCGCACGGTCGGGATTAATGATCATTGGTCCGTTCTTACCCTGAAAAGCGGCGATGGACCGACCCGTCGCTTCAATCACTTCCAGGGCGCGAACGATGCGCTGTCCGTCCTGCGGGTTCAGTGTTTTCGCGACGGCGGCGTCGCGCTCCGCAAGCTCACGATGCAGAGTTTCCGTCCCTTCCGCCAGCAGCCGGCCGCGGAGCCGATCGCGGATATCGGACGGAATCTCGGGCATATCGGAAAGCCCGCCCGTCAGCGCCTTGAAATAAAGACCCGTCCCCCCGACAAAGACAGGCATTCTGCCCTCGCCGCGCAAGCGTTCGACCAAGGCGCCTACCTCGCGCAGCCAGACGCCGGTCGAATAGGCTTCGCCGGCTGGAACGTGGCCATAAAGATGGTGCGGAATGCCTTCCATATCTGCTTCATCCGGCCGCGCGGTCAGCACGCGCAGGGTGTCATAGACCTGCATGCTGTCGGCATTGATGACGACGCCATCGTGCGAACGTGCCAATTCCACCGCCAGTGCGGACTTGCCGCTGGCGGTCGGCCCGGTTATCAGGATCGCGTCGATATTGCTCATAGGGTTTCTGCTCATGGCCTTCGTTGCCACGCTTATTGCCAATCCGTCAAACCCCGTTCTCGTTCCGGCCATCGCAGAACAGGCGGCTGATGCTGTCAAAGCGTCCGGGCTCTATTGGCTTGCCGACGGCATTGCCTGCGATATCGCGCTACGCGACGACAACGATATCGAGGCAGCGGAAGCCAATATCCTGGCGGTGATCGGCAGCGCACCGATCGATCTGGCGATCCAGGAGGCCGAAACCCGTCGCAAGAAATTGCTGATCGCCGACATGGATTCCACGATGATCGGCCAGGAATGCATCGACGAGCTTGCCGCCGAAGTCGGCCTCAAGGAGAAGGTTGCCGATATCACCGCCCGCGCCATGAATGGGGAAATTGCCTTCGAGCCGGCCCTGCGCGAGCGCGTCGCTCTCCTCAAAGGATTGCCGCTCTCCGTTGTCGACGATGTCATTGCCAAGCGCATCACGCTGACGCCGGGCGGCCCCGAGCTCATCGCCACCATGAAAGCGAAGGGCTATTACGCCGCCCTCGTTTCCGGTGGCTTCACTGTCTTCACCAGCCGCATCGGCGCCACGCTCGGCTTCGACGAGAACCGGGCCAATATCCTGCTCGAAGAAAACGGCATCCTGACAGGCTTCGTCGAGGAACCCATCCTCGGCAAGCAGGCCAAGGTGGATGCGCTGAACGATATAGTCGAGAGGCTCGGCATTTCCACCGATGACGCGCTGGCAGTCGGCGACGGCGCCAACGACCTTGGCATGCTGCAGCTTGCCGGTTCGGGCGTCGCGCTCCATGCCAAGCCCACCGTTTCGGCACAGGCCAGAATGCGCATCGACCACGGTGACCTGACTGCCCTGCTCTATATCCAGGGCTACCGCAAGACGGACTTCGTCAAACCATAGAGCAGTCCAAATCGCTGAAGTCAGGGGCCGCAGATGATCATCACCGAAACCGAACGCCTCATCATCCGCAATTGGCGCGAGACGGATCATGATCTGGCCTACGAGATCAATTCCGACGAGGCCGTCATGGAGTTCTTTCCGTTTCGCCGCAATCGCGCTGAAGCGGACGCCTTTTTCGATCGCGTCCAGTCAATGATCACGGAAACCGGGCTCGGCCTTTACGTGCTCGAGCTGAAGGAAAGCCGTGAGGCGATCGGCTATTGCGGGCTGATGCGGACGAATCACCTTGAGCCATTCGTCCCAGTCGGAACGATCGAGATCGGCTGGCGGCTCGTAGCACGACAATGGGGCAAGGGACTGGTCACCGAAGCGGCGCGGGCATTGCTAGCCTATGGCTTCGGAAAGCTCGATCTGGATCAAATCGTTTCCTTCGCCGTGCACAACAATGTCAGATCGACCGCCGTAATGGCGCGGATCGGCATGCACCGCGTCGAGGGCGGCGACTTCGATCACCCCAACGTTCCCGACACGCATCCGCACCTAAAGCGCCATGTCCTCTATCGCCTAACGGAAGCTGAATGGCGGGCACAACAGATGGAGCAAGTCGGGAGCTGACTTCTACTCAAGCGCAACGGCGATGAAACGCAAGTCACCCTTCGGAGACGCGATCATCATCTGCGCATTGCGGCGGCCTTCCCGCTTCAGCGAAGCCACCTTCTCCGAGGCAGCACTCGGAGTCTGGACGAATTCCTGCGCAACCTCAACGACGACATCGCCGGGCTTCAGCCCCTTTTCCGCCGCCGCCGAGCCTGGCGCCACTTCGGTGATGACAACGCCATCGACACTGTCGGCAATTCCGAAGCTCTTGCGGTTTTCGGCGGTCAGCGTCGACAGCTTCATTCCGAGAATGCTCGAGGTTGCCTGGACCGGCGGCTGGGCCTGCGGCGATTGCTGCGGATCGCCTCCCTGATCCTGCCCATCCATGCCGTCGTCGTCACCCTCGTCCCCCTGGTCGGGATTGATGACACCATCGCTATTGCCCTTATCGTCGGGCGCGAGCTGTGGCTTCTTGTTCTTGTCGGCGCTTGCGGCTGCCGCCTGGTCGCTGTCCTCCAGCCGGCCGAGCGTCACCTTGACGGTCTGCTGCTTGCCATCGCGATAGATGACGACGTCGACTTCCTTGCCGACGGTGCTTTCGGCAACGACGCGCGGCAAGTCGCGCATCTCTTCCACATCCTTGCCGTCAAATTTAAGGATGACATCGCCCGCCTTGATCGAGCCGTTATCGACAGGGCCGCCCTTGATGACACCAGCGACGAGCGCGCCCTTGGCTTCGGATAGGCCGAGGCTATTAGCAACATCGTCCGTGACCGGCTGAATGCGCACGCCGAGCCAGCCGCGGCGCGTCTCGCCGAAGTCTCGGAGCTGATTGACGACGCCTTCCGCCAGTTCCGACGGCACTGCAAAGCCGATACCGATCGAGCCACCGCTCGGGGAGATGATCGCCGTATTGATGCCAATCACCTCGCCCTTCATGTTGAAGAGCGGACCGCCGGAATTGCCCTTGTTGATCGCCGCATCAGTCTGGATGAAGTTATCGTAGGGGCCGGCGTTGATGTTGCGGCCGCGCGCCGAGACGATGCCGATGGTCACCGAGCCGCCGAGGCCGAACGGATTGCCGATCGCCATCACCCAGTCGCCGATCCGCATCTTTGAGGAATCGCCGAACTTGACTGACGTCAGCGGATGCTTGGGCTCGACCTTGAGAACCGAAAGATCGGTCTTCGTATCCGTTCCGATCAGCTTGGCCTTCAGCTTCGTGCCGTTCGGGAAGATCGCCTCGATATCGTCGGCACCTTCAATGACGTGATTGTTGGTGACGATATAGCCTGCGGGATCGATGACGAATCCAGAACCGAGCGAGCTCACCTTACGGTTGCTGTCGTCGTCTTTCTTGTTGTTGAAGAAATCCTTGAATTCATCCTGGTAGGGCGAATTGTCCGGCACCTTCGGGGTCGCCGGCCCATTCCCCTCATCCTTGACCTTCTGCGACGTGGAAATATTGACGACCGCGTCGAGCAGGCCGGAAGCAAGATCTGCAACCGATGCCGGCCCTGCATTCATCGCCGGATTCGTGGTGATCGTAGGAGATGCTGTCGGCGGCGTCTGATTGTTCGGCGTTGCTGGCGGCTGGGCACCTGCGGTCGCACCGCTGTTCTGCGTCTGCGCATAAGCCTGTTCGGTAACGCCCGCAACGGGGGCGGCAATCACTGCAATGCTTGCGAGCAAGGCAAACGAACGGCTGAAAGGCAGGCGATTGGTCGAAGCCATCAGGCATCCTCATCAAGATAGGGGAAAACTTGTATAAGCATCAACATAAGGCGGAATGATGAAGCGTGAAATCACCTTTTTGCGAAATCCCCGGACCTCCGTCCCGCCAATGCTCACAGGCTAAAAGTGATGCCATCCGTCACAAAGAAAAGGGCCACCCTGAGGCAGCCCTTTCATTTCTAGCACCAACGCCTTAGTTCGCGGGCGCCGTCGGATTGGCGAGCGCCGGCGCCCCGGAATTGGGCGCAGAACCGGCAGGACTGTCGAAATACTTGAAGAAGTCCGACTGGTTCGGCGGCAGGACAAGCGTCTTGCCACCCGAGGCAAGCGCCTTGTTGTAGGCAGCCATCGAGCGATAGAACTCGTAGAAGTTCGGATCGCGCTTGGAAGCATCCGCAAAGATGCCGTTGCGTTCGGCTTCGCCTTCACCACGCAATACTTCCGAATCCTTCTGCGCATCGGCAACGATCTCGACGACTTGACGGTCCGCGACGGCCCGGCGGCGCTGGCCTTCTTCGTTACCGCGCGCGCGGATCAGCTCGGCTTCCGCCAGACGCTCGGCCTTCATGCGGTCGTAAGTGTTCTGCGACACTTCCTGAGACAGGTCCGTGCGGCGGATGCGGACGTCTTCAATGTTTAGGCCGAGTGTTTCCGCATCGCGATGGAGATCGTTGCGCACGTCCGTCATCATCGCGGCGCGCTCGTTGGAAAGCGCCGCCTCGAAGCCGCGCAGGCCATAGACGCGACGCAGAGCAGCGTCGAGGCGCGTCCTGAGACGCGATTCGGCCGCATCGCGATCGCCCGAGACGGTCTCGCGGAACTTGCGCGCATCCATGATCTTGTAGACGACGAAGGCATCGACTTCGTAGAACTTGCCGCCCGAGACCTGGACACGGATATTGTCCAGATCGAAGCGGAGTTCCTGCTGCTGCACATACTGGACGCGATCGGCATCCATGAAGGCAAAAGGTAGCTTGAAGTAGATGCCCGGCTCCGTCTTCACGGCGCGAATCTGGCCGAAGCGCAGGACGATCGCCTGTTCACGGGCATTGACCACGAACACCGACGAATAGATAAGCAGCAGTACTACCGCGAGCGCGATAAGAATGGCTGGCAAACGGCTGGATGTCATTATTTGGCCTCCGGCTGAGTTGCAGCAGCGGGCTTGCCCGCCTGTGTCGTGGACTGCTTGCCGACTTCATTCAGCGGCAGATAAGGCACGACGCCCTGCTTGTCGTCGATGATAATGCTGTTGGAATTGCCGATGACGGACTCCATGGTTTCCAGGAACAGACGCTTGCGCGTGACCTCGGGCGCCTTGACGTATTCGTCGTAGATCGAGATGAAGCGCTGCGCCTCACCCTGAGCTTCCTTCACGATACGATCCTTGTAGGCAGCCGCTTCTTCGCGGATCTGAGCCGCGCGGCCGCGGGCCTGACCGAGCTTCTGGTTGGCATATTGATTGGCCTCTTCCACCTGCTGGTCTTCGTTCTGCTCCGCACGCTGTACTTCTTCGAATGCGTCGGCCACTTCGCGCGGCGGCGAGACATCCTCGATCGGGACGGCATTGATGGAGATACCGGAGCCGTAGCGATCCATCGTATCCTGGATGATACTTCTGACCTCGGTTGCGATTTCCTGACGCTTGTCGCGATAGATGTCCTGAGCCGGGCGGCGACCAACGACCTCACGCATGGCACTTTCCGCAACCTGCTGCAAAGTCTCGTCGGGGGTCTCGAGATTGAACAGATAGGATTGCGGGTTGGTCACGGTATAGAGGATTGAGAACTGCACATTGACGATGTTCTGATCGCCCGTCAGCATCAGGCCAGCATTCGAACCGGCCGAGGAGCGGCCGCCGATATTGCGCTGCTGCTCTGTGACCTTCACGAATTCGATGCGGTCCATCGGCCAAATATGGAAATGCAGGCCGGGCATGGAGATTTCTTCACGCGGCTTGCCGAAGCGCAGTTCAACGCCGCGCTCGTCCGGCTGCACGGTATAGATGCACTGGATCAGCCAGAAAACGGCAATCACTGCGATGATGATGAGAACGACGCCTGCATTGAAGCCACCGGGCACGAAACCTTTCAATCGGTCCTGACCGCGGCGAATGATATCCTCCAGGTCCGGAGGTCCTCCATTGCCGCTGCCCCGCGGCCGGTTCGGTCCCTGTCCCCAAGGTCCCTGATTATTTCCGCCGCCACCGCCGCCCCATGGGCCACCGCCGCCGCCATTCTGATTGCTCCAAGGCATCAAAACCTCTTTGTTTGTTGACTCCCGATATCGCGCCAAGCCCATGAAATCCGTGGGTGGCAGCGATTGTTTCCCGTTATAGGTATCGAAGCACCTGCTTTCAACGCGACTTCAGGAAGTTCGTCGGATTCATTGGAAAATATTTGCTTTTTAGGGGCAGCTCTTATGCCTTTCGCCTGAAATAGCGAACGAAACGCGTCGGATAAGTGTCCTTTTCTCCAGCCGGCACGGCAAGCTCGCTATCTGCCTGCCAGATGCCGGGATCGATCTTTGGAAAGGATGTGTCGCCCTCCACATCCGCCTCGACATGGGTGATCAGTAGCCGGTCGGAGAGATCAATCGCCTGCCGATAGATTTCGCCGCCGCCGAGGATGCAGATTTCGTCGACATTGCTCTCCTTGGCCAGACGGGATGCAACCGAGATCGCTTCATCAAGCGAGTGTGCGACCGTTATCCCCTCGGCTGCAAAATCGGTGTCGCGGGTAATGACGACATTCGGCCGGCCCGGTAGCGGCTTACCGATCGACTGGAACGTCTTGCGTCCCATGATCACCGGCTTGCCGAGCGTCATCGCCTTGAAACGCTTGAGATCGGATGACAATCGCCAGGGCATGTCGCCTTCGCGTCCGATGATGCCGTTACGCGATACGGCAACGACGATGGTCTTGATCGGCTGGGTCATACGTCTCCCTCAATCTGCCTCGCCGACGCCAATACGAGTCGGCGAGGCGACTTTACATCATCAATGCGGCGGCGGCAGATGGAACGCACCTATCCCGGCCCAATATCAGCCACCGCTATTCAAATTATCGAGCTGGCCGGCCAACAGACCTCCCTCTTCGCGATCCCTGGCCATCTTCCGATAGAGCCCGGCCATGCCCTTAAAGATCAGGGCGGCCGGATCATCCTCGCCGAGGAACTCGGAAATCTCTTCCATTTCCGCGACCCATCGGTAGGCTTTCGGATACATGTCCGGAATGCCGTGGACGAATTTCGCATCGAGATCCGGCAGGCTTTCCTGAAGTTCGCGCTTCAGGGCGGCATCGGCACCCGAGCGGATCGCGGCAAGCAACATGGCGGCGCCGAGGCCTGTAACGCCCTTGTTGATGCCGGCATAGCACATCTTCAATGCCGAGGCCGCGCCGATTGCCCCATCGATGTGGCGAACCTGCAGTCCGTATTCGACCAGCACGCCGCTGTCGTTCGCGGTATCGGCGCTCACATAGAGTTTCGGCCCCTTCTGGCCGGGCTTCGGCGGACCGCCTATGATGGAGCCGTCGAGAACCATGCCGCAATCGCCGCCGAAAATCGCCGCGACCTCCACCATGGTCCTCGGCGAAATCGCATTGCAGTCCATGAAGGTCGTTTTCGCGCCCATCCGACGCAGTTCAGCGGCGATCTGCTCAGCGACGGCAACAGCCTCCGCCGGCGGAACGATGGAAAGAATGAGACGCGACGCGGCGATAGCGTCCAATCCAACCGGCTCCATGCCGGCTGCTTTCGCCCGTTCGATGGTCGAAGCCGAGCGTCCGTCGAGATAAGTGAGCACCCTCGCCCCATTTTCGACCAAACGCCGGCCAATAGCGCTTCCCATAGCACCGGCTCCGATGACTGCGATCTCCACGGCGAATCTCCTTCTCCGATCGAGGAAGACGGCAGCATATCGCCTATCGTCCGACCGGACGAGCGCAATGCCTTGCGGTAACACTAAGTTTAGCAGGGGCCGTCAAGCGTTGCGAAGCACGAGGACGGCATAGATACAGGGCTCTCCGCTTTCATTCTTGAAAACGCAATCCGTCGGCGGACCGAGTTCGAGGCAATCGCCCGGCGACATCGAGTGCTTCGTATCTCCCTCGAAAAAAGTCAGGCGTCCCTCCAGCACCCAGATGAGCTGCCGCACGAAGGCATAAGCCGATGCGGGCATCGGAACCTCCGCCCCCGCAGGCAATTCGATGCGGACGAGATCGAGCGGCAGCTCCGACTTCGGGGAAACGTGCCGGCGCTCATAGCCGGTCTGCGGATCGACCCAGACGGGCTGCTCTTGCCTCCGGAGAAACCGACCCTGCTGCATCTCCGCACGCGCCATCAGGGTCGACATGCTCAAGCTGAAGGCACCGGAAAGCTTACCGAGTAGCGTCGCAGTCGGGCTGCTCTCGCCGCGCTCGATCTTGTGGATCATGGCCCGGGAAACGGCCGAGCGTTCGGCCAACTCTGTCAGCGACCAGCCGCGGCTTTCCCGTTCAACGCGAATGCGCGCGCCGATGCGGCTGTCGATATCATCAAGTTGAGACATACATTTTACTATAGTGGACTTTCACCGGGGTAACAATCCACGTACATCGCTAGAAAATCTGAATTATTGCGTAGCTGAGTTTGACCTCTTATGCAGCCATGTAATAACATAGTAGACAGGCGTCGAAATCGGTGTATGACAGCATGAGGAACAAACGATACGATCATCCAATCTGATGGATGGTGTCTACGGAGCGACCGATGCAAATTCGCGATGCGAGAGACGAGGATCTCGCGGGAATAACCGCGATCTATAACGACGCCGTCGCCAATACCGCCGCAATCTGGAATGAGACACAGGTTGATATCGCCAATCGCAGGCAATGGCTCCAGGACCGGCACAAGCTCGGCTATCCGGTGCTCGTGGCAACCGACGATCATAACGACGTCATCGGTTACGCCTCGTTCGGCGACTGGCGCGCCTTTGACGGCTATCGGCACACGGTCGAACACTCCGTCTATGTACGAAACGATCAATATCGCGGCGGCATCGGCAAGGCGCTGATGATCGAACTGATCGAGCGCGCCCGGGCGATCGGCAAGCATGCGATGGTCGCAGGCATCGAGGCAGGCAACGAGGCCTCGATCCGGCTGCATGAAAAGCTCGGCTTCCAGCAGGTCGGTCTTCTTCCGCAGGTCGGCACGAAGTTCGGGCGATGGCTCGATCTCGCCTTCCTGCAACTACTCCTCGATCAGCGCACCGATCCCGACGCCAAGCCGACAGCCTAAACCGCGACTTCGGCCGCGATCGCCGCATGCGGCTCATATTCGAGAACCTCGAAATCCTCGATACGATAATCGTCGATACTGTCGGGTCGGCGTAGCAGACGCAAGGTCGGGAACGGCTTCGGCTCCCGGCCGAGCTGCTCGCGGATGGCATCAAGATGGTTGAGATAGAGGTGGACGTCACCACCCGACCAGACCAGCTCGCCCATATCCATATCGACCTGTTGTGCGACCATGGCGAGCAAAACCGCCTGCTGGCAGATGTTGAAGGGATTGCCGAGGAACAGGTCGCATGAGCGCTGGAAGACCATCAGGCTGAGACGTGGGCGCTTGCCCCCTTCGGCCGAGATATTCGATACGTGAAACTGGTAAACCATATGGCAGGGAGGCAACGCCATATCGGCGAGCTCGCCGACATTCCACGCGTGGAAGATCATGCGGCGGCTGCCGGGATTGGCCTTGAGATCCTTGATAACAGCGGCGAGCTGGTCATGCACGCGGCCTTCGGCATCGCGCCATTGCCGCCACTGCTTGCCATAAACCGGGCCGAGATCGCCCCATTGCAGAGCAAAGGCCTCGTCCTCCAGAATGCGCTTTTCAAAAGCGACCTGATCGATCTCTTCCCCCGTCGCCTTGCGATATTTCGCCAGCGGCCAGTCGGTCCAGATCCGCACATTTTCCTTCAGGAGATTGCGGATGTTGGTGTCGCCCGTCAGGAACCAGAGCATCTCCTTGACGGCGAGTTTCCAATAGACCCGCTTCGTTGTGAAGATCGGGATCTGCCCCCTTGAGAGATCGAAGCGCATCATCGCGCCGAGACCACTCAAGGTGCCGACGCCGGTGCGATCGATACGGCGATCGCCGTGCTCGAGCAGATGCGCCATCAGGTCGAGATATTGGTACTCTGGGTGACGAGCCATCTTCCGCTCCGAAATCGCTTGAATTTTCCGGCCATAAGGCTTGCCTGAGCGACAGCCTGCCGATTCCCTTTTTGTAATTCTAATGACAAGCCGCCGGGAAACCAACCGCGGCCAAGCGTAATTCAGGCAAACCTCACGGCCTTGCGGACAAACCGATGTTTCCGCGAAGCATTTATGACAATTGCCCTTCCCTTCGCTCGCGGAAAACACTATATCACCCTTGCCGGTCTTCGGGCCGGCTATGGCGATAAATGAGCGGTGTAATAAACCTATTGGACCCGGGGGCGGTACCCGGCGCCTCCACCAAAAACCGGCCGGCAGAACTTGCGACAGACCGGCTTTTGATGGGGGCGAAACAGGATCGACAAGGGTGTAAAGATCGACTTTTCGCTCGGCATTGTACCGCCGTTATCGGGCTAAAATTGTAGTTGCAAACGACAACTATGCGGAAGCTCGTCTCGCTGCTTAATCGCGGTGTGACACTTCAAATAAAGTCCTAAGGGGTCGCACTCTTAGGCGGGGTCCGAAGGCACCTGGCAACAGAAGCCTTCACCTTCTTCTCCAGTGCTATATTATGGATCGACACGCGGTGACTCGCGCATAGGGCTTTTCCGGCGGCGCTCAGCGTGGCATAAGCCTATAAAAAGCATGGCCAACGAAAGACAGGAAAGCATGGGGCAGGATCATATCCGCTACGACATTTTGGCACAGGACGCCCTGCGGGGAGTAATCCGCAAGGTGCTGACCGAGGTCGGCGCTACAGGCCGCCTGCCCGGTGACCACCATTTCTTCATCACCTTTTTGACCGGCGCCCCGGGCGTGCGCATTTCGCAGCACCTGAAGGCGAAATATCCCGAACAGATGACCATCGTCATCCAGCACCAGTTCTGGGATCTGAAGATCACGGAAAGCCAATTCGAGATCGGCCTCTCCTTCTCTGACGTTCCGGAAAAGCTGGTCGTCCCCTTCAACGCCATCCGCGGATTCTACGACCCTTCAGTCAATTTCGAGCTGGAATTCGACGTGCCGCTGGCCGACGAAGAAGAAGAGACCTCCTCCGGCGAAATCACGGCCTATCCGGTGCCGGTCGAAGGCGAGGAAGCGCCTGCGGCTGCAGCCAAGGAAGGCGAGGAAAAGAAGCCGGGATCGGTTGTCTCTCTCGACGCATTCCGCAAGAAGCAGTAGCCATTGCAGGGGAAGCATCCGCTTCCCTTTTTCATGTCGGCAACGGAAAGAGATTCATGAGCGCCGAAATCGTCAATCTGCGCCAGTTTCGCAAGAAGCAGGCCCGCTCGGATAAGGAAACGCAGGCTGAGCAGAACCGCATCGCCTTCGGACGGACCAAGGCTGAGAAGAAGCTGACGACGACGCTTAACGAAAAGGCCGCAAAGGCGCATGAGGCCGGCCGAATCGAAACCAAGAAGACCGAAGACTAATTTAGGTTCTGAGATAAAAAACTTCAGAAATCAGTTGCTTACTTCCGCATTTTGAATCACTTTCAGAAATATCCCGCCATTTCCGATTTTTGATCGATCCGCCGATGATCCGTAAACATTCCGCGACGCTGCATGGCCATCGCACGAGCTTTTCCCTTGAGGATGCCTTCTGGACAGAACTGAAGGCGATCGCCAACGCGCGCGGCACGTCGCTCGCAGCACTGATCTCCGAGATCGACGACGGCCGCGAAGCCGGCAGCAATCTCTCCTCTGCGCTCCGCCTCTATGTCCTTAAATGGCTGAAGGATCGCAACTGAATAGTCGCAGAGAGCTCAAGACGATGTCGTGAGCGCGCTTCACCTACCAGATGTGGATCAATCCACAACCTTCCGGTTTACTGGGCAACTCCCGGCAGTTCGTTGAAATTCAAAGGTGTCGTCGGATGTTGGGTTTCGGCCTTGGCTCGCGCGTCGGCAGCCGCCTTGGCCTTGGCTGCCTCCTCCGCTGCCTGCTTGGCGCGCGCCTCTTCATCCGCCTGCTTCTGAGCGGCCGCCTGCTGAGCCAGATTGCGTAACCGTTCCTCTTCTGCACGGCGCTGCAGCTCGACGGCGGCATCGCGCTGGCGCTGAGCCTCGCGCACGCCTGCAACATACTTGTACAGCGCCACCTCACGCCGCAGCCGCTGCTTTTCAAGCACATTGGCCTGCAAGCGCTCCACCCGACGGCGCTCGCGCTCGAATGCCCGGACAGACAGGAAGCTGGTGACGTCCGTGATATCCATCGTCCGGCCAGGTGCGGAGAGCGGTCCGGCGAAATCGAGGCGTAGGGCCGGCTCCGCCCCGCTCTGCGCTTCGGCACCGGCCTTGAAGGCGATACCGAGTGAGCCGCGCATGCGCTCATCCGGCAGGCTGATTTCGGCATTGCCCGAAAGCTTTGCCAGATCGTTGCTGGCGACAATATTGGTCGCTCGCACCACACCGGCGGAAATGTTGAAAGGGATGCTGGTCGCCGGCAGGACCGCTTCGCCATTGTTCAACAGCGTCTGCACGATCGGCAGCACCTTGGCGGCGGTGATATCGCCCTGAATCTGATCCGTCGCCGAGAGGAGCGGCGGCATGACAGAGAGATTGAGGCCACGCACATGCGTCTCGCCGAGCTTCATTTCACCCGAACCGCTGGCATTGGCGGCAAGGTCGGCAATGCTCTTGCCGCTCGCTTCGGCATTCATCGCAAGGCCGAAGCGGCCGGTCGCAAGCGGCGCTCCATCGCGCTGCCAGGCAACGGCCGCAAGATCGCCATTGGCGAGGCTGAGCTTCGTCTGCAGCAGGCCGGTGCCATCCGAATTAGCGAACATCGCGCTCCCTGTCAGCGTACCGCCATTCCAGCCACCCGTCAGATCATTCAGCCGTAACTCCTCGCCCCTGTAAGCTGCATTGGCGGTGAAATTCGAAATGGGACCGAACAGACCAGGCCATACCTGCTTCGCGGAGAGTTTGACGCCGATGTCCATGCCGCTGAAGGCTGGAAGGCCGAGCTTATCCTTGTTGAGCGCACCTGTTTTCGGATCGCTCATCGGCCCGTAGATGGCTTCCGCCAGCCAGTCGAGATCCACCTTGTCGAGCGACAATTCACCCGAGGCCTTTAGATTCGGCGCCTTCCGATCGACGGTCAGCGTGCCGGACATGTTGTTGTCGGCAAAAAGCCCCTTCATATCCGAAAATACGATCTTGTCCGGGTTCAATGCGGCATTGGCCTGGAACTTCACCGGCAAACCGGCGCCCATCTGCGGAATACCGATGCCGTTCATCACGAAATAGGGATCGATGTCAGCGCTTTCGAACGACAGCGCTATGTTGCCGTTGAGGAAGGTAGCTGGACGGACATCCACTTTGCCGTTTGCAGTAAACGATGTCTTGTCGGTCGCAAAGGTGAGCGCGGCATCCGCCGGATCGGTGCCGCTTGCCGACACTTTCAGCGTCAGACGACCATTGGCATCGGCTTCAACAGGCAACGGATCGAGACCCGCCTGGCCGAACAGGATCGACGTCACCGAATTTTCCAGCGTTCCCTCGAGCGTCGTGGTGCCCTTGCCCTTGAACGCTGAAAGATCGGACATGCGATAATCGAAATTGACGCGGCTGCCGTTGGAAACGCCGGCAAGCGTCACCGTCAGCGCGTTGTCCTGATCCCCGCCGAGCGTCACCGCCCCGCGAAGAGCCGTGTTTCCATACCAGGCGGCGTTGCGCACCAACCGGTCCATGACGGGATGGTGCGGCAAATGCTGGCGCAGCATTTCGAAAAACGGCCCGGGATCGGCGGCCTTGAAGGTGATCTCGCCCGATCCCTTGTAGTCGGATGGCGTGCCGTCGGCGCGGCCCGTTGCGGTGATTTCGGCGCCAGCGACATTGTGCACCGAAAGCTTGTCGATCGTCAGAGCGCCGTCGGCAATGGAGAAGGACGTATCGAGATTATCGGCCGGCACACCGAAGGCCATGAATTTTCCGGCCTGCAGATGCGCCGTGATCCGATGATCGAAGAGGGATTCCTCGGTATCCTGGCCTGTAAAGAGCCCGGTTAGTGCCCTCAGCGCGTCAAGGTCGAGAGCATCGCCGGTGAGATCGACTGCAAGCTTTGGCGGTGTCTTGTCCGTCCCGCTCTGGCGATCGATCCGGCCTTTCAGCGTGGCCGGACCAATTGCGATCTCGAGATTTTCGAAGCGCTGCTCGTCATGCTTCAGGCTGACATCGGCAGAGAAGCCGGCCTGACGCAGCTGGCGTATCGCCGGATCGACGGACCCGACAAGCCACGAGGCCAATCCCGACGGCTGGTTGGACGCAACGACCAGATTCCCGATGAAGTTGGGCTCGTCCCGCAGCATGAGATTGCCGCGCGCTTCGACCTGTGTGCGGCCGGGCATCGTGCCGATCGCATGATCGATCTTCCATCCTGTTCCCGCCGGTTCGAGATCGAGCTGCACGTCGCGTATGGTCGTGTCACCCGCCACGATCGCCGGCAGCCGGAAGGTCGCCTTGCCCGGAACCTGTGGCACCGGGATCTCGGCCGCAATCGCAATCAGATTGTTGAGGCGCTGACGCGCCGAGATTGCCGGGTTGCGATTGGTCTTGCCGTTGGTGCCCTTGTTGTTGCCGAGGCGGTTGACGTCGATCTGCTGGCCATCGGCCGTCAGCAGGAATTCCGGCTTCGAACCTGTATCCAGCGTCGCCTCGCCTGTGACGACATAAGGATCGTCATCGGCACCGACTTCAAGGCGATATTCCGGAATGCGAATACGGTCATTCGTCAGCTCGAAACGGCCCTTGATGCGGGGCTGCGCCTTCTGATCGGCAGAATCGCGCGTCTGCTTGTCATTGACCCCGGCCGTGAAGGAGCCCATGTAATCGGGCTTGCTGTTGACGAGTTTAAGTTCGCCATCGAGATCGACATTAAGCGGATGGCGGTCCGGCATCAGCCGGGTGCGGACGCGCAGGACGCCGTTGTCGTCAGGCTGGCTGCTGGAAACCGTGAAATTGCCATGCTCGTTGTCGAGGGCCGCATCACCCTCGATACGCCAAGGGCCGGCAAGCGATCGCGCCGACATCTGGGCATTCAGGCCCGTGACATGCCGGGTCCTGCCCGTTTGCTCGTCGATGAAGAGAATATCGCCGTCTTCTACGTGAACGCTTTCGAGCACGACGGACTTTGCGGGAATTTCCGGCTGGCTACCGCGCATCCAGTCGAGCGTGCCGTCCTTCAGCAGCCGCAGCCGCACCTTGGGCTTGGACACCCGCATATCGAAGATCAGCGCCTCGCCGGAAAGGAAAGGCGCAAGTTCCGCATCCATGGAGAATTCGGCCACCTGCACGAGTGGCGTTCCATCAGCCTCCTGGCCGACGCGGACATCGTGCAGCGTCACCGACGGGAACGGCAGGAGCCGGGCATCCACGGTGCCGTGAACGGTCACCTTCTTGCCGATGATGCGGCTCGCCTGATCCTCGAAGTTCTTGCGAAAATCGGTCCAGTCTATGAAGAGCGGAGCGAGCAGCGCCAGGAACAGCACCACCACAAGCAATCCACCCAGAAAAACCAGGACCCTACCTAACAACGCGTATCGTCTCCAATCTTCATTCCCAACGTATGCAGGCGTCGCTTGTCAGAGCGCATACACGGCATAATTTAGTCTATGTACGGTTCTACCCGATCTCCGCCTGTCACAGCAGCTCTTTTTAAGAGGCATGCCTCCTCTAGCGCGTGTAGTGGCTTTTTATGGCAAAAACCGGAAGAACGCCGATGCAGCCTAGCGCCATTCGCACGCGTAGCAAGCCAAGATCATGAAAATATTCCATCTTTCAGTGCCTGCGGAATATCTTCCCTGGATTGAAAATGGCATCCGGATCAAGCGACTCCTTGATTTGACGCATCAGATCGACGGCATCGCCGAGCTCCTGCTCCAGAAACGCCATCTTCCCCTGCCCTATGCCGTGCTCGCCTGTGCATGTGCCATCCATGGCGAGCGCACGCGCGTTGAGGCGCGCGACGAATTCCTCGACGACAGCGATCCCTTCAGGGGTCCTGTCGTCAAACAGGACGAGCACATGGAAATTACCGTCGCCGGCATGGCCGACGATCGGTGCCAGCAGACCATGCGCCTCGATATCGGCCTGGGTTTCCGCTACGCATTCGGCAAGGCGTGAGATCGGCACGCAGACATCTGTCGATAGCGCAGCCAACTCCGGTGCCAGCGCGCGGCAGGCCCAATAGGCGTCATGGCGAGCCTTCCAGAGCTTGTTGCGCTCTTCGGCATTGCTTGTCCAAAGGAATTCGCCGCCACCGCATTCCGCCGCGATCTCGGCAAATTGCTCCGACTGCAGCGCTACCGTCTCGTCGGTGCCGTGGAATTCAAGGAAAAGCGTCGGCTTCTCGTCATAGGTCAGGCCGGAATAGCGGTTGCAGGCCCGCATCTGCATGGCATCGAGCAACTCGATACGCGCGACGGGAACGCCCATCTGGATGGTCATGATGACGGCATCGCAAGCCGCCTTGATGTCCGGAAAAGCGCAGGCGCCGCCGGCGATCTTCTGCGGAATACCCTGAAGGCGCAGCGTGACCGAGGTCAGCACGCCGAGCGTGCCTTCGGCGCCAACGAAAAGCCGCGTCAGATCGTAACCGGCTGATGATTTCTTGGCGCGGCGGGCGGTGCGGATTTCCTCGCCATTGGCAGTCACCACGGTCACGGACAGAACATTGTCCTTCATCGTGCCATAGCGCACGGCGTTGGTACCCGATGCGCGCGTCGATGCCATGCCGCCGATCGAAGCGTTAGCGCCGGGATCGATGGGGAAGAACAGGCCCGTGTCGCGCAGGTAGGTATTAAGCTGCTCGCGGGTGACGCCTGGCTCGACCGTACAATCCAGATCTTCGGCATTGATTTCGAGAATGCGGTTCATGCGGCTGAAATCGATGGAAATGCCGCCCTGCGGCGCATTCACCTGTCCCTCCAGCGAAGATCCCGTCCCGAAGGGAATGACCGGAACCTTATGTTCGGCACATGCCTTCACGACAGTCCGCACGTCCTCGCTCGTTTCGGCAAAGACAACGCCGTCCGGTAGCTGCGATGGGATATAAGTGGTGGTGTGGGCGTGCTGGGCACGAAAACTTTCGCCCGTCTGGAAACGTTCACCAAAGGCCTGCTTCAGAATGCCGAGAACGGCGGATATGCCGGCCTCGTTGCGTGTTCCCGCCTTTGCATCAGCCAAAACCATAGTCCGAATCTCCCGTCGCGGTCGTCCAGGGCGTTAACCCCTCTCGGTTCTATGGGGCATTTGAGGCGGGGCTGTCCAGTGATGAAAGTGAGCCGCTATCGCGCATAAGTTCAAGTTTTGTGCGATTGATCAAAGGTGCGACGATCGGCTGGCCGGAAAAAGCATCGCGGCAGAATTTTGCCTATATTTTAAGCAATCCATCGCTTCAACGATCACCGACCAATCATTTTCATCCATACCATGACACCGCGAGGCAGTCTTCCGTCGACTGGCATATGTCTTGCGTTTCGCCTTTCAGTTTTCATACAGCCACGATTGGAAGGACATTCGATGAAGCGCAGACAAATGCTCATGGCACTCGGTATCGCGATGCTGGCGATGGGGTCAGTTTCCGCCCCTGGCGCAGCTCGGGCGGATGCTCTGAGCGACATAACCTCGCGCGGCACGCTGCGCGTCGCCGTTCCGCAGGACTTTCCGCCCTTCGGCAGTGTCGGCACGGACATGGCACCCATGGGCTATGACATCGACATCGCCAATCTGATCGGCGAAAAACTCGGCGTGAAAACTGAGCTTGTTCCCGTCACCAGTGCCAACCGCATTCCCTATCTGCAGACCAACAAGGTTGATCTGGTGATCTCAAGCCTCGGCAAGAACCCCGATCGCGAAAAGGTCATCGATTTCTCCGACCCCTACGCGCCCTTCTTCAACGGCGTCTTCGGTCCCGGCGATGTCGCGGCCACGAAGCCGGAAGACCTTTCCGGCAAGACGATCGGCGTCACCCGCGGCGCGATCGAGGATCTCGCCCTGACCAAGGTCGCGCCGCAAGATGCGACGATCAAGCGCTACGAGGACAATAACGGCACCATCTCCGCCTTCCTGTCCGGACAGGTTCAGCTGGTTGCAACCGGCAATGTCGTCGCGGCGGCCATTCTTGCCAGAAATCCGCCGAAGAAGCCCGAGATGAAATTCCTCATCACCAACTCCCCCTGCTTCATCGGCCTGAACAAGAACGAGCAGGCATTGCAGAAGAAGGTCAATGACATCATTGCCGCCGCCAAGGCGGACGGGACACTGAATAAGATGTCGCAGAAGTGGCTGGGCGCCGACCTGCCGGCCGGCTTCTGATCAACGCAGGACTGATTGCGCCGTCATTCGGCGGCGTGATCGGTCTCAGCGAGGCTTTCTCCCATGCGCTATCACTTCGATTTCGGCTGGCTTGCCGAATACTATCCCACGCTGATCAAGGGCGTTCTCGTCACGGTGGAGCTGACCCTTATCGGCGCCGTGCTAGGCATTATCCTCGGAATTGCCTGCGCCTGGGCTCGCGCACTTGGCCCGAGCTGGCTCAAACCCTTTGTGGCTGCCTATGTCGAGCTCATCCGCAATACGCCGTTTCTGATCCAGCTCTTCTTCATTTTCTTTGGCCTGCCCGGCATTGGCGTTCAGATGAACGAGATGACCGCAGCCAATCTCGCCATGATCATCAATCTCGGAGCCTATAGCTGCGAGATCATCCGCGCCGGCATACAGGCAACGCCGCGCGGCCAGTTCGAAGCCGGCGCCAGCCTTGCCATGACCCGGTTCGAGACCTTCCGGCATGTCGTCCTCGTTCCGTCCCTGCAGCGCATCTGGCCGGCACTGTCCTCTCAGGTCGTCATCGTCATGCTCGGCTCCTCCGTCGTCTCACAGATCGCCGCCGAGGACCTGACCTTCGCGGCAAACTTCATCCAGTCGCGCTCGTTCCGTGCGTTCGAGGCCTATTTCGTATCCACGGCGATATACCTGGCGCTGGCGGTCCTGCTTCGGCAGGCACTTGCGGCAGTGGGCAAGCTGATCTTTCCACGCAGGGTCCGCCAATGATCCAATTCACCACATGGGATATTCTGCGCGGCCTGCTTCTGGCCGCACGCTGGACGATATTACTATCGCTCGTCTCTTTCGCCGGCGGCGCCATCGTCGGCGCAATCCTTCTGCTCCTGCGCATCGGCAAGGCCAAGGCCGGCCGCATCGCGGTCAGATATTTCGTCGAACTGTTCCAGGGCACGCCGCTGCTGATGCAGCTCTTCCTCGCCTTCTTCGGCCTCGGGCTCTTCGGCATAGACGTGCCGGCCTGGCTGGCTGCCGGCGTCGCACTCACCCTCTGGTCGGCTGCCTTTTTGACGGAAATCTGGCGCGGCTGCGTCGAGGCCGTCGCCAAGGGACAATGGGAAGCATCGGCAAGTCTCGGCATGGGTTATCTGCAGCAGATGCGCTACGTCATCCTGCCGCAGGCGCTGCGCATCGCCGTGCCGCCGACGGTCGGTTTTTCGGTGCAGGTCGTCAAGGGCACCGCCCTGACCTCCATCATCGGCTTCGTCGAGCTATCGAAGGCCGGCACCGTCATCACCAATGCGACCTTTCAGCCGTTCACCGTCTATGGCTTTGTCGCGCTTATCTATTTCGCCCTGTGCTGGCCGCTGTCGAAGAGCAGCCAGATCCTGGAGAGGAAGCTCAATGTCGCTCATCGAAATCACTGAAGTCCGCAAGAGCTTCGGCACCAATGAAGTCCTGAAGGGCATCAACCTCGATGTCGAGCCCGGCGAAGTCATCGCTATCATCGGCAAGAGCGGCTCCGGAAAATCGACACTGCTGCGCTGCATCAACGGGCTGGAGACGATCAATGACGGCTCGATTTCTGTGGCCGGCGCACAGCTTTTACCTGACGACCTGCATCTGAAGGCGCTCCGGCTGAAGGTTGGCATGATCTTCCAGCAATTCAATCTCTTTCCGCATCTGAGCGCGGGGCGTAACGTCATGCTCTCGCAGATGGTGGTCAAGAAGACCGCCAAGGCCGAAGCCGAGGCGATGGCGCGGCGCATGCTCGATCGCGTCGGCCTCGGGCACAAGTTCGACGCCTATCCGGATGAACTCTCCGGCGGCCAGCAGCAGCGCGTCGCCATCGCAAGAGCACTCGCCATGCAGCCGATCGCGCTTCTCTGCGATGAAATCACCTCCGCGCTGGACCCGGAGCTGGTGGCGGAAGTTCTTGCTGTCGTGCGCGAACTGGCCGGCGAAGGCATGACGCTGCTGATGGTGACGCATGAGATGAAATTCGCCCGGGACGTCTGCTCGCGCGTGGTCTTCATGCACCAGGGGCGCGTGCACGAAATCGGACCGCCGGGCGAAGTCTTTGCCAACCCGCAAACGCCTGAACTCAAGCAGTTCCTCGGCCTGCATTGAAGGTCGGCAAGCTCGGCTAAACGGTTCTTTGGACCATAGTGTTCCAGGCACCTGGAGCAACGCCGAACGCCTTCTTGAAATGCCGGGTGAGATGGCTCTGATCGGCAAACCCGGTTGCGGCGGCCACTTCCGCGATCGGCTCTCCCGCGCCGATCATCGCCTTTGCCTGCTGCAGCCGGCGCATCAGCAGGAACCGATGCGGGCTTGTTGCAAAGGCGGCACGGAAATGCCGCGCTAGCGCAAAGCGATCGAGACCGGTGATGCGCTCAAGTTCCTGCGAGCGCACACCTCGCGTGACATGCGCCTCGAGATAGTCCCGCGCAGTCTTCACCTGCCCCCAGGCAATGCTACCCAAAGGCCGTTGCGGCAAACGGGCGTGCTGGACAAGTCCGTCGGTGAGCCGCGAGACGAAATCGTCAACGAAGAGCTCATCCAGCTCGCGATCGAGCTCACCAAGCGCCGCCAGCAACAAGCCGGCGAGACGATTGTCTTCCACCACGGGGTCATCGACGAAAGGCAGGCCGACACGCGCCGCCTCAAGGCATTGAAACAGTACCGATGGTTCCAGATACAGCATCCGGTATACGAGGCCGTCCTCGGTCGCGGCCCCGCCGTCATGCAGTTCGTCCGGATGAAGAATGATCACCCGCCCGGGCAGGCTGTAGCGCTGTTCGCCGCGATAGCGGAACGTCTGCACGCCGCGCATGGTGACGCCAAGCGCATAAGTATCGTGCCGGTGTAGTTCGAAGGCATCGCCACGAAACTGCGCCTGGATGCGTTCGATGCCCGGATAGGCAGGCGCGGACAGTATGCGATTGCTCTCCGGCGTCACGCACAAACGTTCAAGACCCTCGAATATCTGTCCGGCTACATCGTCGTGCAATGTCCCATTTCCAGACTGCATGAAAGTGACCATCGATGTTCGATACCAAAATCGCGATCGTTCTGCGAAGCGACCTTCAATCCTGGCAAAAGCTGAATGTAACGGCCTTCCTGTCGACAGGCATTGCCGGACAACATCCCGATATTATCGGCGAAGCCTATCGCGATCGCACGGGCAACGTCTACAACGCTTTGTCGATCCAGCCCATCATCGTGCTCTCGGCCGACAAGGAGAGCATTACCGCCATCCACCGCCGCTCGCTGGAGCGTGGCGTCACGTCTTCCATCTTCATCGAGGAAATGTTTTCAACCGGCCATGATACGGCCAACCGCGCCGTCTTTTCCGAATTCGCGCCCGAGGACGCCAAGGTCGTCGGCATCGCCTTGCGCGCGGACAAGAAAATCGTCGACAAGATCACTAAGGGCGCCAGCATGCACGCGTGATCGGACGCGCAAAGCAAACGGCCGGATCGTGAGACCCGGCCGTCTTTGTTGAAAAGGCTTAGCCGTTCTGCGTGATCGGTGCGATCTGGATCTCGACGCGGCGGTTCTGTGCGCGACCGGCCTCCGTTGCGTTCGTTGCAACCGGCTGCGATGGACCGAAGCCGATAGCCGACATACGGCGCTGGTCGATACCCTGGCTGCCGAGGTAGGAGGCAACCGATCCGGCGCGACGTTCGGACAGATCCTGGTTATGCTGCAGGCTGCCAGTCGAATCCGTATGGCCGTTGACGTCGATCAGCGTACGGTTGAACTTGCGCAAAACGATCGCGACGGAATTGAGCGTCGGGAAGAATTCCGGCTTGATCGCATCCTGGTCGATGTCGAAGGTGATTGCCGACGGCATGTTGAGGATGATGCGGTCGCCGACGCGGGTGACCGAAACGCCGGTGCCCTGCAGCTGCGCACGCAGTTCGGATTCCTGCTGGTCCATGTAGTTGCCGATGCCCGCACCTGCGAGCGCACCGACGCCTGCGCCGATCAGCGCGGCATTGCGGCGCGAGGCCGGCGAATGGCCGATCAGAAGGCCGGCGACCGCGCCGACACCGGCACCGATCGCCGCACCGCCGGCCGTGTTGGAAACTTTCTGCTCACCCGTATACGGATCGGTGGTCGTGCATGCGTTCAAAAATGCTGCCGCTAGGGCAAGAATGGCAATTCTCTTTATCATGGAATCATCGCTCTCCGGTTCGATGGCCGCAGCAGATATGAAGCATTGCGGCAATATCGTGAAGAGAAATCTACGACGCCCTTATATCTTGGGGACGGGAGCAACTTCGGCAGCAATCTTTCAATATCTCCCGCGAGCCATCGAATACATAATAGCCATCATGCCCCAGAACATCGCGAAGCCGAGCCATATCACCATCGCGTTGACGCTGCCCCTGAGAGCGCCGCGAATGCTCCAGCCGAGCGAAAAAACGGCTAAAGCCACCGACACGACGAGGATACGCATAACTCTGCCTCTTATGATTTTGGGTGGCTCTCAGAGATTCTGAAAAAGCTGCAAGGCCGTATTGTAGCTGGCATTGGCGATCGAGAGCGATTGCAGCCCGAGTTGCTGCTGAGCCTGCAGCGCCAGAACCTTGCTCGATTGCTGCTCCATATCGGCATCGACAAGCTTCCCGACCCCGCTGGTCAGAGAATCGCTCAAATTCTTGGCGAACTCGGTCTGGAGATTGATGCGCGATTCGAGGGAGCCGAAGGCGGACCCGATCGTCTTGAGCTGGTTCAACATTCCCGTCACTGTGTTGACCATGTCGGCGATAGCCCCTTGGGTCGTATTCGCATCGAGCGAGATCTCCACCTGGCCGCTCGTATTGCCGTTCTGAGTGCTGACGAGCACATAGTTCCTTGCAGCCCCGGCCTCGGTCGCGAAAGACGTCGACGTCAGTACGCCATATCCGCCGGAGCCGCTCGACTGGTCATCGATCAGATAACGCGCATCGGCCGATGTGATCGGGCCACTCGTCGAACTCACGCCTGCATAGCTCAACATGCCGATCGAAACCGTCCCGTTGCTGCCGCGGATCAGCGAACCCGGCACTTCGTGCGGATCGGTGGGATCGGCGCCATCCCGCAGCATCGTCCAGTTGACGCCATTGAAGGTCGCAGACTCTCCGATGCTGCGCAGCTGCTGTTTCAGCTGCGCAATCTCATCATTGAGTTTCGTCTTGTCGACGCTGGTCTCATAGGCGCTGACAAGCTTCGTCCTGATCTCCGTCACGACGTCGATCGCGCTGCCGACACCCGTGGAAGCCGTGCTGACGGTCGAGGCGGCGAGACCGAGCGCGTCCTGAACCGACGAAATCGCACCCACGTCGGTATGCGTCAAAGTCGAGATTTTCCAGTAGGTAGCATTGTCTCTGGCCGTTTGAACCCGCAGGCCCGACGACATCTGTCGTTCGGCATTCCCCAGTTTGGCCTGGGTGTCCCTCAGCACTTCCAGCGCTGTATTCATAGAGGGACTGACCCTGATGAAGGTCGAAAAAATACTCACGGCACATGAACTCCGAACGCAACAATACGCAACACATACAAGGAGACATCGGAACCTTGCCGCGGGCGCTCATGCGCGCGGGCCGATCGCATCGGCAAACAGGAGAGCCAGGCAAAAACAACACCTGCGCTCTGGCGGTTACATATCGCTATGATTAGCAAACATGCTTAAGAATGCGCTAAGAACAACGCATAATTCACCATAATTATGCGCGGGAGTGATAACTGGCTTAGCCCCGACGTGCTCGTCGCTATTCCGCGGCGCGACGGTTGGCAAGCATCGTGTACCGCGTCGAGTCGACATCTTTTCACGTGGCCGTTGCTTCCCATGAATCGACTGCTAAACCACATTTTAGGTACAAACGAAGTTGTAATCTTCGGTGAGACAACGACACGTTTTACTGACTTGTCGGCATGTCCGCTCCGTGATGCAAAACGCGCATCAAGAGCTGCGAATGTGCACTTTTTGTTCTAATTTCGGCCCGTTTCTTTTGCCTTTCGGGGTAGAATCATTACATTGGGCCGCATGACCATTGGACATGACGACATTCCCTTCTTTGACGAGGAGCCGGAGCACACCGCGCCGCGCCGTTCAGCGCCGGCTGCCGGCAGCATTGGCGGCGGCATCGCGGCCCGCGCCATGGCGGCACGCGATAGCGGCCGCCGGCCAGATTACCTCTCGGGCCTTAATGCCGAGCAGACGGAAGCCGTGGAAACGCTCGACGGCCCCGTTCTGGTGCTTGCGGGCGCCGGCACCGGCAAGACGCGCGTGCTGACGACGCGCATCGCTCATATTCTCTCCACCAACCGCGCCTTCCCCAGCCAGATCCTCGCGGTCACTTTCACCAACAAGGCGGCCCGTGAGATGAAGGAACGCATCGCGCTGCTCGTCGGCGGCGCGGTCGAAGGCATGCCTTGGCTCGGCACCTTCCACTCGATCGGTGTCAAGCTGTTGCGCCGTCATGCCGAGCTGGTGAGCCTCACCTCCAGCTTCACGATTCTCGATACCGACGACGTCATCCGCCTGATCAAGCAGCTGATCCAGGCCGAAGGGCTCGACGACAAGCGCTGGCCGGCCAAGCAGTTTGCCGGCATGATCGATACCTGGAAGAACAAGGGCCTGAGCCCCGCCGATATTCCGGAAGGCGACGCGCGCGCCTTTGCCAACGGCAAGGGCCGCGAACTCTATGCCGCCTACCAGAACCGCCTGAAGACGCTGAACGCCTGCGACTTCGGCGATCTCCTGCTGCATCCGATCAATATATTCAGGCAGAATCCCGATATCCTCAAGGATTATCACCAGCGCTTTCGCTATATCCTGGTTGACGAGTATCAGGACACCAACACGGCACAGTACATGTGGCTTCGCCTGCTGGCGCAGCGGCAGAAGGGCGAGCCGCAGAATGTCTGTTGCGTCGGCGACGACGACCAGTCGATCTATGGCTGGCGCGGCGCGGAGGTCGACAATATCCTGCGCTTCGAGAAGGATTTTCCGGGCGCCAAGGTCATCAAGCTGGAACGCAACTACCGCTCCACCGAACACATTCTCGGTGCCGCCGCGCATCTGATCGCCCATAATGAGGGCCGGCTCGGCAAGACGCTGTTCACCGATCGCTCCGACCCCGATGACATCAAGGTGCAGGTGCATGCCTCCTGGGATTCCGAGGAGGAAGCACGCGCGATCGGCGAAGAGATCGAGCAACTGCAGCGCAACAAGCACAATCTCAACGACATCGCCATCCTCGTGCGCGCCTCCTTCCAGATGCGCGAGTTCGAAGACCGCTTCGTCACGCTCGGTTTGAACTATCGCGTCGTCGGCGGCCCTCGCTTCTACGAGCGCCTCGAAATCCGCGATGCCATGGCCTATTTCCGCCTCGTCTGCCAACCGGCCGACGATCTCGCCTTCGAGCGCATCATCAACACGCCGAAGCGCGGCCTCGGCGACACCACGGTTCGCGCCCTGCACGACTACGCCCGTGTGCGCGATATCCCGATGCTGGCGGCGGCAGCCGATATCATCGAGACGGACGAGATGAAGCCGAAGGCGCGCAAGGCGCTGTTCGACGTCGTGCAGTCTTTCCGCCGCTGGCAGGGTCTGCTCGAAAACACGCCGCATACCGAGCTTGCCGAGCAGATCCTCGAAGAGTCCGGCTATACGGACATGTGGAAGAACGACAAATCGGCGGAAGCGCCGGGGCGCCTGGAAAACCTGAAAGAACTGATCCGCTCCATGGACAGCTTCGAGTCCATGCGTGGATTCCTCGAGCACGTCGCCCTCGTCATGGATGCCGAGCAGAACGAAAATCTCGATGCCGTCTCCATCATGACGCTGCACTCCGCCAAGGGTCTGGAATTCGATACCGTGTTCCTGCCCGGCTGGGAAGAAGGCCTGTTTCCGCATCAGCGCTCGCTCGACGAAAGCGGTCGCGCCGGCCTCGAGGAAGAGCGCCGCCTCGCCTATGTCGGCATCACCCGCGCCAAGCGCCGCTGCCACATCTGGTTCGTTTCCAACCGCCGCATCCACGGCCTCTGGCAATCGACTATCCCCTCCCGCTTCCTCGACGAACTGCCGGAAATGCATGTTCAGGTCGCCGAAGTCGAGCAATCCTATGGCGGATATGGCCGCGGCGGCTACGGCCAGTCCCGCTTCGACAAGGCAGATCCTTTCGCCAATTCCTATTCCACGCCCGGCTGGAAACGCGCCCAAGCCAACCGCAATGATGCGACGCGCGACAACTGGGGCAGCCGCTCCGGCCACGCCGTCGAACGCATCGGCTACGGCGAAAGCGGCCCCAAGGTGCGCACCATCGACGGCGAGCTGGTGGCCAAATCCACCTCCTCCGAACCCTCCAAATTCGCCATCGGCGACCGCGTCTTCCACATCAAATTCGGCAACGGCAACGTCTCGGAAATCGAGGGCAACAAGCTGACGATCGAATTCGACCGCGCCGGGCAGAAAAGGGTGTTGGATGGATTTGTGGAGAGGGTGTGATACGACAAGGCCTCTGGTTTGGGACCAGAGGGTAGCTATCAACAGTCGGGGCTGATTGTGGATCTCCTTCCCACCCACACACGCCGTCATCCTCGGGCTTGACCCGAGGATCCACGCACAAGCGCTCCCATCGAATGCATCATACTCTTTGAATCACAAGCAAGCATGCAATGTAGATGCCGCTGCCGCCACGCAAAGCGATCTAATTTGCATAAACATCAAGGCTTGTACTTGGATCCTCGGGTCAAGCCCGAGGATGACGGAGCATGGAGTATGATAGGGTGGCAAACGCAAGCGCTATTCTTTGCGAAGCAGCTCGCCTCCTGCCAATAGTCTCTTGACGCCTGTTATTCCTATGCTCATCCCACACGCATGGGTGGATATACCTACATCATCACCAATCACAAGCGAGGCACGCTGTACATCGGTGTCACCGCCGATCTCGAGCGCCGCATCTACGAACATCGCGAAGGCCTGACGCCTGGCTTCGCTTGGAAATACGGATGCACGCGGCTCGTCTGGTATGAAGACCACGCAGACATCGTTTCAGCCATACAAAGGGAAAAATCCCTGAAACGTTGGTATCGGCATGGAAGATAGAGTGGTTGAAAAGACAAATCCGGATTGGCGGGATTTATATTACGAACTCTGGTAAAGCCTCACGCTCTCCAAGCGCCTTCGCATCGCGATCCTTCAGCCACAGCCCAAATTCCTTGACCACGGCCACCACCTTTTCCAGGCGGCGTCCATCCTCCGTCAGCGAATATTCTACCTTCACGGGAACCGTCGGATAGACCGTCCGCTTGATAAGACCCGCCTCCTCCAGCGCCCGCAGGTCCAGCGTCAACATTCTTTGCGAAATGCCAGGCATCAATCGCCGCAGTTCGTTGAAACGCTGGGGTCCATCAACCAGATAGGACACGATCAGCAGCCGCCAGCGGCCTCCCAGCAAGTGCATCGCCTCTTCCACGGAGCAACCCGTCACGGTGTTTTTCATCGCGCATACCTCGTATGCATGGCGGTATAATTTTTGTACCTAGATGTCAAACTTTTCCGTTCTTACGATTCCATACCAGGTGGACTACATGGTTCAGCGCTAACCCTTCCAATCGAAGGTTGGCACCGGAAACCCCATGGAGACCCTCGTGAAGCTCTATTATCTGCCCGCAAGCTGCTCACTCTCGCCCCATATCGTTATCAACGAACTCGGCCTGGACGTGGACCTGATCAAGGTCGATCACGCCAGCCACAAGACCGAAACCGGACTCGATTTCTACGACATCAACCCGCACGGCTATGTCCCCCTGCTCGATCTCGGCGACGGCAGCCTCCTGCGCGAAGGGCCGGCGATCGTCCAATATCTGGCGGATCTGAAGCCCGAGGCTGAACTGGCGCCGGCCGCCGGCACGATGGAGCGCTACAGGCTGCAGGAAATGCTCGGTTTCCTGTCGACGGAAATCCACAAGGGGTTCATTCCGCTTCTCTATGCGCGGCTCGCGGGAAGCTATGTCGAGACCGCAAGACCGAAGCTTGAAAAGCGATATCAATGGATCGACGCGCATCTCGCCGATCGTCCCTTCCTGATGGGCGACAGATTCACGGTTGCCGATGCCTATCTGTTTGCACTGACAGGATGGGGTCAGGCTCCGTGGCTGAAATCCTATTACAAAGCCGGCATTCATTTCGACGCGCTGCACAATCTTGAGGCTTGGTATGGCCGCATGAGGCAACGGGAGGCCGTTAGGAAGTCCATCGCCGAGGAAGGATTGGCATTCGACTGAGCCCGCAACGAAGCGACGGGAAAGCTATCGCGAGACACTTCCAGTCTCGCGATAGCATCACTCGGTATCGCGATTTCTCGCAGGAGACGATCTTTCCGCCGCAAAGGCTTCTTCGCCTCGCTGCACGATCTCAGTTGCGTCCGCCGTTTGCCCTGATGATCTGGCCGTTGACCCAGCCGCTCTGCGCCCCCGCCAGAAACGATACGATCTGGGCGATATCTTCAGGCAGCCCGAGGCGTCCGAGCGGAATGTCGTTTATCAGCCGCTGGATCAGCGCCTCGGACCGCCCCTTGAACAGCAATTCGGTCGCGATCGGCCCCGGCGCGACTGCATTGACGGTGACGCCGCGCGGACCGAGCTCTTTGGCAAGAATATGCGTCATTGCCTCTACTGCCGCCTTCGTCGCGGCATAGACGCCGTTGCCGGGGGAATAGTGACCGATAATGCTCGTGGAGAGATTGATGATGCGGCCACCATTGCACACCCGCTTTGCACCTTCGCGCATTCCGTTAAAGGTGCCTGTAAGGTTGACGGCGATCTGCTGCTGAAAATCCTCATCAGAAACCTCGGCCAATGGCGAGAATTTGCTGATCCCGGCATTGTTGACGAGCACGTCGACCTTTCCGAACTCCGCTTCGGCGCGATCGAACAATTCGGTCACGGCCGCGGCATCGGCGACATCGGCACGCACCGCAATCGCGCGACCACCCGCCGCAGCGATACCGGCGACAACATCGGCGGCCTCTTCGGAACTCGATGCGTAATTGACGACGATCTGAAAGCCGTCGGCGGCAAGCTGCTTCGCAATGGCGGCACCAATCCCTTTGGATGCGCCGGTTACGATCGCGGTTCTAATTTCTTTGGACATGCGTCAAATCTCCTTGTCGTTCGCACAAGCGCTCTCCACCATGCCTGAGAACTCAATCCTGGCATGTTCGCTGAAATGCTTGTTTCGTTGGGTCGCGGCCTGTAATATGAGCGATAATTCGCTTTTCGCTACTCGCATTCCAGGAACATGTCCGAAAGCCCGCTCCACAGACGTGCCGCGCCGAGAAAAGCGCCAAGACAAGCCCGCTCGCTCGCAACGGTCGAAGCGATCGTGGAGGCTGCGGCTCGCATTTTGGAAGAGCGCGGCCATGAAGCCTTCTCCACCAATGCCATCGCGGAGAAGGCCGGCGTCAGCGTCGGCTCGCTCTATCAGTATTTTCCACGCAAGGATGCGCTGATCGGAGCCTTGATCCTGCGCGAGACTTCCCGCCTCGTCGCAGAGGCGGAAATTGCCGCCGACAAGCCCACCGGCAGCGAGGCCTTGTCGGCGCTCATCCTCCCTTGCGTCGAACAGCAGCTTCGCCGGCCGGCGCTTGCCCGCTTGCTCGATTTCGAGGAAGCGCGGCTGCCGCTCGATGCCGCCACCGAAGCGGTCAAATGGCGATTCTTCGAACTCACGCGCGCAACCCTGCTGCGACCGGATTTGCCGCCGCAGGCCGATATCGAAGTGGCCAGCCGCGACGTGGTCGCCATCATCAAGGGAATGGTCGATGCCGCAGGGGACCATGGCGACAAGGATAAAAACCAGCTGGCTCTGCGCGTGAAACGCGCCGTTCTCGGCTATTTGCACAGCCTCGACTGACGTCGGCAGCGGCCCCAATCGAATAGGCCGCCCCAAAACCGGAAGGCATGGCTAGACATTCCACCCTTGCAAGCGATTGCATTGCAGCATTGCAGAATCCGCATGCCTAGCAAGCTACCAATGATAATCCAATCGATTATATCGATTGAAGCGGCTTCGGGATTCTGCGTTTCCCGCGGGTGTCTCGGCAAGCCGCCGCCAGTTCTTCTTTCGGCCCGTTCGGGCTTTTCGTCCGGCTCGAATCTCGAAGCCTGGTAACAACAAAAACCGAGGATAAAAAAGTGGCTGGCTCAGCAACAAGCTCTGCGCCCACCAGCGCGCGTGCATCCGCACACCAAGGCCAGGGCAATTACCAATTCGCACTTATCGCACTCACCTCACTCTTTTTCATGTGGGGCTTCATCACTTGCCTGAACGATATTCTGGTCCCGCACCTGAAAAGCGTCTTTCAGCTCAATTACACCCAGGCAATGCTCATCCAGCTTTGCTTTTTCGGCGCATACTCCATCATATCGCTGCCTGCCGGCACGCTCGTGAAGCGCATCACCTATAAATGGGGCATCGTTGTCGGCCTCGCGATCGCGGCTGTCGGCTGCGCCCTATTCATTCCAGCCGCCACCTACCGAGTCTACGCCCTTTTCTTGGGCGCGCTCTTCGTGCTCGCCACCGGCATCACGATCCTGCAGGTCGCCGCCAACCCCTATGTCACCGTATTGGGACCACCGGATACGGCCGCTAGCCGTCTGAACCTGACGCAGGCCTTCAACTCCCTCGGTACGACGATTGCACCTTACTTCGGCGCCATGCTTATCCTGTCCGCCGCGACCGTTGCGGCCACCAATGCGACGCCGGAGCAGCTCGACGCCATGCGGCTTGCCGAGGCCGGTGCGGTCAAATTTCCCTACCTGCTTCTTGCCGCTGCGTTCCTGGTGCTTGCTGCCGTCTTTGCCGCATTGAAGCTGCCCGAGGTCGAAGATGAAGAAACCGTCGAGCCGATGCGCGGCGGCGGCTCCGCCTGGCAGTACCGCCATCTCGTGCTCGGCGCTGTCGGCATCTTTGTTTATGTCGGCGCCGAAGTCAGCGTCGGCAGCTTCCTGGTGAACTTCCTGAGCCAGCCCGATATTGCCCATCTCTCCGAGTCCGATGCCGCCCACTACGTCTCCTATTTCTGGGGCGGCGCGATGGTCGGACGCTTCGTCGGCTCGGCAATCATGCGCCATATCGATGATGGCAAGGCGCTCGCCTTCAATTCCGCCATTGCGATCGTCCTCCTGCTGGTGACCGTGCTGACGACAGGCCATGTCGCCATGTGGTCCGTGCTGGCGATCGGTCTGTTCAATTCCATCATGTTCCCGACGATCTTCAGCCTGGCGCTGCATGGCCTCGGCAAATATACGAGCCAAGGCTCGGGCATTCTTTGCCTTGCCATCGTCGGCGGCGCGATCCTGCCTGTTGTCCAGGGCGGCCTTGCCGATACGATCGGCATTCACCTCGCCTTCCTGATGCCGATCATCTGCTATGTCTACATTGCCTTCTATGGCCTCAAGGGCCACAGGCCGGCATAAGCATTTGCAAACCATCGCGCCTCGCCGCCTTCATCGGCGAGGCGCAAAGGGCTTGATCCGAAACGCGCCGCTTGGCATCGTGCAGCGCAACAAAACGGAAGGACAGGCCTCATGAAAGCGCTGCTGCTCATCGATATCCAGACCGGCTTCTGCCCTGGCGGCAATCTTCCAGTGCCTGGAGGCGATGAGATCGTGCCCGCTGCCAATGAGCTCATCGACAGCGGCAAATACGATCTCATCATCGCGTCACAGGATTGGCATCCGCCTGGTCATGGCAGCTTCGCCTCCTCCCATCCCGGCAAGAAACCCTTTGAAATCGGCATGCTCTCGGGCAAGCCGCAGATGATGTGGCCCGATCACTGCGTCCAGAACAGCGAAGATGCCGGGTTCCATCCCGACCTTCATCTGACCTCCGTCGATTTCATCCAGCAGAAGGGCCAGAACCCCGCAGTCGACAGCTATTCCGCCTTCCGCGACAACGATCAGGCAGCCCTGACCGGCCTTGCCGCCTATCTGCGCAGTCAGGATGTCACCGAACTCGATCTTTGCGGCCTGGCGACCGATTACTGCGTGAAATTCTCGGCACTCGATGCCGTTGAAATGCTGCCTGGCGTTACCGTCCGCTTCATCGAAGATGCAAGCCGAGGCATCGATCCCGCCGGCGTCAAATCGGCAATCGACGAGATGCGAGCCCGTGGTGTTGCGGTGATCAGCAGCAAGGATGCGCTTGCGTAAAATCGCGCAAGTCCAGCTAAACCTTCTCTAAACAAAATGATGCAAGCTGTTCCCGATCAATGAAATATCGGGTTTTGCGCGTGCAATCTATTGTTATCAACGGGCGTTTCCTCGGCCAGCCCTTGTCAGGCGTGCAGCGCTTCGCCCGCGAGCTGACGCTGGCGCTCGATCGCAAGATTTCCGCAGGCGCCCTGCCCACCTCGCTGAAAGGTGCACACTGGCGGCTGGCCGTACCACGCGATACGCCCGTGGATCTCAAGCTCTCTACCATCGAAATTGACAAATTCGGCTCCGGTCCCGGCCACATCTGGGAGCAGACGTCGCTGCTTTTACGCTCGCGCGGCAGCCGCCTGATCGGCTTCGGCGGCAGCGGCCCGCTTCTGCATCGCCGCCAGGCCGTCGTCATCCATGACGTGACGATCTTCCGCCATCCGCAGTCCTTCAAGCGCAGCTACCGCCTGCTGCACAGTGCTCTCGGGACCGTGCTGACACGCACCGCCAAGATCGGCACCGTCTCGGAATTCTCACGGCAGGAGCTTGCATCCGTGTTCCGGGTTCCGTCAGCCGGCATCGACGTCGTCTACAATGCCGTCGATCACTATGCCGCCATCGAGCCGGATGAGGCCGTCATGCTGCGACTTGGTCTGAAGGCGAACGGCTTCTTCCTGCTTGTGGGAACAATGAAACCCAACAAGAACCTCGATTTTGCCATCCGCGCTTTCGAGGCGCTCAAGGATACCAATCAGAAGCTCGTCGTCGTGGGCGGCTCCGCACCGACCGTGTTCAAATCGGACAGCCAGCAATCGAACGACAGCCTGCTCTTCCCCGGCCGGCTCGCCGACGCGGAAATCGCCGCGCTGGAGCGTCATGCCACGGCTTTCGTTTTTCCGAGCCTCTACGAAGGTTTCGGTATCCCGCCATTAGAAGCAATGACTCAAGGCTGCCCGGTGCTTGCGGCCGATATTCCTGCGGTGCGCGAGGCGTCGGGCGATGCCGCACTCTACTTCGATCCGTTCCGACAGGACGAACTCGTCGATGCCATGCGCAGGATCGTGACGGATGAGACGCTCCGCGAAGATCTGCGCCGGCGTGGCTACGAGAACATCAAGCGCTTTTCATGGGACGGCAGCGCAGATCGCGTCCTCTCCATGCTGGAAACGCTTTGAGAGGCTTTATAGCGGAGCTTGCCGCCTGAACATGATGACGAAATAGCTGTAGAGGCCGAGCAGACAGAAGAGCGCGCCGCCAACCACGCCCCCGGCCACGAATATCCATAGCGAGTACCCAAAGCCGATCGTCGCTAGCACCGGCAGGGCGAGCCCGATGGCGGACAGGATAACGGGCGGCCAGACGAAATCGAAGGCAAGGGACATCATCACCTTCACACCGATCACCATGGCACACAGCGCGCCGATCATGCCACCGGCCATAAGCGCAGCATCATGGTAAGAGCCGAGATAGCCGCCGATCATCGTGCCCATATTCAGTAATGCACAATCCAGTGCCGCGAGCAGAAAGATCGTCAGCAACCGGTGCTGTAGATGCGCAGGGGTGGGCAGCATATTGGCCGTCAGCGCACGGCATGTCGCAAGGCCGATGACAAAGGGGGCGACGGCAAGAAACTCCTTGCGCAAACCAGCTGCGATGACCAATTGCCCGACCGGCTGCAATAGCGCGAAAATGCCGGCGGCCGTCATCAGCGTCAGACCGGTCAGCAGCGAATAATATTCGCCAAGCTGTTTGGCAAAGGCAGGCGTCCGCCCATCGCGATCATAGGTCGTGACGACATCGGGATATTGAATTGCCTGCAGCGCAGAGACGATCAGGATAAAGGGTCGCTGCAGCAGATCAAGCGCCAGCAGCGCGCCGGCAGCGCCACCCGCTCCCAACATGGCCGTAAGGATGGACTTCAATCCCAGCGGTGTCAGCATGCCGATAACGGAGGCGCTCGCGGCGACGCTGCCATACACGAAATGCTTTCGTACCAGGGCCTTCTCGAACGAAGCCGCCTCGTGCAGACTATTGCGGGTCAAAAGTACGGCAAGGAGCCCATAGGCAAGATAGCCGGCCATCAGACCGGCGACGGTCCATGGGAAGGTCGGGGCAATCGCCGCGCCCGCAAGCGTACCGATCGCCAGAATCGTCGCACGCGAACCCTGCAGCCGCGAAAAGACGCGAAATTCCTGACGAAAGCGCAGCATGGTAAGATGCAGGTCGCTGCCACCCTGGAAGATCGCAACCAGGCCGCCAAGCACGGCAATCTCTGCAGAGATAGAAAAGAAGATCGAGACGGAAGCGGCGATCAGGCAGATTGCCGAGCATGCCGCGAATTCTACCGTCAGCGCCTTGCGCTCCAGCGCCTCGCTCCCAGGTCCATGCCCCGGATAGAAGCGGCTGCAGGCAAAACGAACCCATTCGAAGCAGAGGATCGCCGCAAACTGGCTGATCGAGATGAACAGCGAATAGGCGGCATAATCCGCTGGCGTCAGCAGATGCGCCACAGCGATCAGCAGCCCGAAAGCCACCGCAGCCTGATAGAAATATGCAGCCAATGCCACGATCTTCGCCATGACTGCAGATAACAGGAAAAGATTGAGGAAAGCGCTAACCCCGGAAGGGCAATTGCAGCATTCGGCAGCGCGACCGCGCCTTGATGGGCCGCCTTCGAAAACCGGGGCATTTCATTCCTGAAAAACCTGCTCGCAACATTAGGCGAGCGATACCCCTTATTTCCTGCTCGCTTCTCCTCTCATCCAGGCGATAACCGTCTCAAGGGCTGCGGATTTGCGATAGCGCGGCCAGACGAGATAGAAGTCGGATGGACCGCTTAGCGCCCCCTGGATAACCTGCGTCAAGCGACCTTCCGCCATATCTCGCGCCACGAAATCGCGGTTGGCTAGAACGATTCCCTGCCCGGCGATCGCCGCTTCGATCGCATGCGATGTCTGGTTGAAACTGATCCCTTTATAGGAGGCGTGAGCCGCCCGCCCGAAATGCTTGTCGATGAATTCGGGCCAGGAATTATGGGCATCATGAAGAAGCGCGTATTCGGCAAGTTCTTCCGCAGTCTTCGGCGGCTTTCGGTCCTGCAGCAATGCCGGGCTGCAAACGGCAATGATCTCTTGCTCGAAGAGCAGTTCTGTCGCCAGCCCCGGCCCGAAAGGTGGTCGCCCGTAGCGGACTGCAAGATCCACTCCATCAGCCTGGAAGCCTGACATGCGTTCCGTCGCAAGGATATGAAGATCGAGATCGGGATGACGAGCGGTAAAATCCGGCAGGCGCGGAATCAGCCATTTCGATGCGAATGTCGGCGTAGTGCTGATGGTGAGCCTGACAGGCTGCGGCCTGAGATCGCCGGTTGCTTGTGCGATAATTTCAAAGGCACGCCTGATATCGGCGATATAGGCCCGCCCCTCGCCCGTTAGCGCCAAAGTCCGCGGCATTCGCTCGAACAGCTTTACGCCAAGCTCGGCTTCCAGCCCGCGCACCTGCTGCGCTACGGCGCCCTGCGTAACCCTAAGCTCCTCGGCCGCGAGCCTGAAGCTGCAATGGCGCGCGGCCACTTCGAATGCCTTCAGACCGTTCAGCGAGGGAAGTTTACTGAGTGAACCATTCATACGATAGTTTTTCTACTGGCAAACAGGAGTTTATCTGCTTCGCTCTCGCGCGAAGATGATGATATTTCATCGATAATTTCGAGGCAATCAGTTCTGGCAGAACAAGATGAAGGAGGAACCGAAAATGTCGATAGAAAAAGTGGCTGTCATCACGGCGGGCGGTAGCGGCATGGGCGCTGAATGCGCCAGACGTCTTGCGGCCGATGGCTTCCATGTCGCCATCCTCTCCTCCTCCGGAAAGGGTGAGGCACTGGCTCAGGAACTTGGCGGCATCGGCGTTACCGGCTCCAATCAGTCGAATGACGATCTCAAGCGCCTGGTCGATGCGACGATGGAAAAATGGGGGCGGATCGATGTGCTCGTCAACAGCGCCGGCCATGGTCCGCGCGCCCCGATCCTTGAGATCACCGACGAGCAATGGCACACCGGCCTCGATGTCTATCTCATGAACGTCATCCGTCCGACGCGCCTCATTGCCCCCATCATGCAGAAACAGAAATCCGGCGCGATCATCAACATCTCCACGGCATGGGCATTTGAGCCATCGCCAATGTTCCCGACTTCGGCCGTATTCCGCGCGGGCCTTGCCTCCTATACGAAGATTTTTGCAGACACCTACGCCGCCGACAACGTGCGCATGAACAACGTCCTGCCCGGCTGGATCGACAGCCTGCCGGCGACCGAAGAGCGCCGTGACAGCGTGCCGATGCAGCGTTATGGCACCAGCGCCGAGATCGCCGCCACCGTCGCCTTTCTGGCCTCCGATGGCGCTGGGTATATCACGGGCCAAAACCTCAAAGTCGATGGCGGCCTGACCCGCTCGGTGTAATCTTTGCAAAACAGCATCGTCTCGTTTTCGCTCTCTCAGGCACTCCTTGGGAGAGCGATTCTGTTTGGAGCACAACAGCAGAGATTAAATTACCTTGGGTTGGCCTGCGCCATGAGCTGCGAAGCTCATAGCCTGAAAGCGAAACCGTGGCTGGTGGCGGGCGAATTGCCTTTTCGCACTGCACACGTTAGAAGTCCCGCCAATTTTGAGGGATGGAAACCGGCAATACGGAAACAGAATTGCCTGGGGAGGAATGCCACCATGGAGATCGTTCACACGATAGCCGCTCTGCGCGAACGGCTTGGCGAACACCGCAAAGCCGGCAGGAAAATCGGCCTGGTGCCGACCATGGGTTACCTGCACGCCGGCCATATGGAACTGGTCTCTCGCGCCAAGGCCGAAAACGACGTCGTCGTCACCTCCATTTTCGTCAATCCGCTGCAGTTCGGCGCCAATGAGGATCTGGGGAAATATCCGCGCGATCTCGAGCGGGATAGTGCCATGCTGCGTGACGCCGGCGTCGATTTTCTCTTCGCACCCGCTGTCATCGACATGTATCCGCGACCGATGGAAACGGTGGTCGACGTGCCGAAGCTCGGGGCGGAGCTGGAAGGTGCGGTTCGCCCGGGGCACTTCGCCGGTGTTGCCACCGTCGTCACCAAGCTCTTCAACATCGTCCAGCCCGACAGCGCCTATTTCGGCGAGAAGGACTATCAACAGGTCACGATCATCCGCCGCATGGTCGAGGACCTGGCCCAGCCTGTCCGGGTCGTACCGGTGCCGACCGTTCGCGATGCGGATGGCCTGGCCCTCTCCTCGCGCAATGTCTATCTGTCGAAGGAAGAGCGTGCTGCCGCTGCTATTATCCCGCAAGCATTGGCGGAAGCCGCAAGGCTTTACGATCTCGGCGCGGATGATCCAGCAGCACTCGAAGAGGCGCTCCGTGCCTTCATCGAAAGGGAGCCACTCGCGACCGTGGAAGTCGCCGCCGTTCGTCATCCCGAAACGCTGGAACCGCTGACCAGATTACGGGGGCAGCCGATCCTCATCGCCTTGTTTGTCCGCATCGGCACCACCCGCCTGCTCGACAACCGGGTTATTGGCAGCAAATCCGGCAACGAAGGGGTCGCCTGAAATGAGCACCGTCGGACATACCAAGCGCACGACGCCGGCAGCCATCGAAGCGATGAAGGGCACCCGTTCCATCGTCAGCCTGACGGCCTATACGACGCCGATTGCCCGTCTGCTCGATCCGCATTGCGACCTGCTGCTGGTCGGTGATTCCCTCGGCATGGTGCTCTACGGCATGGAAACGACCGTCGGCGTCACGCTGGAGATGATGATCGCCCACGGCCAGGCCGTCATGCGTGGCGCCAAGCATGCTTGCGTCACCGTCGACATGCCTTTCGGCTCCTATCAAGAATCGAAGGAACAAGCCTTTCGCAATGCCGCCCGCATCCTGAAGGAAACCGGCTGCGATGGCGTGAAACTTGAGGGCGGCGAAGAGATGGCCGAGACCGTGGCCTTCCTGACCTCTCGCGGTATTCCGGTCTTCGGCCATGTCGGCCTCATGCCGCAGCAGGTGAATACGACTGGCGGCTATCGCTCGCTCGGCCGCTCGGACAAGGAAGCGGACAAGATCAGACGTGACGCCAAGGCGATCTCGGAGGCCGGCGCCTTCGCCATGGTCATCGAAGGCACGGTCGAACCGCTCGCCCGCGAGATCACCGCCGCCGTCGCCATTCCCACCATCGGCATCGGCGCATCGGCCGCCTGCGACGGGCAGATCCTCGTTTCGGACGACATGCTCGGCCTGTTCAACGATTTCAAGCCGCGCTTCGTCAAGCACTTCGCGGAGCTGGCACCCATAATCTCGAAAGCGGCGGAAGCCTACGCCGAGGAAGTGAAGGCCCGCACGTTTCCGGCACTGGAGCATACCTTCCAGCCGAAGAAGTGAGGCGCCATCAGCTCTTGGCCGGCTCTTTCTCAAGCAGATAGATCGCCTCGCCGAAATCCTCCATCTTGCTCATCAATGCCGCATGGGCATCCCGCAAACCCTGATTGTAATAGTAAGGGCCGATCTCGGCCGTGAAGAAATCGAGCAGGAATTCGGTGGGCAAAGTGCCGAGCGTCTGGTCGAGCTCTTCGGCGAAATAGCGCTGAAGACGCGCGACCATGGCTGCCTTCTCCTCCTTCGAAAAGGTGATCTTCTTCATGTTTCCATCTCTCATTTGCGAGCGGTCTCTAAGGGCTGGATCAAGGAAATCAATTGATCCATCAAGGAAATTCAATTGCTGGCTCCAAAGGCACGGCTTACACCTCCCGCCATTGAACAGCGCGGCAACAAATGCGCAAGGATACAACCATCGTTGTTTCCATGCGAAATGCGCGCCCTCGACACGACATCCGGACGAAAGCACCGGATTTTCCACAAAGGACAAAGCGGACCATGAGTCGCGCGGAATTTCTTGAAGGCTTGAAGGGTGGCATTCCCGTCGGCCTCGCTGCAGCGCCTTTCGGCGCCCTCTTCGGTGCGTTGGCGCGCGATCAGGGCATGTCCCTTGGCGAACTGACCCTGATGAGCGGCACCGTCTACGCCGGTGCCAGCCAGATGGTCGGGATCGATCTCTTCGGCCACAATGTTCAGGCCTGGCTCATCGTGCTGTCGATCCTCGCCGTGAACTTCCGCCATGTGCTCTATTCGGCAGCGATTGCTCGCTATGTCAGACACTTTTCCGCTGTGGAGAAGTTCTTCACCTTCTTCCTACTGGTCGATCCGCAATTCGCCGAGACGATCAAGCGCCATGAGAGCGGCAAGCCCGTGACCTTCGCCTGGTACATCGGTTTTGCGGCGGTAATCTATATTCCCTGGGTGGTGATCAGTCTGATCGGCGGTCTTCTCGGCAGTTTCATCGGTGATCCCAAAGCCATCGGTCTCGATGTTCTGCTGCCGGTCTATTTCCTCGGCATCGTCATGGGCTTCCGCACGCGCGACAACTTCCTGCCCGTCGTCGCCGTCAGCGCCGTGGCATCGGCCATTGCCCATCGTTATGTCGGCTCACCCTGGCATGTCAGCATCGGCGCATTGGCGGGCGTCGCGCTTGCCGCAATGCTGCCGCCGGTCAAAGCGAATCGCAAGCCTGATATCGCGCACGAAAGCCACGAGGTCTGACCATGTTCGATTTCAATTCGCATATGGTGTTGCTGATTGCGGCCGCGGCGGTGGTGACCTTTCTGACGCGCGTCGGCGGCTATATCCTGATCGTCAAGATGACCCGCATTCCGCCGCGCGTCGAGGCAGCGCTCAATGCCGTGCCCGCCGCTGTTCTTACGACCCTCGTCGCACCGGCCTTCTTCATCGGCGGCTGGGATATCAAGGTGGCGATGCTCGCAGCTCTTCTCGTCGGCCTGCGCTACCCGTCGACTTACATGCTCGTCGCCGGATGGATCGTCGTCATGGCATGGCGCCATTCCATAGGCGCTTGAGACGGACCTCATCCCCTTTTCAATTTGGAATGAGGTCCATATTTCTCAATGGCTAAGCTCGAGCGTGGCATTTTCCAGCCACGCCCGTACGTCATGATCATGGATCAGCGGCATCAGCGCTTCGCGCGTCCGGGCGTGATACTCGTTCAGCCAATGCAACTCCTCATGCGTCAGCAGTTCCACCAGCACCAGGCTGCGATCGATCGGGCAGAAGGTCAGCGTTTCGAAGCCCAGCATCGGCATGTCGCCGCCCTCGATCTCCTCCGGATCGCGGATATAGATCAGGTTTTCGATGCGGATGCCGAATTGACCCGGACGGTAATAGCCGGGTTCGTTGGACAGGATCATGCCGGGAAGCAGTTCCTGCACGGCAAGGCGCGCAATGCGCTGCGGCCCCTCATGCACCGACAAATAGGAGCCGACGCCGTGGCCGGTGCCATGCGCGAAATCGACGCCCGCCTTCCACAGCGCGATGCGCGCCAGCGGATCGAGATCGCAGCCGCGCGTTCCCTTCGGGAAACGAGCCGTGCTGATGGCGATCATTCCCTTCAATACCAGCGTGAAGAGGCGCTTCTGCTCTTCGGAGACGGCACCGATGCCAACTGTACGGGTGATATCGGTGGTACCGTTGATATATTGCGCACCTGAATCGATCAGGAACAGTTCGCCGGCCTGGATCAGCCGGTCGCTCGCCGTGGTTACGCGGTAATGCATGATGGCCGCGTGTTCGCCGGCACCCGAGATCGTATCGAAGGAGATATCCTTCAGCGGGTTCTGCATGCTTTCGCCGACGCGGGCGCGGCAAGCTTCCAACCGTTCTGCCGCAGCGATTTCCTTCACCGTTCCAGGCTTGCTTGTCTCCAGCCAGTAAAGGAACTCGACCATGGCGGCGCCATCCTGCAGGTGCGCCGCGGCCGATCCGTTGATTTCGGCAATATTCTTGCAGGCGCGCGGCAGCTTGGCGGGATCATTGCCCTCCACGACCTCACCACCTTCACGACGGATGATGTCGGTCAGAGCGTAGGAGGCAAGATCGGGGTCGACCAGGATGCGCCCGCCATTCGCGGCCGCAGCGGCCAGGCGCTTGGTAAGTTCCGACGGCGGCAGCTGCTCGCAGATCTGCGTGAGATAGGCTTCGGCCTCGACCTTGGTCTTGCGCTTGTCGAGGAAGAGCGCCGCTTCCTCTTCCGCATAGATGATGGCGCGGGCCAAGGGATGCGGCGTGTGCGGCACGTCGCTGCCGCGGATATTGAAGATCCATGCGACAGAGGACGGATCGGTAATCAGTGCCGCCTTGAGGTTTTTTTCCTTGAGGCCGTTTGCAATCGTCGCAAGCTTGTCCTTGGCGAGGATACCGGCCTGGGCGATATCCTGAATGATAACGCTGCCCAGTGGCTCGGGCGGCCGGTCGGTCCAGAGCCTGTCAAGCGGATTGTGGGGCAGGAAGACGAGCTTGCCGTCGATCTCGGCCAAGGCCTTTTCCAGTCGGCGTACTTCGGCCCCCGTATGCAGCCACGGATCGATGCCGAGCCGGAAACCTTTCTTCGCGTGACGCGGCAGCCAGACATGCGGCGGCTCGTTCACCAGATCGCCTCCGGTGAAGACGCTCCGATCCACCTGCTCTGCAAGCTGCGTCACATAACGGCCATCCACGAAAACCACGGCCTGAGAGTGTGTGATAAGCGCAACACCTGCCGATCCAGTGAAGCCCGTGAGCCATGCGAGACGCTCCGAGCATTTGGGCACATACTCGCCTTGATACTCGTCAGCCCGCGGCACGAGGAAGCCGTCAATGCCGAGATCGTCGAAAGCAGCGCGCAAGCCGGTAACACGCTCGCGGCCGAATTGCGGGGTGGAAGTGACGTCGAAAGACTGAAACATGGGCTGATCCGGTAGTGGTGGAGAGTTCGTGAAACTGAATATTGCCAGTATGTTAGAGCATCACGATCGGAAGTGCGACGTGATTTTCGATCTCTAAGACGCTATGTACGATTACCGCAATATCACACCAGATGAGAGTAGTTTATCTCGCGTCGACCGTTAACGAATGCGCCCATTTCGTGAGCATGCCAAGCCGATTATGACAACTTCACGGCACGAAACATGCATATTACGCATAGCTCCCATGAAGCTGCCCCCCTGCCACACCGACGGGCGAGTCGCTATATCCGCGGCATCAAACGGGGTTCACGAAGAACCAGCTCGAAACCAAGGACTTAAGACAATGCCTATCTCTCGCTCCGCATATGTTAGCCCGGCGCTGGCTGGCGAGCGTCGTACCGTACGCCATTCCGTCGGCTCGCTTCGTCAGCTCGAAGTCGAAACTGCAAAGGCAATCGGCGCCAACCGCGGCGGTCGCCGCTAACAAGTTTACGATCTACGCGTTCCAAGTGATCGCAATCCGGTTCTCCTCCTCCCTCGGATTATGATCAGAACGCTTAGAGCCCGCTTGAGCACTCCTCCTCCACACGCTCGCGGGCAAGATCGGTGAAAACCGATCTGAAGGCGGTGCTTCGGCACCGCCTTTCTTATTTTTGCAATTGTTGATGCGGGAAGTGACCGGCTCAAGGCCGGTCGAGATGGATGGTGACCCAGCCGTTGCGCCAGATCGTGCGCACATGCCGCAGATGCGCGCCGTTATAGGCAGCGAGAACCTTCCAGCGCTGCTCGGCAAGAATACCCGACAGAATGACCGAACCGCCCGGTGCCAGATGCGCCACAAGCTGCGGCGCCATCTTGATGAGCGGACGAGCCAGAATATTGGCGATGATCAGGTCGAACGGTCCATGACGGGAAAAGGCTGTGGAATGGAAGCCCGGTGCCGTCTCCAGCGTGACACCGGAGGCGATGCCATTGCTGCGGACATTTTCCTTCGCAACGCGGACGGCAATCGGATCTATGTCTGTCGCCAGAACCGGAATATTGCGCAGCTTGCGCACGGCAATCGCCAGCACGCCGCTGCCCGTCCCGAGATCGAGCGCGTTGCGCACGCGGCGGCTCGCAACAACCTTCTCGATCGTCTCCAGGCAGCCAGCAGTCGTCCCATGGTGACCAGTGCCAAAAGCTTGTCCTGCTTCGATTTCGATGGCGATGTCGCTGGAGCCGACCTTGTCGCGATCATGCGAGCCGTGCACGAGGAAGCGGCCGGCACGCACAGGCTTCAACCCTTCCAGCGACTTGGCGATCCAGTCGATATCGGGAAGCACTTCCTTTTGAACGACGAGATCGGCGAAAGTCGGCTTCAGGAGCGCTTCGAAGCGACCACGGACCTCATCTTCATCCGCAGCGTAGAGATAGATCGACGCTTCCCAGACATCGTTCTTCTCGTCGATCTCCGTTGTTGCAATCGGCAATTCTTCGTCTTCGAACACCGGCGTCATCAGGTCCAGAACCTGACCGGCCTTCTTCTCGTTCGTCGTCACATAAAGGCGGATTTCGCTCAACTCGTCGCTCTTTCTCGTTCTTATTCGGCCCAGTCGATCCAGGGCGGTTTCGGCGTGTCGTAGCCGGCCGCACCCCGAAGCAATTGCCGGCGGACCGGGCCAAAGCGCAGCAACAGCGGCGCAAGGAAATTTCGCGCCGCAACTGCCAGCGGGTTTTGCATCGTCACCAATCGTGTCAGGCCATAGGTCTGTTTCAAGACCCGCTTGACGGCAGGAATTCTCAAGGCCGAATACTCCTGTTCGCGGCCTTCCGCAATGAGCCACGCAAGCCAGCAGGCATCTTCGATGCCGAGATTCATGCCGCGCGCGCCGGCCGGCGAATGAATATGTGCGGCATCGCCGGCAAGAAAGACATTCCCTTTGGCCATCGGCTCGATATGCCGGAAATGGATGCGAAACTGCGAGGCCCACGTCCTTTCCGAAACCGCAGCCGGATGCGCGATACGGCTTTCGAAATCCTCCAGTGTCGAGATGTAGCGAATGATGCCGTCCGAGACAGGTAGGCGGCCGACCATGCCGGGATCGAAGAGCGATATCTCGCCGAAATGCGTATCGACCGGCTCCGCATAGCGAAAATCGGCAAGATAGAAATAAGCCTCCAGCGCCTCGCCCGGGAAGCCGGCACCGAATGCCTTGCGCACCGCAGAATGGGCGCCATCAGCACCGATCAATATGTCCGGCCGCGCTGTTTCCGACGTACCATCAGCTCGGCGCAGCGTGACCTCCGGCTTTTGAAGGTCTGCCATGGCTTCTGCAACCACGGCCGTCTGCCATTCGGGCGAGATGCCATAGGCTGAAAGCGCCTCCATCAGCAGGCGCTCGGTATTGCCCTGTGGCAGGGCGCAAATAGCGCTGAAGCGGCCTTTTACCTCTCGCGTATCCAGCTCGATCAGAATTTTCTTATTCGAGCGGACACGAAAGCGTTCGATCGGTTGCGCGGCGGCGACAATGCGCTCCGCAACGCCAGAGGGAGACAGCAGCGTCAGCGTGCGGGCGTTAACACCCAACGCGCGGCTCTCTTCCTTGGGCGTCGGCCCAGTGCCGTCATCGACAATACGTGGCGAGAAGCCGCGGCGGGCAAGTTCGAGAGCGGCGGCAAGACCAACAGGCCCGGCCCCAACGATCAGAATGGATCTGGATTTTCCCTGTCCGCCAATCCCCTCGCCCATGCAGGTCCTATCCCTTCTTGACTAGGTTCTCCAGTTTCTTCACCGCCACGTCCGGGTCCTCCTCATAGGCGATGGTTCCGGCAAAGCGGCCCTGCGAATCCAGCAGGAAGACGGAAGCGGTGTGATCCATCGTATAGTCGCCATTCGGCTGCTTGTCGTCGACCGGCACCTTCTTGGCATAGACACGGAAGCCTTTGACCATGTCCATCACCTTGGCTGGATCACCGGAAATGCCGGTAATGCGCTTCGAAACGTTGGAGACATATTGGTCCATGATGGCAGGCGTATCACGTTCGGGGTCAACGGTCACGAAATAGGCGTTAAGCTTGGTGCCGTCCGGATCGACCTTCTGCAGCCAGGCGTTCAGCTCGAACAGCGTCGTCGGACAGACATCCGGGCAATGCGTGTAGCCGAAGAAGACGGCAGAGGGCTTGCTGCGAAATGCCTGCTCGCTGATCGGCTGGCCGCTCTGTGAAACGAGCGTGAAGGGGACACCATAAGGCCCGGATGCCGCAACCTCCGGCGACTTGCCGCCACCAAAGCTGAACCAGCCCAATAGTCCGGCTACGATCAACACGGCCACCCAAACTGCAATCCGCACGCTTCTCATGAATACTATTCCTCACCAATACGGACGATCGTACCGAAAGTGTAGTGCGATCGCGCCCTAGCCGATGTAACGGCTCGAAGTGGAGGACGCAATTCAAGAAGATGTTCAGAGGAGGCCGAAATCGTCGCAGGATAGAAATGAGTATCTTGCACGCACTGATCCACTCGTTTCCTCGCCCTCCTCAAGCTCGGCAGGACGAAATCTGCATTGATGTTAAATCAATCCTAACCAGTCCGCGCCAACATCTGCTTCAACGGTCGAACTCGCTTTCGGCCACCGCCCGAAAGCGCGGCGAACCTCTTTATCCCAGAAGGGCATGACGCCCGCCGGAAGCAAGGCTTCTTTGTCGCCAAAGCACCGGATGCTGATGCTGCCCAAGCCGCTCCAGCCGATCTCTCTTTTCAATCGCGAGCGTCGCTTGCGGCGATGCCAAACGGGAAGTTCTCGAACATGACGAACGCCATCAAGCAATCGGGCGCCTATCTGGAAATCGTCTCCTTTCATCTTGGCGACCAGGAGTTCTGCATCGACATCATGGCCATCCGCGAAATCCGCGGCTGGGCGCCGGTGACGCCGATGCCGCATACACCGCCCTACGTGCTCGGCCTCATCAACCTGCGCGGTGCGGTGATCCCGGTCATCGATATGGCCTGCCGCCTCGGCATGAAGATGACGGAACCTTCGGAGCGCTCCGCAATCATCGTTACTGATATTGCGGGCAAGCTCGTCGGTCTCCTGGTAGAGCAGGTATCCGACATGATGACCATCAAGAGCGAAGATCTGCAGCCGGCTCCGGAAATCATCCCCGAAGGGCAGCGCGCCTTCTGCCGCGGCATTGTGGCGCTGGAAAAGACCATGGTCTGCTTCCTCAACCTCGATACGGTCATTGCGGATCAGTTGGCGCAGGCAGCCTAATTTCAATAGTCGGCTCACAAAAGCAGATCGCCCTGGAGCCGAACTCCAGGGCGATCGTTTTTGTATAACCGGTTTTGGCAGGGGTGTAGCCAAGGACGCGGTGTTGCAGGCCGTGAACAGAGGCGAGAGTCGCCTTCCCGTTCGCTTCTGAAATTGCATCAAAAAGGTGCAAACCGAAAGCAACCAGAAGGAATTCGACAACCCAAGAGTATGACTTTTTTTGGTATTATCTTTCTACGAGCTATTTTCCGGTATCAGGATACCATTATTTCGGCTTGCCGTTTTTCCATGTAACCTGTTGGCCGAACAAGGGGATCGTCGAAATGGCCATCTTGGCTGAGCCATCCGTCAACTGCCGCGAATGGATAAGATAGACGAGCGTGTCATTCTTCTTGTCGTAAATGCGGGTGACGACCAGCTTCTTCCAGATGAGCGACAGACCGGCGCGAAATACCTCCTCGCCGCTCTGGGACAGGTTGATATCGCCGATCTCGATCGGACCGGTCTGACGGCAGGCGATGGAATTGTTGGAAGGATCTTCGAACCAATTGCCCTTGCGCAGCCGGTCGATCACGCTGCGGTCGAAATAGGTCACGTGGCAAGTGATGCCCGAGACTTCAGGGTCCGGCACGGCATCGACCAGAATATCATTGCCCGTCCAGTCCACGCCCACCTTGCCGACAATTTCGGCGGAAGCGGAAACGGGCGCCAGAGCCAGAAAAGACGCGGCAATGGCGGCAGAAAGTTTGGGTGAACGCATCGATCATCCTCCAACAACAGCCGCCAAGAGCAAGAGCGGCACGGCTAAGGTAAGATGGTTCATGATCGTTGCAAGATGAAGGAGGCATCTCCGAATGGGCGCACTTCGCCAGTAATAGGCCCAGGTCGCCAGGAGGGACGCCGTCAAAGCAACGGCGTCCGGAAAACGCAGGATAACGCATCATTTCACTTCTGACTGATGGCCACCGTGCCGGTTTCCAGCAGCGATTTAAGGTTGGACAAGATCTTCGGCCACCCACCGGAAACGGCTTCGATCAGCTTCGAGTCCTCGACCTCGATTGTATGGGTAACCGTGAGCTTGACGACACCGTCCGCCGGCTCCAGTTCCATCACGCAGCGCGACCAACCTTCAGCCTTCAGGTCAGGGCGCCACTCGTTGCGCCATTTGATGGCAAGCCGCCGTGGCGGTTCCAATTCCGCTATCTCTCCCGTGTCGGCAACACGGCCATCCGGAAAGAGCATTTTCCACGGCGATCCAACCTTCCACTCGGTCTCGTGGATCATGTCGAACCAGTACTGCTTGACGAATTCGGGCGTGGTCAGCGCCGACCAGAGCTTTTCCTGGGTGGTGCGGATAAAGGTGACGTAGACAAATTTGCTTCCAGTCATGCCATTTCTCCTCGTTTTTAATTCCGTTGTTCTTGAGCTCACTGCCCGCCCTCGCCTTCCAGCACCTTTTTCAAGGCCGAAAGCGTATTCAGATGCCGCTGTTCGAACTTGTTGATCCAGCGTTCGGCGATGCCGTTGATCGGGACCGCGTTGATGAAATGTAGCTTCTCTCGCCCATGCTTCTCCGAGGAGATCAGATTGGCCTCCTCCAGAATGGCAAGATGCTTGGCGACTGCCTGGCGGCTCATGTCCAAATCCTCGCAGAGGGCGCTCAGGGTCTGCCCGTTCCGCTCATGAAGCCTGTCGAGCAATTGCCGCCGGCTGGCATCCGCCAACGCCTTGAAGACTGCATCATCATCCACGGATACGAAACCATTTGGTTGCCTTTTACGATCTTACAAGCAACCAAATGGTTGCCTGTCAAGTGATATGCAGACGAGGCAATCGCATTGCGCCTCAAAGACACGGCAATCGAAGGATTTATCCAGGAACGATTGACAACCTTCGCGCCACGTCGGATCATCCGCCCATGATCGCAAAGCGGACCACAGTAATGCACCTTCACACCATCTCTCCCTTTGCAGGGCGAGTGGAAGCTGTGTTGCGCTGAGCTGACCGCGATCCATCTCAACCCTGCCGAGGCGAGCAGGGTTGAAGCCTCCTTGCTCTCCTCATCAATATCAAGGAGAGCCCATGTCTTTCGAAGAGCAAGAACGCGCCAAACGACGATCAGACAAGATCGGCGCTATCGAGATTCGTGCCTCGCACCCATCCGACGCGGAAGGAATTGCGGCCATGGCCAATCTACCCGGCTTTCGCGCCGGCACGCTTCGCCTGCCCTTTCAAAGCGTCGAGGAAACACGGCAATGGCTGGAGAAATCATCGCCCAACTCGACCGGCCTTGTCGCCGTGCTTGAGGGGCGGATTGTGGGCAATGCCGGCCTGAACCGCCTTGCGGGTCGCCGGATCCACAGCGGTAGTATTGGTATGGGCGTGCATGACGATTTTACGGGCTGCGGCATCGGCTCCGCACTGTTGGCCGCTATCGTCGATACCGCGGACAACTGGCTGGCGATCAAACGGCTGGAACTAACCGTCTATGTCGACAACGCGCCAGCGATCAAGCTCTACCAAAAATTCGGATTCGAGACCGAAGGCCGGCTGCGTGCCTTCGGTTTCCGCAATGGCGAATATGTGGATGCGTTCGCGATGGCGCGGCTGAGATTGTGAGCAATCACGCGGTGGCGGATGTGATTCCGCCGCCGCTCATCATCAGCCGATCAAATCCAGCCACTCGTCCTCGGTCATGACCTGGACATTGAACTCGCGCGCCTTATCCAGCTTCGAGCCGGCGCCCGGCCCTGCCACGACGATATCGGTCTTCTTCGACACGGAGCCGGAAACCTTTGCGCCCAGGCTCTCGGCCTTCGCCTTGGCTTCGTCGCGGGTGAATTTTTCCAGAGAGCCGGTAAAGACGACGGTCTTGCCGGCCACCGGACTGCCCGAAGTCACCGGTTGCTCGGCCTCCTGCGGCTGCACCTCCTCCAGGAGCTTCGCGATGACCTCAGTATTGCGCGGCTCCTTATAGAATTCGACGATGGCGCGCGCCACTACCTCGCCGATGCCCTCGATATTGTTGAGGTCGTTCCACGCATCCCCGCTAAGGGGTGCTGCTTCTTTCATCCCTGCCTCGAAGGCCGCATAAGTGCCGTAGGACCGCGCCAGAAGCTTTGCCGTCGTCTCGCCGACATGGCGAATACCGAGCGCGAAGATGAAGCGATGCAGGGCGATCTGGCGCCGCTCATTGATCGCGGCATAAAGCTTGCCAACACTGACCTTGCCGAAACCATCGATATTTTCCAGCTTCGTCAGTGACGTCTGCTGGCGCTTTTCCAAGGTGAAGATGTCAGGCGCAGTCTTTATCTGTAGCGCCGGATCCTCGCTCTCAAAGAAGAAATCGATCTGCTTCGAGCCCAGACCCTCGATGTCATAGGCATTGCGCGAAACGAAATGCTTGAGATGCTCCGTCGCCTGCGCCCGGCAGATGAACCCGCCAGTGCAACGTGTGACGGCATCGACCTTACCGGTCTTCTCATTGATATCGCGCACCGCGTGGCTTCCGCAAACCGGGCAGATTTTGGGGAATTCATAGGGCGCGCTCGAGGCTTCCCGCTTTTCCAGCACGACATCGACGATCTGCGGGATGACATCGCCTGCGCGCTGGACGATCACCATGTCGCCGACACGAATATCGCGGCCATCGCGGATCAGCTCGCCCTTGTTGCCGATGCCCTTGATGTAGTCGGCATTGTGAAGCGTCGCATTGGTCACCACGACGCCGCCGACGGTGATCGGCTCGAGGCGCGCGACCGGCGTAAGCGCGCCGGTGCGGCCGACCTGGATATCGATACCGACCAAACGCGTGAATGCCTGTTCCGCCGGAAATTTATGCGCGGTCGCCCAGCGCGGCGAGCGGGAGCGGAAACCAAGGCGAGCCTGCAGTTCCAGGCTATCGACCTTGTAGACGACGCCATCGATATCGTAATCGAGATCGGGCCGTTGCAGCCCTATCTGATCGTAATGCGCGAGAATATCGGCAACCGAATTCAAGCGTTCCATCAACGGGTTGACGGGAAAGCCCCAGGATTTGAAGGTCTGCACCATGCCGTATTGCGTATCCGCCGGCATGTCGGACATCTCGCCCCAGGCATAGGCAAAGAACTTCAGCTTGCGGCTGGCCGTCACCTTCGCGTCGAGCTGGCGCAGCGATCCGGCGGCCGTATTGCGAGGATTGACATAGGTCTGCTTACCCTCGGCCTCCATCTGCACGTTGAGCGCCAGGAAGTCGCTCTTGGCCATATAGACCTCACCGCGCACCTCGACGACCGAGGGAGCGCCCGCTGGCAAGGTCTGAGGGATTTCCTTGATGGTCCTGATATTGGCGGTGACATTCTCACCTGTCGTGCCGTCACCGCGCGTCGCGGCGCTCACCATGCGGCCGTTCTCGTAGCGGATGGACATGGAAAGACCGTCGATCTTCGGCTCCGCCGTGAAGGCAATGGAATTGTCAGGCAGGCGACCGAGAAAGCGATAGACGCTGGCGACGAAATCCTCGACATCTTCCTGCGAGAAGGTGTTGTCCAACGAGAGCATTGGCCTGGCGTGGACGACAGGCGCAAAGGTCTCCGAGGGTGCGGCACCGACCCGGCGTGATGAGCTATCAGCGCGAATCAATGCGGGAAACCGAGCCTCGATCGCATCATTGCGCCGCTTCAGCGCATCATACTCGGCATCCGAAATCTCCGGCGCATCCTTGCCATGATAAAGCGCGTCGTTGCGCGCGATCTCTGCAGCCAGATAGGCAAGCGCTGCGGCCGCTTCCTCTTCGCTCAAATCTTCCACGGGCTTCTGTTCGGTGCTCATGAATCTACACTCCCCGATTTCGGAGATGTTTTAGAGCACTTCCGCGAAAAGTGCGAAGCGGTTTCGGCCCGGAGCACGTAAAAACAAAGGGAAAAATCTGCATTTCAGTTACCGAATGCCAATAACCATCATGGTAGCGTTCACGACAACTTTACGCCATGATCGGCCCTTCTTGGTGTTACAGATGCGGGAAATATCGGCCTCGATACAGCCTGAGCGGAATTCTCTTTCCCAGTCCCGGGCAGCGGCTCTTTCCCGAGTATCGCAGGGGATTTAAGATAGTTATTATGAGAGCGAGACCTCTGGAAATGATCGGATCGTCAGCAGAAATTCGAAATCACGCATGAAGTATCGTCTTGCCGTTCTCTCCATTTCTCTCATCGGTGCAGTCTTGATCATGAGCTCGTTCGTCAGCCGCTCTGCGTTGGGGCTGGTCGTTAGAGCTTGTGAGATCAACTCCACCCTGACCGGATCGCCATATCCGTGCCTCAAAATAGTGGAGTCGCCGGATCCGCTGTCGTCCTACGTTGTCCTTCGCGAACCGGCTGACAAAGAACGAACCATTCTTGCGCCCCTCGCCGACGTCCCCGGTATCGAGGACCCTCGCCTTCTGACCGCAGGAGCGCCGAACTACTTTGAGGAAGCGTGGAAAGAGTTATCGGCAATCGATCCGCGTGCAACGAAGGCTTCGAGGCAGAATTTTGCTCTGGCGATAAACGCCGCCAGCTGGCGCACGCAAGATCGGCTTCACATTCATATGGGATGCGAGACACCTCGCTTCAGGGCGCTATTGAAGGCTCATGTGACGGAGATTGAAAGCGGCCGGTTTACCGACCTGAAGACCCGAGCTGGCTGGTGGGCAAGTTTCCACACGGCCGATGACCTCTCGAATTTGAACCCGCTGCAGCTCGTCGCGGACGGCATCGATGGCGCCCGTTCAAATATGGAAAACGTGGTGGTCGGCGTCTTTGGCGCCGTATTGCCTGACGGGCAGCATGGTTTCTATGTTCTGGCGAGAATAAACAAGGCACACAAATCCCGCGGGTCCGCGGAGGATATGATCGATCCTAAGTGCGGGCTCTGATGCATGTCGCGCAGACGCGGATCAAGACCAGCGCTCGCAAAAGGCTTCTATGTCGCTTGATTGAAAATCAGCAAGCCGCTCGATGATTGTTTCAAACGGCCAATCCCACCAGGCAATGGACGCAAGCCTCTCTGCAATGCTTCGCGTGAAGCGCTCTCGAATGAATTTCGCGGGAATACCGCCGACGATCGTATATGGTTGGACATCTTTGGTGACGACAGCGCCTGCTGCAAGCACTGCACCGTCTCCAACCTTTACGCCCGGCAGAACGATCACGCCGTGACCAATCCAGACATCGTTGCCGATGACAGCGCGGTCTTCCTTCCGCCGATCGAAAAACGCATGATCCCGCACGGCGTCCGCCGAGTAATATTCCGGGCAATAGGTGAAACGATGCATGGAGGGGCGGTCCATCGGGTGATTAGGAGCGCCAATTCTGACCTCTGCCGCAATGGCGCAAAACTTTCCAATCGTTGCGTCGCCCACGATGCAGCGGGGGCCCAGATAGGAGAAATCCCCGAGTTCGGCCACGTGTAGAGATGTGTCTTCCAAAATCTCGCAGCATCTGCCGATGCGCGAATCTCTTATCTTCGCCGTCGGGTGGATAACGGTTTCCGCGATTTTGGGGCGATTTGGCTGTGCGGTCGAGTGCATTGACGGTCTCCGGATTCTAGCCTGCCTAACCGGGGACGATGAAGGATATGTGACGCAGGACTGCCGAAAGACCGAGCGAGATGTCAGCGGCAGGGCGTCGCCGATATCTGCTCCATGGACAGTCGTGAGATCAGCCGTTGCCGGCCAGCAAGCGTTTGGCGGCCGCTCTCGCCTCTTCGGTCACAGAAGCGCCGGCAAGCATGCGGGCGATTTCCTCGGTGCGATCCTTCGGCTCCATGGTAGCGACGCGCGTGGAAATTTTTTCCGAACCGTCCGCGACCGGCCCCTTGGAGATCAGGAGATGCGTTGCGGCGCGAGCGGCGACCTGCGGTGCATGGGTGACCGACAGCACCTGTACGCGATCGGACAGGCGCTTCAGCCTCTGGCCAATCGCATCGGCGACGGCGCCACCGACACCCGTGTCGATTTCGTCGAATACGAGGGTCGGCGCCGAGCCGCGATCGGCGAGCGCAACCTTCAATGCCAGGAGAAAGCGCGACAGCTCGCCTCCGGAAGCGACCTTGGTGATCGGGCCTGGACGCGTACCGGGGTTGGTCTGAACGTGGAATTCGACGACATCGATACCATCGGCCGTTCCGGCTTCGGGATCGCTTGATATCTCCACCATGAAACGCGCACGCTCGAGCTTCAGGGCTGGCAATTCGGCCATGACGGCCGCTGCAAGCGCCTCGCCTGCGTGGCGGCGCTTCTCCGACAGGCTGCGCGCTGCAACGTCATAATCCGCCTTGGCGGCGGAAAGCTCGGCAGCAAGACGCGCTAGCCGCTCTTCGCCGGCATCGAGATCGGCGAGATCCGAAATCATGCGTGCGGCCAGGGCCGGCAATTCCGTTACCGGCACGGAGTATTTACGCGAGGCGCCCCGCAACGCGAAGAGACGCTCTTCGACCCGCTCTAGTTCGCGCGGATCGTATTCCGTCTTGCGCAGCGCGGCTTCAACCTCCATCTGCGCGTTGGAAAGCTGATCGAGAGCAGCGTCCAGCAATGCGACGGTATCTTCCAGAAGGCCAGGTGCCTCATGACTCTTGCGCTCCAGCCGGCGCACCAGCGAGGCGATATGCGGCACGGGCGATGCGTTGCCATTGAGGAATTCGGACGCCTCGGCGATATCGCCGGCAATGCGTTCGGCCTTCATCATCCGCGAGCGCGTTTCGGCAAGCTCGTCCTCCTCGCCATCTTGCGGCGAGAGCTTCCCCAGTTCCTCGACAGAGGCGCGAAGATAGTCGGCCTCGCGGGCAGCCCGCTCCACCTGCTCTCTGTGCTTCCTTAACGTGCGATCGGTATCGCGCCAGATCTTGTAAAGCCTGCCGACTTCCTGTGCCTCATCAGCGAGGCCAGCGAAAGCATCGAGCAAGATGCGATGCGCATCCGTATCGACGAGCGCACGGTCATCGTGCTGACCATGAATTTCGACAAGGAGTTGCCCGATCTGGCGCATGAGCTGAACGCTGAGCGCCTGATCGTTGACAAAGGCTTTGGTGCGGCCATCGGCGGACTGAACGCGGCGGAAAATCAAATCGCCGTCATCATCGATGCCGTTTTCGCGCAGGAGCTTGCGGGCCGGATGCTGCGTGCCGACATCGAACACAGCGGTCACCTGACCGCGCTCCTCGCCATGGCGCACCAGCCCGCCATCGCCGCGCCCGCCCAGGGCCAGCGACAGGCTGTCAAGCAGGATGGATTTGCCCGCACCCGTCTCGCCGGTCAAAACCGAAAGCCCGGACTCGAAGGCAAGATCCAGCCGCTCGATCAAAACGATATCGCGGATCGAAAGCTGGATCAGCATCTGCGCTCAATCTCACGTCCCAAGAAGAAGTTTCTTGCCCGCCCTGGAAATCCACGAGCCCGAATTTTCACTCGGCTCGACGCCGCCCTTCTGCAGCAGCTGATAGGAATCCTTATACCAGCGGCTGTCCGGATAGTTGTGACCGAGAACCGCGGCGGCTGTCTGGGCTTCGGGAACAATACCCATTGCATAATAGGCTTCGACGAGTCGCGCCAGCGCTTCTTCGATCTGGTTCGTCGTCGGATACTGCTCCACCACTACACGGAAGCGGGAAATAGCAGCCAGATAATCCTTGCGCTCCAGATAATAACGGCCGACCTGCATTTCCTTGCCGGCAAGCTGATCCTTGGCAAAGCGGATCTTTTCCTGAGCGTCGCTGACATATTGCGACTTCGGATAGGTATTGACGAGCTTGGTCATCGCCTCGATCGTCTGCTGTGCAGCACGCTGGTCCTGCGTCACGTCCACGATCTGCTTGGCATAGGACGAACCGACCAGATATTGCACGTAGTCGGCATCTTCCGAGCCGGGATATTGCTTGAGATAGGTATTGCCGGTCTGCACCGCATCGTCATACCGGCCTGTGCGGTATTTCACGAAGGTGCTCATCACCAATGCCTTGCGCGCCCATTCGGAGAAAGGCTGCTGCTGATTGATGGCATCGAACTTCTTGCCGGCCTCCGTCATGTTGCCAGCTTTGATGTTGGCAAGGCCCTGATTGTAGAGCATCTCCGGCGGATCGGTCTCGACACCAAGCTTGGTGATGTCGATATCCTTCTTCGTATTACACCCTGTCACCACCGCACCGGTACCGGCCAGAAGGAACGATACGAGCAAAGCCCGTGCTGTGATATTCATGCGTTCAGACCTTGCAAAACCCATCGGATGACTGTCCCATAACCGTCGTTGCGGAGACGGCGTTCTCTCTCGCTGGCGTTTCTAGCCGCAAAAACACCATCAGGGCAACGCATTGATGGTGCATTAACGCATTTTTGTGGCAAAGACCGCATATCCGCAGCCTTTAATCACTGTTTTGACAGCGATTTCTCATATCGTTCCCTTCTGCCTGCCGCCGCTTCGCGACGGAAGGCAGACCCAATGAGTCGCCGCCAAAAAAAGAGCCGCCCTTCATCAGAGCGGCAGCTTTTCTCATTCCAATCCCGAAAGGATCACGCCGACCAGGGAGCGAATTCCGGGGCGTTGACCGCGATGAACTCGCGACCGTGACCGCGCTGGCGGGGTGCCGAGGCTTCGACGACCTCGTAAGCCGAAGCATCGCTGAGCAATGCCTTTAGAGCATTCGCATTCATGCGATGACCACCACGATAAGAGCGGTAACAACCGATGAACTGTGCGCCGGCCAAAGCCAAGTCGCCAACGGCATCGAGCGTCTTGTGGCGAACGAATTCGTCCTTGGCGTAACGCAGGCCCTCGACGTTGATGACGGTGTTGTCGTCCGAAATGACGACAGAATTTTCCAGCGACGAACCCAGGGCATGGCCCGAAGCCCACAGCGACTCGACATCGCGCATGAAGCCGAAGGTACGGGCGCGCGATAGTTCCGTCTTGAAGGTTTCGGCCGTCAGATCGCCCTGCCACTTCTGGCGGCCGATCAGCGGGCATTCGAAATCGATCTCAACTTCGAAGCGCGTGCCGTCGTAGGGACGGAACTCGCACCAGGAACCGCCAGCTTCGATCCGCACCGGCTTGATGACGCGGATGTAGCGACGCTTGACACCGAGCGAAACGATACCCGCCTGCTCGATCGCCTCGATGAAAGGATAGGAGCTGCCGTCCATGATCGGCATTTCCGCGCCGGACACCTCGACAACGACATTATCGAGGCCGATCGCGTAGATCGCAGCCATGACGTGCTCGACCGTCGCGACAGAGCGCGCCGGGGAAAAACCGAGAATCGTGCAGAGATCCGTATTGCCGACTTGGGAAGAAACGGCGCGAAGTTCAGTCACATCGCCATTATCGTGCAGACGCTGGAAAACGACACCGGTACCGGCTTCGGCGGGATAGAAAGTGATCGACACATTGGCACCGGAATGAACGCCAATACCGGAAAGTGTCACGGGGTTTGCAATGGTGGTCTGAAAACCAAGCAATCCAATTGCCATGTAATTCTGCCTTCGTCTGTCTGATCCAGGCTGGGCGGTCATCTTCGGACGCTTACCCTTTATTGCCGGTTCAGTCTGTTAACTACGCCACGCACCTCACATACATTTGTCTCCGAATGTGATTCAGCGGGCTTGCTTGATATCTACATACGCGTCGAGACACCGCATTCCAAATCACTGTTTCTTTCGTTTTGTTACGAAAGCAGCCAATTGAATTCATTGGATAATTTTAAATAAGACAATGGTTATAAAATAAGAAAATCCGGAGCCTTTCGGCCCCGGATTTCCTCAATATGGTTAGCAACCTATTAAAGGGCTGCCTGTTGCGGATCAGTTCGACTGCCGGCGCAGGAAGGCCGGAATCTCGAGCTGATCGTCCTCATGGCTTGCCATGCGCGCCTGCGGGACCGGGCGGCCATGATCGTCGAGATTGCCGCGACGCGGAGCGTAGAGGCTTGCTTCCTGCGACGGCGCACGACGCTGCTGCGGAGCGGCGTTGTTCGTCGAAGCCATCATGTCGTCGAAAGCCGGATCTTCTTCGCGGCGGCCGAGCGAATTGGTGATTCGCTTCAGCAGCCCCATCGGGCCGCGCTCTTCGGTAGCCTGGGCAGCGGTCGGCTGGGCGCGATGTTCCATTTCAGCCTTAACAACCGGCGGGAAATCCTCGACCTTCGGCATGCGGACCTGCTCGGGAGCCTGACGGATGACCGGCTGCTGATGCATGACCGGCGCCTGCGGCTGTGGCTGAACCGGGGCCTGACGGACCGGCTGAGGCTCCGGAGCGGCTGCGAAGATGCGGCTCTGCGGACGGAAATTATCTTCCGGCGCTGCTGCCTGCTGCATGACCGGCTGCTGCGGCACCTGAGCCTGCCGGCTCATCTGGAATTCCAGTTCGCGCTCCAGATCGGCTTCTGCCGCACGAATGGTCTGAGCGACCGGATCCACGGTACGAGGAGCCGGAGCGGCAGCCTGTGCGGTTTGGGCCTGCGAGACGTGGGCAGGCTGAACTGCGGCCGCTGCCGGAGCGGCGGCCGCGGAAGGACGCATAGCAGGCTTTGCGGCCGGGCGGAATTCCATGCCCCTGTCGGAAGCCTCGTTCATCGCGCGATCGATGCCGGTTGCGACGACAGAAACGCGGATGATGCCTTCAAGCGATTCGTCGAAGGTGGCGCCGAGGATGATGTTGGCGTCGGGATCGACTTCTTCGCGGATGCGGGTTGCGGCTTCGTCGACTTCGAACAGGGTGAGATCGCGACCGCCCGTGATCGAGATCAGCAGGCCCTGTGCGCCCTTCATCGAGGTTTCGTCGAGCAGCGGGTTGGCAATGGCAGCTTCAGCAGCCTGCATTGCGCGGCCCTGGCCGGAAGCCTCGCCGGTACCCATCATCGCGCGGCCCATCTCGCGCATGACCGAACGGACGTCGGCGAAGTCGAGGTTGATGAGACCTTCCTTCACCATCAGGTCGGTGATGCAGGCAACGCCCGAATAGAGAACCTGGTCGGCCATCGAGAACGCGTCGGCGAAAGTCGTCTTGTCGTTAGCGATGCGAAACAGATTCTGGTTCGGAATGACGATCAGAGTGTCGACCGACTTCTGCAGTTCCTGGATGCCCTGCTCGGCGAGACGCATGCGGCGGCCGCCTTCGAAGTGGAACGGCTTGGTGACGACGCCGACGGTCAGGATGCCCTTGTTGCGAGCGGCCTGTGCGACAACGGGAGCGGCACCCGTGCCCGTACCGCCGCCCATGCCGGCGGTGACGAAGCACATATGCGTACCGTTCAGGTGATCGATGATTTCATCGATGCACTCTTCGGCAGCTGCACGGCCGACTTCCGGCTGCGAGCCGGCGCCGAGACCTTCCGTGACGTTGACGCCGAGCTGGATGATCCGCTCCGCCTTCGTCATGGTCAGTGCCTGAGCATCCGTGTTGGCGACGACGAAATCGACGCCCTGCAAGCCTGCCGTGATCATGTTGTTGACGGCATTACCGCCACCGCCACCGACACCGAACACGGTGATTCGCGGCTTAAGCTCGGTGATATCTGGCTTATGCAGCTTGATAGTCATTGTACCCGTTCCTTCTCTTTATGGCCGCATCGCCACGCCGGCCAATTCACTCGATTTCACTTGCCTGACGCTTGCCCCGGAATGAACTCCGGGATCAGGCACTCAAAAACTCTCTTTCAGCCATTGGCCGACGCGGCCTATCCGGCTGCTATTGCCTCCAAACGACGAGAGCAGACCGCTGCTCGGCGCATGTGTTTCCATGTCTGCGACCTGCGGATAGATCATCAGACCGACCGCAGTCGAAAAAGCCGGACCCTTGGCTGCCGTCGGCAAACCAGACACGCCCATCGGACGACCGATGCGGACATTGCGGGCAAGAACACGGCGTGCCACATCGGGCAAACCGGTCAGCTGGCTCGCGCCGCCCGTAAGGACGACGCGCTTGCCGACGATCGGGCTGAAGCCCGAACGCTGGATGCGATCGCGAATAAGCTCGAGGGTTTCCTCGATGCGAGCCTTGACGATGCGCGACACCAGCGCCTTCGGCACTTGTGTCGGCTGGTCACGCTCGTCTTCGCCGATCGGCGGGATGGAAATCAGTTCACGCTCTTCCGAAGAATTCGCGAGAGCCGAAGCATGGACGACCTTCAGGCGCTCCGCATCCTCGATGCGGGTGGAAAGGCCGCGGGCAAGATCGGTGGTGACATGATGGCCGCCAAGGCTGACGGCGTCTGTGTGCACCAGCTTGCCCTCGGCGAAGACCGAGATCGTCGTCGTGCCGCCGCCCATGTCGATCGCAGCGCAGCCAAGCTCGACTTCATCGTCGACGAGGGCTGCAAGACCGCTGGCATAAGGCGTCGCCACCATGCCTTCGACCGAGAGATGTGCGCGGTTGATGCAGAGCTCGAGGTTGCGAAGCGCTGCGCGCTCGGCCGTCACCACATGCATGTCGACACCGAGCGCGTCGCCGAACATGGCCAGCGGGTCGCGAATGCCGCGCTCGCCGTCAAGGGAATAGCCCGTCGCCAGCGAATGCAGGACGGCGCGCTCCTGGCGGACCGACTGCTGGCAGGCCGCAGCCAGAACCTTCTTGAGATCGTTGGCTTCGACTTCTTGGCCGCCGAGATCGATGGTCGCGGTGTAGATATCGCTGCCGAGACGGCCAGCCGAAACATTGACGATCAGGCTGTCGACAGTGAGACCGGCCATGCGTTCCGCGGCATCGACGGCAAGCCGAACGACACCTTCCAAGGCGTCGAGATCAGCGATCACACCAGTCTTGATGCCCCGCGAACGCTGATGGCCGATACCGATGACCTCGATATTGTGCGTGCGGTTCGGGAGAACCTGGCTCTCCTCGCGCGGCGTCAGGCGACCGATCATGCAAACGACCTTCGTCGAGCCGATGTCGAGGACCGAGACGATATGCGATCGCTTCGAAGAGAGCGGCTTCAACCGAGGCAGGCCGAAATGGGACGAACCAAATAAGCTCATGTATCCTGACCTGCTTTCTTCAAAGCCTTGTTTCTTGCATCGACTGCGGCCTGGCGACGAACTGCGGCATCCGGAGTTAATTCAATGGCGGTACGGTCATCGATCCGGAGATCGACGGCAGCGATATCGCGCTGCAAAAGATTTTGATCCTTGTCGAGCTTGGTCAGCCGCGCCAGCGCATCATCGATATTGTCTTCCGGCAATTTGATGATCACGCCGTTGTCCAGATAGAGATCCCAGCGACGACCGGCGACACGCACGAAAGCCTTCACATGACTGCGAATTTCGGGCCACTTCGCAAACTGGTCGTCGATGGAGGCGGCTGCAGTTTCGGCATCACGACCGACAAAGAGAGGCAGCTTGGCAAACTTGTTGTCGCGCAGCGGCGCAATAACGCTGCCATCCTTCTCGATCAGCGAAAGCTCGGAACCGTGCTGCCAGATGGCATAGGCCTTGCGCTCCTTGAGCTTCACTTCGACGGCCTTCGGATAGACCTTACGAACTTCGACATCCTGAACCCACGGCAGATTCGCAATCTTCTGACGGGCCGCATCGGCATTGAGAGCGACGAGCGAGGTCGTACCGTCGAGGCCGAGCAGCTGCAGGATTTCGATTTCGGAGGTCTCGTCGTTGCCGGAGACCTTCACATCTTCGATAGCAAAACCGGCAGCGGAGGTCGTCGCTTCGGCGACAGCCTGAGTGTGACCGCCAACGGACATGCCATAAAAGCCAGTCGCCGCGAGGAGAACAAGGGTTGAGACAGTTCCCGTGTGAGCCGGGATGTTAATGCGACCCGAACCGAGGCTAACCAGGAAGCGAACGGCGCGGCGCAGCGGACGCGGGAGGACGAATGCGTCCTCGACCTCGTCGATGGCGAGCGGGACGCGATGACGGGACCGCCTCATATTTTTGACCGTCAGCGCAAACAAGACGCGTCCTCCACCATCCACCGGAGAAATTCACCAAAAGAGTAGCCGGCATGAGCGGCCATTTCAGGCACCAGGGAGGTAGGAGTCATGCCGGGCTGGGTGTTGATCTCCAACCAGACAAGTTCGCCCTCTTCGGAAAAGCGATCGTCAAAACGGAAGTCAGATCGACTAACGCCGCGGCAGCCGATAGCTTCATGCGCCCTTAACGATAATGTTTGTATCTTTTGGTAAAGATTCGGTGAAATTTCCGCCGGCAAGACATGTTTTGAGCCACCCTTGGCGTACTTGGCGTCATAATCATAGAAGCTGTGGCCGAGCGGCACGATTTCAGTCACACCAAGAACCTTGCCGTCCATGACGCCGCAGGTCAGTTCGCGCCCGTAGATATAACGCTCGACCAGAACCTCATCGCCATAACGCCATTCGGCAGAAGTAACGATCTGTGGCGGATGCGCCTGATCTTCCTTGACGATAACGACACCGAAGCTCGAACCTTCACGCACAGGCTTGACGACATAGGGCGGCTTCATCGGGTGCTCGCCAACAATAGCAAAACGATCCATGACGATCGAACTCGCGACCGGGACACCCGCAGCAGCGGCGACAGTCTTCGCGCGCGACTTATCCATCGCAAGCGCTGAGGCAAGCACGCCGGAATGCGTATAGGGAATCTGCAGATATTCCAGAATGCCCTGAATGGTACCGTCTTCACCGAAAGGACCATGCAATGCATTGAAGACCACATCGGACTTCAACTCAGCTAACCGACTGGCAACGTCATGATCGACATCGACACGGGTAACCTGAAAGCCTTCGGCTTCGAGGGCATCGGCGCATGCCTTTCCCGAGGAAAGGCTGACCGGCCTCTCCGAGGAAAATCCGCCCAAAAGGACAGCCACATGCTTGCCACTCATCAATACCCCCGACTCCACGGTCTCTACTTTGCGTTTGCAGGGCCTCGCCTAACCGCGATTCTCGCCCGCTTTCAATAGGCCGATTAGAACGACATTAAGGTTAATGAAGCGTTTACTTTCGTTAACTTTCCGCCGTCCTGGCGATGGCCGAATGCTTCGAATCAAACCGACTTAAAGAATTCTGCCATTGGAATCATGGAGTTGCTACTTTTGAAATCGCTACATTTAGATTTTTTTAAACAATAAGCCCCGCATCGAGGGACCGATGCGGGGCTCAAGGCTTTTAAATGAGGCTGAAATCACTCGCTGTCGTCGACCAGCTTCCAGACGAGCCCGCCCAACGCTCCGCCGACGATGGGCGCGACCCAGAACAGCCAAAGCTGCTGCAGAGCCCAACCGCCAACGAATATGGCCTGCCCCGTCGAGCGGGCCGGATTCACCGACGTATTGGTGATCGGAATCGAGATCAGATGGATCAGCGTCAGCGCCAAGCCGATGGCGATCGGCGCGAAGCCGGCCGGCACCTTGCTGCTCGTCGAACCCAGAATCACGACCAGGAAGAACAGCGTCAGCACGATTTCGGCCACCAATGCCGACACCATGGAATAGCCGCCGGGAGAATGTTCCCCATAGCCATTCGCCGCAAACCCGCCGAGCTGGAAATCGGCCTTGCCACTTGCGATCAGATAGAGCACGGCCGCCGCGACAACGGCGCCGATGACCTGCGCGATGATATAGGGAACGAGCTGCCCGCCGGGAAAGCGGCCAGCCACCGTCAGGCCGACCGAAACGGCCGGATTGAAGTGCCCTCCTGATATGCCGCCGACGGCAAAAGCCATCGTCAGCACAGTCAGACCGAACGCAAAGGCAACGCCAAGAAAACCAATACCGAGGCTCGGAAAGGCTGCTGCGAAGATCGCACTCCCGCAGCCGCCGAAAACGAGCCAAAACGTCCCAAGAAACTCAGCGATGAGTTTTTTCTGCATGAAACCTTATCTCCTCAGCCCGCAATCCAAGCGAGAATCGGCCATTGGTGAAAAAGATTCCGGTAAGGACTCGCCGGAGCACGCCTCTCCAATAACAAACGCCCGACTGATTGCTCACGAATCAACAATTACGTCAAAATAATAGCACGCAACCGCTGATTTCTTGCGCAGTTAACGTTTGCGTTGAACAAAAATTACGCTAAGGACAATTTTTATCTGCTAAGCGCGCCTTAGCATCCTCTGAAATGGTGGGAACATGACTGACGCGATATCTCCTTTATCGCCGACCCCCTCGTCATCGAACAATGCTGTTGCGAATTCCCCGGCACGTGTTCTGATCGCGAGCCTCATCGGCACAACGATCGAATTTTTCGATTTCTATGTTTATGCAACGGCGGCGGTTATCGTCTTCCCGAAGCTGTTTTTCCCGGCAAGCGACCCAACGTCCGCCACCCTGCAGTCCTTCGCGACCTTTTCCATCGCCTTCTTCGCGCGCCCGATCGGCGCGATGATCTTCGGCCATTTCGGCGATCGAATCGGCCGCAAGGCGACACTGGTCGCGGCTCTGATGACCATGGGTCTCTCGACCGTCGTGATCGGCATGCTGCCGACCTATGAGTCGATTGGCGTTCTCGCACCGATTCTGCTGGCGCTTTGCCGCCTCGGCCAGGGCCTTGGCCTCGGCGGCGAATGGGGCGGCGCCGTCTTGCTTGCGACGGAAAACGCACCGGAGGGCAAGCGCAGCTGGTACGCCATGTTCCCGCAACTCGGCGCCCCTATCGGCTTCATTCTGTCGGCCGGCCTTTTCCTCATCCTGCGCGAAACCATGGCCGATGCGGATTTCCTCAACTACGGCTGGCGCGTTCCCTTCCTGATCAGCATCGTGCTGGTGGCAGTCGGTCTTTACGTCCGCCTGAAGATCACCGAAACACCGGAGTTCCAGCGCGCCATTGAGAAGGAAGAGCGCGTTTCCGTTCCGATCGCGGTCATCTTCCGTTCGCACTTCCGCAGCCTGATCCTCGGCACCATCATCGCGGTGGCGACCTTCGTGCTGTTCTATCTGATGACGGCATTCACCCTGAGCTGGGGCACTCGCGCGCCCGGCAACGGTCCGCTTCCGGCCGGCCTCGGCTACTCGCAGGGCCAGTTCCTGGTCGTTCAGCTCGTCGGCGTCGTCTTCTTTGGCCTGATGATCCCAGTCTCCGGTCTCCTGTCCGACCGCTATTCCCGCCGCCTCGTCCTCATCCTGACGACGATCGGTATCCTCATCTTCGGCCTGTCCTACTCGTCGCTGCTGACGGCCGGCCTTGCCGGCGCGTTCGCCTGCTCGATCATCGGTCTTGCCCTGATGGGCTTTACCTATGGCCCCATCGGCGCGGCGCTGGCGGCACCCTTCCCGACCACGGTGCGCTATACAGGCGCTTCGATGACCTTCAATCTCGGCGGGATCGTCGGCGCGTCCCTGGCACCTTACATTGCCACATCGCTCGCGACCAATTACGGCCTTGTCTATGTCGGCTACTATCTCGCCGGCGCAGCAGTGCTCTCGCTGATCGGCATCCTGCTCTCGGGCAATGACGAAGTCTGAGAAAACAGGCATAACCAATTGAAAAGGCCGGGTGAAAACCCGGCCTTTTTCTTGAATCATTTATGAAGACGGCACCGATTACAGTCGGGACCTACTCGGTCGTCACACCCTGGAACGGGCGGACCTCCCGACCCGGCATGAAGTTTCCGAGGCGCTTGATTTCCCACTCCAGCTTGATGCCGGATTTTTCGAAAACCTCGCGACGCACCTGCTCGCCGAGATATTCCAGATCGTAGCCCGTCGCCTGCTCCATGTTGATCATGAAATTGCAATGCAGCGACGACATCTGCGCACCACCGATGACCAGGCCACGGCAACCCGCCTCGTCGATCAGCTTCCAGGCGGAGAAACCGTCCGGATTCTTGAAGGTTGAGCCGCCGGTCTTCTCGCGTACCGGCTGCACCGTTTCGCGATGAGCGCGCACAGCATCCATCTCGGTGCGAATCTTGGCGCGATCCTCCGGATACCCCTCGAAGAGGACATGGGTAAAGATCAGATCCTCAGACGCATCGGAATGGCGGTAGCTATAACCCATCTCGGCATTGGTCAGGACATGCTTGTTGCCCTTGCGGTCGACGGCATGCACTTCGATGACGCGCTCACGGGTTTCGGCACCATTTGCGCCTGCATTCATGCGTGCGGCACCGCCGATGCTCCCGGGAATGCCGTAATAGAAATGGAAACCGCCGATGCTGTTATCCATCGCCATGGCTGCGACATGCTTGTCCGGGCAGATCGCACCGGCCAGGATGCGGTTCTCGCCGGCAAGCTCGACCGAACCGAAGCCCTTGGCCGAAAGCCTGAGGACAACGCCCGGAATGCCGCCATCGCGCACCAATATGTTCGAACCCACGCCGACAACCGTCAGCGGTACCTCTTCCGGCAATATCTTCAGGAACGTGATGAGATCGTCCGTGTCATGCGGCTGGAACATCAGTTCAGCCAAGCCGCCGGCACGGAACCACGTCACACGATCCATCGGAGCGTCCGGCGTCAGCCGTCCCCTGATGTCCTTTACACCGTCGCCGAGCGACGCCAGAAGCTTTTCGCCATCTACTTGTTTCATGCGGACTTACCCGAGAGGCCTTCCAATTCCTTTGGCAATGATGCTGCCCAATACGTGATGCTACCAGCCCCCAACAGAACCACAAAATCCCCTGGTTGTGCAATCTCCGCAACCATGGCGGCAAGATCTTCCTGTGAAGGCAGGTAACGTGCATCGCGATGACCGCTGGCTTTGATGCGCGAAACGAGTGTCTGCGAATCCACCCCCTCGATCGGCTCTTCGCCGGCGGCATAGACGGGCGCCAGGAAGATGCTGTCGGCATCATTGAAGCAGGCGGCAAATTCCTCGAAGAGGCTCGACAGGCGCGTATAGCGGTGCGGCTGATGAACGGCGATGATGCGGCCCTTGCAGGCTTCGCGTGCAGCCTTCAGCACTGCCTTGATTTCGACAGGGTGATGGCCGTAATCGTCGAAAACCTTGACCCCGTTCCATTCGCCGGTCAGCGTGAAGCGGCGCTTGACGCCGCCGAAGGACGCAAGCCCCTTGGCGATCGCCTCATTGGAAATCCCGAGCCGGTTGGCAACAGCAACAGCAGCCGTCGCATTGGAAATATTGTGGCGGCCGGGCATCGGCATGACGAGATCCTTGATCTGGATCACCTTGCCGGTGCGGCGCCTGCGAATTTCGATATCGAATAGCGAACGCGTACCATCAATCCGCACATTCGAGAAACGCACGTCGGCCTGCGGGTTCTCGCCGTAGGTGATCACCTTGCGGTCCTCGATGCGCCCCACAAGCGACTGCACTTCCGGATGGTCGATGCACATGACGCCGAAACCGTAGAACGGTACGTTCTCGACGAACTGCCGGAAGGCGGCACGGACAGCATCGAAATTGCCGTAATGGTCGAGATGTTCGGGATCGATATTGGTGACGACGGCGACATCAGCCGGCAGCTTCAGGAAGGTGCCGTCAGATTCATCGGCTTCGACCACCATCCACTCGCCCTCACCCATGCGCGCATTGGTGCCATAGGCGTTGATGATGCCGCCGTTAATGACTGTAGGATCAAGACCACCGGCCTCCAAAAGCGTCGCCACCAGCGATGTCGTCGTGGTCTTGCCATGCGTGCCACCGATGGCGATGGCGTTGCGGAAGCGCATCAGCTCCGCGAGCATTTCGGCACGGCGCACGACCGGCAGCAGCTTTTCACGCGCGGCCACGAGCTCGGGATTGCTCTTCTTGATGGCCGTGGATACGACGACAACTTCTGCATCGCCGAGGTTCTCAGCCTTGTGACCGATATGGACCGGGATGCCTTTGTCGCGCAGCCGCTGCACGTTGGCACTTTCCGATTGATCGGAACCCTGTACGCGATGGCCGAGGTTATGCAGAACCTCGGCGATGCCGCTCATTCCAATGCCACCAATACCGATAAAATGCACAAGGCCGATTGCCTTCGGCAGCTTCATGCGCCTGCCCCCTTGAATTGCTGAATTGAACGTCCCGCGGCAATAGCCTCAACCATGTCGGCAAGCAAGTTTGCCGCATCAGGTTTGCCCGCCTGCTTGGCTGATGCAGCCATCTTTGCGAGCTTTTCCGGCATGGTCATGGCACCGCGCAGGATGGTGGAAAGTTTCTCCGGCGTCAGTTCCGACTGCACGATGACCTTGACGCCGCCGGTTGCCGCGAGCGCAGCCGCATTGGCGGCCTGATCGTGATCCAAGGCATGCGGATAGGGAACCAGGATCGCCGGGCGCCCGATGACGGCAAGCTCGGAGACCGTGGAGGCACCGGAGCGGCAGAGAACCAGATGCGCAGCACCGATACGCTCCGCCATGTCGTTGAAGAACGGCGCGACATCGGCGCCCATCTCAAGCTTTCTCGTGCAGCTGTTGACCGTCTCCATATCCTCAGGGCGCACCTGCTGCGTGATCCGCAGGCGCTTGCGCAGCGACTCCTCAAGCAGGCTGATAGCTGTCGGCACGGCCTTCGAGAAATATTGCGCGCCCTGGCTGCCGCCGAACACGACGAGGTTAAACGGATCTTCCGGACCAGATGGCACATACGGACGCTTGGCCGCCTCGATGACGGCCGGACGCACGGGATTGCCCGTGGTCACCGTCTTCTCGGCAAACGCGCCGTTTTCCGTAAGGAAGCCGCCGGCAATCGCACGCACGCGCGTCGCCAGCATCTTGTTGGCGCGACCCATGACGGCATTCTGCTCATGCAGCATGGACGGCACGCCCATACGCGTTGCGGCCAGAAGCGGCGGAACCGTTGGATAGCCACCGAAGCCGACGACGCAGACGGGCTTGATACGCTGGATCAGCTTGCGCGCTGCGCGCATGCCGGTCCACAGCGTCCAAAGGGCGCTCGCGACCTTCACAGGGTTCTTCGAACCGATCGTTGCCGAGGGCACGACATGGATCTCATCGGCCGGGAATTTGCCGGCATAGCGTTCGGCACGGCTGTCGGTGACGAGGTGCACGGAATAGCCGCGCTCCTTCAGCTTGTAGGCCAGCGCTTCGGCCGGAAAAACGTGACCGCCGGTACCGCCGGCGGCAAGAAGGACAATGCCTTTACTCATAATTTCGCTCCCGCGAATACCCCACTACTCGGGGCATCTCCCTAATATAGGAAGCCGCACCGACCGCGTCATCGGCGCGGGCCAAGCCCCCCTCATAGACCGGCGCTTCGGGAAAAGCGACCGGAGAATGAGCGGCAGGCAGGAGATATGAGGAGCAGATGGCCGGTAGTCCCAAAACGCTCACTCCGCCGGCAAACCGTGCGTCACGCGGAACATTGTCCGATCCTGCGCACGCTTTTCCGGCCTGTGACGCGTCAGCGCCAGAATGAAGCCCGCCGTCACGCAGATCGCGGTCATCGATGAACCGCCGTAAGAAATCAGCGGCAGCGTCATGCCCTTCGCCGGCAGCAGCTGCAGGTTCACACCAATGTTGATAATCGACTGGATACCGATCTGCAGCACCAGGCCGGCGACGGCAAAACGGTTGAAGTCGTTCTTCTCCTTGTAGGCATGCGACAGGCCGCGCAGCACGAGGAAGGCGAAGATCAGCACAAGCACCATGCAGAAGATGGCGCCGAATTCCTCGGCCGCGACCGAGAAGATGAAGTCGGTATGGGCGTCCGGGATGATGCGCTTGACGGTGCCCTCGCCCGGGCCGACACCGAACCAGGTGCCATGGACAATCGCTTCCTTGGCGGTATCAACCTGAAACGTATCGCCCTCGCCGGTCAGGAACTTGTTCACGCGCTGTGCGACGTGATCGAAAACGTAATAAGCGGTGACGAAACCGCCCGCGCCAAGACCGCCAAGCACGATGATCCACAGCCAGGGCATGCCGGCCATGAAGAACATGCCGCCCCAGACGGCGGTCGTCAGGATGGTCTGGCCAAGGTCAGGCTGGGCGACGAGCAAGGCGACGACAATGCCGAAAAGAATGATGGCGAAGAGATTGCCGGGAATCTCCGGCTGGCGCGCATGTTCGGAAAACAGCCAGGCGCAGACGACGACGAAAGCCGGCTTCATGAATTCCGAAGGCTGAATCGACAGGGCGGCGATATTGACCCAGCGCCGCGAGCCCTTGACTTCGATGCCGAAGAAAAGCGCAAAAAGCATCATCGCCAGTGAGACGATCAGCAGAATGACTGCCGTTCGTCGCACCTGTCTGGGCGTCATAAAGGAAATGCCGATCATCGCCGCAATCGCCGGGACGAGGAACAGGGCGTGGCGCTTGACGAAGTGGAACGGCTCAAGCCCGATGCGCTCCGCCACCGCCGGCGAAGCCGCGAAGGACAGCATGAAGCCGATGCCGATCAAGAGGATGAAAAGGGCGAGAAACACGCGGTCGATGGTCCAGAACCATTCGGCCAAGGCCCCACGTTCAACGCGGCTTACCATATCATTTGCCTCCAGTTGCTGAACCGATCAGCATGGTGACGCCATCGATCGCAGCGACGTGGCTGACGAAGGCGTCGCCCCTGACCTCGAAATTCTTATACTGATCGAAGCTTGCGCAGGCCGGTGACAGCATCACCGCAGCAGACTCACGTTCGTCCCTGCCAGCGTCCGCGGCAGCATGTGCCACGGCGCGTTCCAGCGTGCCGGAAATTTCATAGGGGACTTGGTCGCCGAGCGTCGCCGCAAAGGCGGGTGCCGCTTCACCGATCAGATAGGCCTTGGCGACACGCGGAAAGAGCGGCGCCAGGCTGGTGATGCCACCCTCCTTCGGCAGGCCGCCGGCGATCCAGTAGATATTCTCGTAGCTCGAAAGCGCAGGCGCGGCCGCATCCGCATTGGTCGCCTTGGAATCGTTGACGAAGACGACGCGCCCGCGCTTTCCAACGGGTTGCATGCGATGCTTGAGCCCTGGGAAGGATTTCAGACCAGCGCGAATTTCCTCCGCGGAAACGCCGACAGAGAGGCAGGCAGCGATTGCCGCCGCCGCATTCTGTGCGTTATGGCCGCCGCGCAGCGTTTGAATACCGTCGAGATCGGCGATCTCGCTTGCCGCACCGTTCGATGCCTGCAGGATGCGGCTACCCTCGGCATAGAGGCCATCCGCCAATGCGTGCCGGCGCGAAATTCGTGTGACCTTGCCGCCAGCTCGCTCGATACGGTCGGCGATCAATGAGGAATGGCTGTCATCGATGCCGACCACGGCAACGTCGCTGCCCGCGACAAGCCGCTCTTTGATGTCGGCATAATGCTGCATCGTGCCATGCCGATCGAGATGATCGGGTGTCAGGTTCAAGAGAATGCCCGCCGAAGGATTAAGCGTCGGCGCCAGATCGATCTGATAGGAGGAGCATTCAACAACGTAGAAACGTCCGGCCTTCGGCGGATCGAGCGTCAGCACCGCCGTACCGATATTGCCGCCGAGCTGTGTGTCGCGGCCGCTCGATTGCAGGATATGAGCGATCAGCGCAGTCGTCGTCGATTTGCCGTTCGTCCCGGTGATGGCGATGAACGGACAATCCGGCGCATGCGCGCGCCGCTCCCTGACGAAAAGCTCCACGTCGCCTATGATCTCGACGCCAGCTGCATGAGCGAGATCGACGGTCCAGTGTGGTTTTGGATGCGTCAGCGGCACGCCGGGCGACAAAACGAAGACCGACAGGCCATTCCAGTCGATCGCCCTCAGATCGGTGACCGCTATCCCTTCGGCAGCCGCCTTCGCCACGCTGTCCGGATTATCGTCCCAAGCCGTGACATCGGCGCCGCCGGCAACAAGCGCGCGCGCCGTGGCAAAGCCGGAACCGCCGAGCCCGAAGAGAGCGACCTTCTTTCCGTTCAGCGTGGAGATAGGAATCATCGACGCCTCACCGCAGCTTCAGGGTGGAGAGGCCGATCATCGCCAGAATGACCGCGACGATCCAGAAACGCACGACGACCTGGCTTTCCGTCCAGCCCTTCTTTTCGAAGTGATGGTGGATGGGTGCCATCAGGAAGACGCGGCGCTTCGTCATCTTGAAGAAACCGACCTGGATGATGACGGAAAGCGCCTCGAGCACGAAGAGTCCACCGATGATCGCCATGACGATCTCGTGCTTGGTGGCGACGGCGACCGAGCCGATCATGCCGCCGAGTGCCAGCGAGCCGGTATCGCCCATGAAGATAGCCGCCGGCGGTGCATTGAACCACAGGAAGCCAAGGCCCGCGCCTATGACAGCGCCGAGCACGACGGCGAGTTCGCCCGTACCCGGCACAAAATTGATCGCCAGATAATCGGCAAAGACGAAATTGCCGGCGAGATAGGAGATGACGCCGAAGGATGCGGCTGCGATCATGACGGGCACGATGGCAAGCCCGTCGAGACCATCGGTCAGATTGACGGCATTGCCGGCGGCAACGATGACGAAGGCACCGAAAAACACGAAGAACATGCCAAGGTTGAGCAGCAGGCTCTTGAAGAAGGGGAAGGCGACCGACGAGCCGAAGGTAGAGCCGGCCGGACCGGAGGACAGCGCCGTCGTCATCATGAAATAGACGGCGATCGCGGCAATTACGAATTCGATACCGAGGCGCGCGCGGCCGGAAAAGCCCTTGTCGCTCTGCTTGGTCACCTTGAGATAGTCGTCATAGAAGCCGATCGCGCCGAAACCGAGCGTCACGAGCAGGGTGGCAACGACATAAACGTTGGCAAGATCAGCCCAAAGCAGCGACGAGACGACGATGCCGGCCAGAATCATGAGCCCGCCCATCGTCGGAGTGCCGGCCTTCTTGAAATGCGTCTGCGGACCGTCGGCGCGGATCGGCTGCCCCTTGCCCTGACGCACGCGCAGGGAGGAGATGATTCGCGGCCCGAAGAGAAAAACGATCAACGCTGACGTGAACAGAGCACCGCCGGTACGGAACGTGATGTATCTGAACAGATTGAAGAATCTGAAGTGAGTAGTGAAAAAATGAATATGGTCCGACAGTTCGGCAAGCCAGATCAGCATAAGAGCCCTTTCTAAAGCCCCTGATGGGTGTGGGGGCCCGTGTCGGAAAATGCGGGAAATTTGTCAAGCAAGCCCGCGATGATCTTTCCGAACCCCATTCCCAGCGACGATTTCACCATCAAGACATCGCCGGGGGCGACAGAATTGAGCGCGAATTCCGAGAGCTCCTCAGTCGTCTCGTGATATTCGACATGAACACTTTCCGGCAGCTCATCCCTCAAAGCCGCCATCTCCGGACCTGCCAGCCAGACATGCTCGATGCCGGCCGCAAGCAGCGGCCCCGCAAGGTTGGCATGAACGCGCTGGGCATAATCCCCCATTTCCAACATGTCGCCGAGCATGGCGACCCGCCTACCCGGCCGGCCACCGGCTCCCGCATGCGGAGAGGTCGTCGCTAGCAGCGCGATGGCCGCGCGCATGGAAGCGGGGTTGGCGTTATAACTTTCGTCGATCAGCGTGAAATAGCCGTTGCCGATCGCGCGCTTATGACGTTGGCCCCTGCCCTTTTCAGGCTGCAGGTCGGCCAGCGCATCGACCGCCTGGTCGAGATCAGCTTCGACGAGCATGACGGCGCCAAGCACGGCGAGTGCATTTTCCGCGATATGGCGCCCAGGTGCGCCAAGCGCCACCTCCATGGTCTCGCCGCCGATCGTCAGCCAAAGCGTTGAATTCTCTTCAGAAGCATTGAACTCGGCGAGACGGACATCCGCCTTCGCATGCTGGCCGAAGCTATGGATATGCTCGATACCGGCTGCCATGGCAGCCTTCTCCAGCATCTCGAACTGATCGTTGTCGTGATTGAGAATGGCATGGCCACCAGGCACGACACCGTCGAAAATTTCCGCCTTGGCCGCGGCGATCTCACTGATACTATGGAAGTTGCCGAGATGGGCCGGCGCGATCGTGGTGATGATCGCCACATGCGGCTGCACCATCTTGACCAGCGGCCTGATCTCTTCGGGATGGTTCATGCCGATTTCGAAAACGCCGAAATCGGTATCCTCGGGCATGCGCGCCAGCGTCAGCGGGACGCCCCAATGATTGTTGAAGGAAGCAACGGAGGCATGCACCTTGCCTGACGGGGTCAGCGCGCGCCGCAGCATCTCCTTGGTTGTCGTCTTGCCGACCGAACCCGTGACGGCGATGATCTTCGCCTGCGTGCGCTTGCGGGCGGCAATACCGAGCCGCGCAAGCGCCGCCAAGACGTCATCCACCACAACCTTCGGTACGGTCAGACTGCCCATGGCAGGCAAACGTGCCTCGCTGATGACGATGAAGGCTGCGCCGTTCGCCATAGCGATATTGGCATAGTCATGACCGTCGACGCGATCCCCTTTGATGGCGAAAAAGGCTTCGCCCGGCTTGATGGAACGACTGTCTATGGAAATGCCTGTAATGCCCTCGGGCAGCACTCCGAAAGAGCGGCCGGAGATTGCAGCGATCAGATCCTCAGTTGTCCATAGCCAGCTCAAGACTTCAAATCCTCCAATGCTTTGCGCAACTCGGCATGGTCGGAAAATGGCAGCGTAACGCTGCCGATCGTTTGACCTTCCTCATGCCCCTTACCGGCGACGATCAACGTGTCGCCGGATTTCAGCAGGCCGACAGCCTTGCGGATCGCTTCGGCGCGATCACCGATCTCGGTCGCACAGGCGGCGGCCGCCATGATTTCCCCGCGGATCGTTGCTGGATCTTCCGAGCGCGGATTGTCGTCGGTGACAACGACGACATCGGCAAGACGGCAGGCGATCTCGCCCATGATCGGACGCTTGCCGCGATCGCGGTCGCCGCCGCAGCCGAAGACGACGATGACGCGCCCCGTCGTGAACGGGCGCACCGAATTCAGGACGTTTTCAAGCGCATCCGGCTTATGGGCATAGTCGACATAGACAAGCGCGCCGTCATGCGTATGACCAACGAGTTCCAGACGGCCCGACGCACCGACCAGCTTCTCCAGCGCGGCCATGGCAACCGGCGCGGCAACACCGGTCGAGATCGCGAGACCGGCGGCGACCAGCGCATTGGCGATCTGGAAATCTCCGGCAAGCGGGATATGAACTTCGAAAATGTCGTCGCCGACATGCACCTCGGCGATCTGCTTATGGCGGAAGTGCTCGACGCGCTTCAACGTCAGGAAATCGCCCTTGCGCCCGACAGTTCGGACATCATGCCCGGCCGCCTGTGCGGCGGCAATCGCCTGCGCAGACCAAACATCGTCTGCGAAAATAACCGCCGGCGATCCCTTCGGCAGCAAGTCGCGGAACAGCCGCATCTTTGCCGCCATATAGTCCTCGACCGTCGGATGGTAATCCATGTGATCGCGACCAAGATTGGTGAACGCGGCGGCGGCGAGCTTCACGCCGTCGAGCCGGAACTGATCGAGGCCATGGCTTGATGCTTCCATGGCCGCATGGGTAACGCCCTCGTCCGCCAATTCGGCCAGAAGCTTGTGCAGCGACACCGGATCGGGTGTCGTCAACGCGCCATATTCATTGCGGAACGGAGAAACGACGCCCGTCGTGCCTATCATGGCGGCCGGATGGCCGGCATAGGCCCAGATCTGGCGCGTGAAAGAAGCAACGGAGGTCTTGCCCGCAGTTCCCGTCACCGCCACCATCGTTTCGGGCTGGCGTCCGTAGAAGCGGGAAGCGGCGACAGCAAGGAACCGGCGCGGCTCGCCAACCTGCAGCAATGGCACATTACCGGCATCGGCCGCATGACCAGCAACTATAACCGAGGCACCGCGCGAAACTGCATCGGCAATGAAACTTGCTCCATCCGCCTTCGTGCCGGCGACCGCAACAAAAACCATGCCTGGTGCCACCTTACGGCTATCGGCGGAGATCCCGCTTATCTCAAGATCGCCAAGCGCTCCGCCAATATGTGTGTTGAGTTCCGGAAACTCATTTCCGGCAATATCCCGCAAGTTCATCGAATGTACTTTTCGCCTTCTCGATCAGTCCGCCCCTCGCGAATCGACGTGTGTATTCTTTCACGCTTAATAAGACGCCAGCAAGGCCGAGTCATCTTTTCCAAAATTGGGCTGCACCCCGAGAATCGGCGCCGAGCGGGCGACGATATCACGGGCGATCGGCAAGGCGGTGAAGGCCGAAATCGTCCCGCCGCCGCGCTCGCCGCTCTTCGGCTCGTCGATGAAGGTCATGACGATGTATTGCGGATTGTCGATCGGAAACACGGCCATGAAGGTATTGAAGTTCAGCGTATTGGAATACCGGCCGTTGACCACCTTATCGGCCGTGCCGGTCTTGCTGCCGACATTGTAGCCGGGAACGCGGGCATTGCGACCCGAGCCCCTGGTGCCGTTGAACTCAAGCAGGAAGCGTACATCGTCGCTGGTGCTCTTCTTGACGACCATCTTGGCAATAGCGTCGGCCTGATCGCGCGTGCGCGGCAGGAAGGTCGGCTCGATCAGCTTGCCGCCATTGACGAGTGCCGCTCCCGCGACAGCTGTCTGCAGCGGCGTCGTCGAGACACCGTGACCGAAGGAGATCGTGATGGAGTTGATCTTCTTCCAGACGCGTGGCTGCGACGGCATTTTCACCTCGGGCAATTCGGTCTGCATCTTCGTGAGCAGGCCGATACGGGTGAGGAATTCCTTATGGCCTTCGATACCGACGAGATCGGCAATCTTGGCCGTGCCGATATTCGAAGAGTACTGGAAAATTTCAGGAACGGTCAAAACGCGCCGCTGGCCGTGGAAATCCTTGATGGTAAAGCCACCAATACGGATGGGGTTGGTGGCATCGAAGGCGTTACGCAACGTAACCTTGCCATCATCCAGCGCCATGGCCATGGTGAAGGTCTTGAAGGTCGATCCCATTTCGAACGTGCCGTTCGTCATGCGGTTGAGCCAGCCTTCCGTGGCGCCCTCATTCGGATAATTCGGATCGAAATCCGGAGCCGAGGCCATGCCGAGAACCTCGCCGGTGTGGACATCGAGAACTGCGGCACCCGCGCCCTTGGCCTGGAAATTCTTGACGGCATTGACCACCGCATCACGAACGATGCCCTGCACGCGCAGATCGATCGAAAGCTTCACCGGCTGCAGCGGCTGATCGTTGGTCATGCCCGCAGCAGCGAGGTCGGCGAGCCCCTGGTCGTCGATATATTTCTCCATGCCGGCAACGCCGCGATTGTCGATGTTCACGTAGCCGAGAATGTGAGGGGCGGTCGTCCCGCCCGGATAGAAGCGGCGTTTCTCGGGACGGAAGCCGATGCCGGGAATGCCCAGTGCCAAAATCTGGTTCTGCTGCTTCGGCGTCAGCTGCCGACGCAGCCAGGCAAAGTGCGAGGACTTCGCCGAAAGCTTCTTGTAGGTGGATTTAGTATCAAGATCCGGCAGGACCTTGCGCAATTCCTCGACAGCTTCATCCGCATCGATGATCTTGTTCGGCTCGGCAAACAGCGAGACCGTGCGGATGTCGGTTGCCAGCAAGGCGCCATTACGGTCGACGATATCAGGGCGCGAGGCCATCAGCCGATCCGGCGGCAGAATGCTTGACGTGATATCCGGCTGGGTCATGGCGAATTGCGCAAGACGACCGCCGATCACGCAATAGATCGCGATGAAACTCCCAACCAATAGTACGACACGGCTTTTTGCCTGACTGGACTTGCGCTTGCGCGCACCCTCGAATGTCGAACGGGAAAATCCATCGTTGGGGCGATTGTTGCCGTCAGTGGAGAAATGGGCCTTGCTCTTCAGGACCATGATGCGCGAAAGAAAAGACATTAATCCCTCACCGATCCCGTTGCCATGTTGTCGACATCAGACTTCTTGCGCTTGGCAAGAGCGGGCGGTTTCGGACGCGGCGCCGGAGCGGCAGCAACATCGGCGATGGCCTTCCTGATCTGTGCATCCGTCGTATCGCCATTGCTCGAGGCCACCGACGCGCCGCTCTTGGCACCGCCTGCCTTGCCGCTCTTCGGATCATTGGAGGCCGTTACCGTTGGCGGCGGAAGCTGCGAGCGCAACATCGGCAATTCACTCGGCTGAACGATCGCCGTCGAGAGCGTCGGCTGCAGCTGAAGTTCGCTATTATAATTATTGACCAGGCGCTCCAGCCGGTTCGGCTGAGAAACCAGCGCCCAGTCCGCCTTGAGGAGATCGATCGTATCCCTCTCAAGCTTGATTTCGGATTCGAGGCGGCGAACCTCTTCCAGCTTCAGCTCGGCATGATGCTTGATCGTGTAGGTCACACTGGCCATGGCCGTCATGACGCCGATCAGCACGATGTCAAAAGTCTTCAGCATTTTAGCCCCCAAGCTTTCCAAGACTGGCGAGACTGGGCAGATCGAAGATCGAAAGATCTGCCGCCTCCGCCGGAGCCAAGGTGCGAACCCCCGCACGCAACTTGGCCGAACGAGCGCGCGGATTGGCTTCCGCCTCGGCATCCCCAGCAGAAATCATCGACTTGCCGACCGGTTCGAAGGTGGCAGGCCGCTCGGTCACGATAGGCATATGACGCGACCCGACAGCACGGCCCGAACGATCGGCGAAGAACTTCTTGACGATCCGGTCTTCCAGCGAATGGAAGGTCACGACGACAAGGCGCCCGCCTGGCTTGAGGGCGCGCTCGGCCGCAAACAATGCCTGAGCCAGCTCGCCGAGCTCGTCATTGACGAAGATGCGCAGAGCCTGAAAGACCCGCGTTGCAGGATGGATCTTGTCCTTCGCCTTTCGCGGTGTCACGACCTCGATCAACCCGGCCAGATCGCGGGTGGTCACAAAGGGAGCTTCGGCACGCCGCTTTTCGATCGCATGCGCGATGCGCGGCGCCTGCTTTTCCTCGCCTAGAAACACAAAAATGCGAATGAGATCGGCAAGCTTTGCACGGTTGACGACATCGGCAGCCGATACGCCGCTTGCCGACATACGCATGTCGAGCGGACCGTTTTTGTTGAAGGAAAACCCGCGCTCGGCCTCGTCGATCTGCATGGAGGAGACGCCGATATCGAGCACGACGCCATCAAGGCCATCTTCAGGAGCATGCTCGGCCAGCTGAGAAAACTGCGACTGAATGAGCTTGAGATGTCCGGCATGGGCGGAAACGAGCGCCTGCCCCGCCGCAATTGCCGTCGGATCGCGATCAAGCGCGATTACATCGGCGCCAGCCTTAAGAATTGCGGACGTATAGCCGCCAGCCCCGAACGTTCCATCGAGGATGATCTTGCCGGGCGCCGGAGCCAGCGCCTCCAACACCTCGGAAAGAAGAACCGGAATGTGACGAACCGGTCCGCCACCGGCATCAGAAGAACCTCCGCCTGAATTCGCCGCCATTCCGCTTCTCCGCTCTATTCCGAGCGCCTGCCCGCCAGCCTGCGCTCCTCTCGTGCCTGCGACTGCAAGGCCAGGAAGGCCTCCGGTCGCCACAATTGAAAATGATCCGCCCGACCGACAAAGGTCACTTCGCTTGCGATTCCGGTGAAGTCGCGAATGAAATCCGTGATCATCAACCGCCCTTCCGCATCGAGCTTCATGAAGACCCCGCCCCCGTGAATGAGGAGCGACATCTGGTTCGCCGCCGGTGAAAACGGATCGTCCGCCGCAATCTGCCGCTCGAAGCGATCGAGCAGATCGAGACCGCCGATACTGATTGCCGGAAACACAAAATCCTGGAAGCAATACAACTCCTGGATATTGCGCTCGGCCAGCACGGAACGAAACGCCGCCGGCACGGAAACCCGCCCCTTGGAATCGATCCGGTTGGTCGCATTTGACAGGAAGCGGTTCATGACGCGAAACACCCGTCCCCCATGACCCGGAAGCCGCTACTCGCTCACAGGCACAGCCAAAATCGGACACAGCTTCGCAAGCCGAAAGAGCCGACACCCCTTCGACACTCCCAGAACGGGAGCGATTATGGCTTTGCGATGATTGGGCTCTGATTTGCCCTTGTGCAGTGTTGTTTTGGGATACCATGGGACCATATGGGCGTCAATGGGATGAAGCCACGTCAGACGTGGCCGCAGCCTGAATATTCATAAGACGTTAAGTTTAACGAAAGGTTAGGATCGGCTTCAGGATACGTCCCGAAACGGATTGTTTTCACAGGTTAAAACCCTCGCCCGTCGGGCCCGGAAGCTCTGAAATTCAAGGCATTCGGCAGCTTCGAAAATTATTTGGCGGAAGCGTTGGACGCGCCGCTCGGAAGTGACGCGATGATTTGCCAGTTGGCCTGTAAGCCGGGTTCTGTATGGCTCCGGCCAAGGCCGGAACGTGGCAGCCATTCATCTGGGACGGCGCTTGCGCGACGCCTCATGCAACCCACCCGGATGACCGGCCCGGAAACGGGCTGGAGCGCTTGCGCGCTCCGTGTCATCCCTATTCGGTTTTGCTCCCGGTGGGGTTTTCCGTGCCGTCGCTGTTGCCAGAGACGCGGTGGGCTCTTACCCCACCCTTTCACCCTTACCCGATCCGAAAATCAGGCGGTTTGCTTTCTGTGGCACTTTCCCTGAGGTTGCCCCCGCCGGACGTTATCCGGCACCGTGTTTCCGTGGAGCCCGGACTTTCCTCACCCCATCGCCTTTCGGCATTGATGAAGCGCGGCTGCCCAGCCAACTGGCACAGGCTCATTAACCGAGACCGCCGGCAATTGCCACCGAAATATGCTGGTTTGTGAAGAGCGGATGTCAATTGCGGAAATACGCTGAGAAATCCGTGCCGTAGCCTTCATCCTTGATTCGACCTGTAAGCAGCAGTTCCGCCCCGAGCCGGCCTATTTCATCGGAGCTCTTGGCGGCCATGCCACAGCCGCCCGTCAGAACCGCCACGCGTGGCGAAGAGGTGTAGCCGATCATCGGGTAACCCGATGGCGAATAGGAAACGGCACAGGAATTGGTGAAAGCCGGTGGCCGTCTGACGCCTGGAACGAGCCCGTGGAATATGCGCACCAGATGCTCGCGCGCCTTGTCGCGACCGGCCGTGCGGAACCAGGCACGCAGCTCCGTCTCGGTCGTGAATTGCAGATCATCGGGATCGCCACCGATCTTCATGTAATATTTGCCGTCCGGATAGCGGATCGGCGGCAGCATATAGATGCTCTCCACATCATCGGCTGCCTTGGAGATCAGCGACGGCATGCCGGAAAGGGCTTCGGTTTCCGTCTCGCTCACTTCGAAGAAGGTGACCGTGCGGCCATAAACCTTCATCTCAACGGGTCGCGGCAAGAGATTCTCGGCAATGGAGAAACCGCCGGTGGCCAGCAGTATTTTTTCCGCACTGAATGTCTCGCCCTCGGCGGTCGTCACGACAGCCAGGCCGCTCTCGTCGCGGATCGACACAGCCGTCTGCTTGATAATGCGAGCGCCTGCCTTCTCCGCCAGTAGCGATTGCGCCTTCACGAGCCGGCGCGGGCTGATGTGACCCGCCCCATGCGGTTCGAAGACTCCTTCGCTTCCCGATTCGAAGGAGAAGAAAGGAAACTTCACCTTGAGTTCGGTATCATCGAGGATATCGGTTTGCACGCCGAGCCGCCTGGCCGCTTCCACGACATCACCGACATAGGCTATTTCACCACCCCGCTTCGGCCCGACAACAAGGCAGCCGACCGGAGCGTAGAATTGAATGCCGCTATCTCGTTCGATATCCGCATAACGGCCGATCGAACGGTTTGCGAGACGAGCCCAATCCGTATCCGGATCGATCGTGCGGGTAATACGGCCCTCGTCATAATGACTGCCGAAAACACCCTGGTGATTGGCGCGATCTTCAGGCTCATCCGGCCCGATGACGGCGATGCCGTCCGTTTGGTTTGCCAGGTGACGGGCAGCCGCTGCTCCCATCATGCCCCGGCCGACGACGATGAACCTGAAATCCGCTGCCACGCTATGATCCTCGCAAACAATAGCGGTTCGATAGCATGGAAGACGATTCCGCCCTACCCCGCAATTCCTGACGCCAGTGGACGTCAGTCCAGAAGCGCCAATACCTTGCCGCAATAGCGCTTCGAGATCGGGTTCATGCGCGTGGCGCCATGGCCGGCATTGTATTTGAGGATGGTGTTGCAGGTCGGTCCCCCGCCAAGATCCTGTGCCATGGCGAGATATTTCATGCCGAACTTGATGTTCGTCTCGGGATCATAGAGCCCCTTGGCTCCTCCGGTATATCCCATCAGCCGGGCGGTTGCCGGCTTGATCTGCATCAGGCCGATCTCACCTGCGCTTCCACGGGTTTTCGGATTGAAATTGCTTTCGATCTTGACGACGGCAGTCGCGAGTTCGACTGCGACGCCGTTCTGCTTGGCATATTTGGCAATCAATACGGAGTAGCGATTTTGCCGTGCGAAGGAGGTCTCGGCATCGCGCAATTCGACGGGAACATTGGGAACCGGGAAGCCGGTAGTGCGGCTGACGATCTTGAGAGGAACAGTTTTCTGCTTTGCGTGGCGCTCGCCCGCAGAGGCGCAATCGTATCCCACCAGCAGCACGCCCATGCATGCCACAGCCGCAACAATCAAATTTTTCATGTAGTCTTTTGCCTCCAGGGGCGGGACCGCGGATAACCAAAGCCATCACGTCCGGCTGGAGGCAAAAAGAGCCGCCGGAGTGCACAGTCCCCATTAGTCGTCTACGGCCGCGCGACACACAAACCCAGACGCCGCGACCGCCGTTCAGCGAGCGCCGTTAGACCAATGCAATGCGGAAATAATAGGGAAAAGCTGTGGCGTAGCAGAGTGTTACGCGTTTTTGCATCTATAGCCGGCTATAAACGCCCATGACAGGATGAAACGAATTCACGAATAGCCGGGCAACGCGGCCAGTAGGCGATGAAGCGTATCGATCGTCGAAAAGTCGGCGATGCCGTCCACGCGCTCCTGCCGGAAATGGCGCTGGAAGGCTTCGACGTCGCCCTTCAGTTTTTCCGAGAATTCGCCATTTATTTCAGTGTTGTAGCCATACAGCGACAGCATCGACTGCAAGGCTTCGATCGGCTGTCCCACATCACCCTTCTGGAAGAACCGTCCGCCAGTGATCGAAGCCGGCTCAACCCAGTGCCCCACGCCCGCTGCAGCGAGCCGCGCCCAGGGGAATTTCTCACCCGGATCGACCTTGCGCACAGGGGCAACATCGGAGTGTCCAAGCACCCGTTCAGGCGCGATTGCCCAGCGTTGGCCGCAATCGCGACACAGTTCGATCACCGCTTCGATCTGTTCGTCAGGAAATTCCGGCAGTCCGCCGGGATGGCCTGCATTAGCGATTTCGATGCCGATCGACGACGAATTGATGTCGGTTTCGCCATGCCAGAAGCTCTTGCCCGCATGCCAGGCACGGCGCTCTTCCGGGACAAGCTGCATGACGCGCCCATCCTCGAAGACGAAATAATGACTGGAAACCTGGCTCTCCGCACGACAGAGCCAATCGAGAGCGCCCTCAGCCGTGCCCATCCCGGTATAGTGCAGAAGGAGGATATCAGGCCGATGTCCATCCCGCCTCTCGCCATGGTTCGGCGAAGGCTGCACATGGGCGCGAGCGAAATCGGCCTTGAATGCACTCATGCTGCGCGGCGTTCTTTCTCGATCTCGGCGTAAGCCGCATTCAGAGCCGCCATGCGCTCGTTGGCGATGGCATGGAACTCTTCCGGCACCCCGCGCGACATGAGGCGATCCGGATGGTTCTCATAGACCAGGCCATGGTAGCGGCGGCGAATCGTCGGAAAATCGTCGTGACGAGAGACGCCGAGTACCTTGTAGGGATCGCGGCCGCCAACATTGACATGGCGCGCCATGATCTGCTCGAACCGCCCCTCGCTCATATGGAAGATTTCGGCGACATGCTGAAGGAAGGCCATTTCCTTCTCATGAATCAGGCCATCCGCCTTGGCGATGTGGAAGAGACCGTCGAGCACGTCTTCCAGCACCGGGCAATTCTCCGTGCAGGTTTCGCAAAGGGACGACAGCCGCTCCGCATAAGCTTCGTAACCGGCCACATCCTGGCGCGCCAGATTATAGAGACGAGCGACATTTTTCGCTTGATCGGGCGGAAATTCGAAGATCTCGCGGAATGCGTTGACCTCGTTTTCCGTGACCACGCCGTCTGCCTTCGCCATCTTGGCGGACAGGGCGATTATAGCAACGGAAAACGCCACCTTGCGGCGCGTTTCCGGATCGCCTTCAAAGACAGTGCGAATGGCCTCGACGACCGCCGACAGGGCATTGCCGGCAGTGCTACCGATAGCATTCAGCAATTTTTCCCAGAACGACATGCCGGTCTCGATATCCACTTAAACAGTAGAACACCTTGATCAAATAATAGTTGCCATTGCAAGCAGTCCATTCGTCGCAAGGGCGAAAACACTTTTCACAATTTGGTAATGATGCTGCGGTGCGAGCGATCGTCCGATCACCCCTGCCCTTGCGTTCGAGGCGAAACAAACCGCGGATTTCTTAAATTCTTTACTTTACACCCATGTCCGCCTGTCGCATCCATTCCCACCGCAACCATTGAAATGACGCAGCATGACTGCAAGGAGGATCTCCATGGCCAAACAGAAAGTCGCAATGCTCACTGCAGGCGGACTGGCGCCCTGCCTTTCGTCTGCCGTTGGCGGGCTGATTCAGGGCTATAGCGATGTGGCACCTGACCTCGACATAATCGCTTATCGTTCCGGCTACCAGGGAGTTCTGCTGGGAGACAGCATCGAAGTGACGCCGGCCATGCGCGAAAAGGCCTACCTGCTGCATCGCTATGGCGGCTCGCCGATCGGCAACAGCCGCGTCAAGCTCACCAACATCGCCGATTGCGTCAAGCGCGGCCTGGTCAAGGAAGGCGAAAACCCGCTGCGCGTCGCAGCCGAGCGGCTGGCGTCCGACGGGGTAACCATTCTTCACACGATCGGCGGCGACGACACCAATACGACGGCCGCCGATCTCGCCGCCTATCTTGGCGCCAATGGCTACGATCTGACCGTTGTCGGCCTGCCGAAAACCGTTGACAACGACGTCGTGCCGATCCGCCAGTCTCTCGGCGCCTGGACGGCTGCCGAAGTCGGTGCTGACTTCTTCGACAATGTCAGCAACGAACAGACCGCGGCCCCAAAGACGCTCGTCATCCATGAAGTGATGGGCCGCCACTGTGGCTGGCTGACCGCTGCAACCGCGCGCGCCTATATCCAGAAGACCAGCGCCAACGAATATGTCGAAGGCTTCATGATGAATGCCGATTTGAAGCGCATCGACGGCCTCTATCTGCCGGAAATGGTCTTCGACATCGAGGCTGAAGGCGAACGCCTGCGCACTAACATGGAAAAGACCGGCCAGGTGACGTTGTTCGTTTCGGAAGGCGCGGGCCTCGACGCGATCGTCGCCGAGCGCGAAGCGGCCGGCGAAACCGTCAAGCGCGATGCATTCGGTCACGTGAAGATCGACACCATCAATGTCGGCGGCTGGTTCCAGAAGCAATTCGCGGCCATCATTGGCGCCGAACGCTCGATGGTGCAGAAGTCAGGCTATTTCGCACGCTCCGCGCCGGCAAACGCCGAGGACCTTCGCCTGATCCAGGGCATGGTCGATCTCGCCGTGGAAAGTGCGCTCAACAAAGTATCAGGCGTCACAGGCCATGATGAAGGTCAGGGCGGCAAGCTGCGCGTCATCGAATTCCCGCGCATCAAGGGCGGCAAGGCCTTCGATATCTCCAGTCCCTGGTTCGCCGAGGTCATGGCGCATATCGGGCAGAAATACACACAAGCCTGACGGATCTGTGATCAACGGACTGATGGACAATCAGGCGGCCCGATTGTCCATCAGGCGGGTTGACTGATCGCTAATCCGATGTCTTTGCTGGCGGCGAAATAGGAATTAGGGAGGATTCCATGTCCACAGAAACCTGGCTCGCTTTCGCCGCCGCATCCTGCATCATGCTGGCCATACCAGGCCCGACCATTCTCCTTGTCATATCCTATGCACTGGGCCACGGCCGCAAGACGGCGCTGGCAACGGTGACTGGCGTCACGCTTGGCGATTTCACGGCAATGACCGCTTCGCTCGCCGGTCTCGGCGCCCTCCTTGCCACATCAGCGACACTATTCACAATTCTCAAGCTGATCGGCGCAGCCTATCTCGTTTTCCTCGGAATCAAGCTCTGGAGAGCCCCCATTGTGACGGGACCGTTGGGCGATAACGACAATCTCCCAGAGGAAAAACCGTTAAAAATTCTCTTACACTCATACGTTGTAACAGCTCTCAACCCGAAGAGCATCGTCTTCTTCGTTGCGTTCGTTCCGCAATTTCTCGATATGTCGAAGCCATTTCTTCAGCAAACGCTTATTCTAGAGGCAACCTTCCTCACTTTAGCTGCCTTGAATTCGCTTATTTATGTCTTCGTCGCCGATATGGCACGCGGCTTCATCCGCAAGGCAAGCGTGCAACGCGTCGTTAACAGAACGGGAGGAACCCTGTTGATTGCAGCCGGTGCAGTGACCGCCGGATACCGCCGCATGGCCGCCTGAGGCCGTGCAGGGTTGCGGGGTGATCACGGATAGGTTAATGGGGATTCATAATTTTATCGATCCTGTGACCGAATTTGGCGGTCCTGTGGCCGAATTGCATCGAAATTAGGTTTGGTTTTTTCGAAAGTGACAGAATGGTAACGATCGGATTTCCCAGCCTGAAGCGCAGCGTTGCCTTGTCGGCAATGATGTGCGGCGCTCTCGCCGGGTGTGCAAGCACTCAGCAGCAGACGTCTCAGGCAGAACTCCCGTCGGCACACACCAACGTGCCGCATCCGAATACGACCCTGACCGCAACTGGCACGGCCGCGCCTGCAGCAGGCGGCGTGGCAGTGGCCACGATATCGCCGAATTTCATCGGTCCGCGGCAGCCGCAACAGACGGCAATGGCAAAGTCCGGTCGCGTTGTTCCGGGTTCGACAAACGTTGCTGCTGCAAGCCAGCAACAGATGGACGCGGGACGTTTCGGCACGCCTGTTGCGAGCGCTGCCAACCAGGGAACCGCCGCAATCGCTGCAGCAACGGGCGCCCCTGCTGGCAGCACGTCAGCCGCAGCGGCCTATGCAGCCTCCGACGTGACCTTGGTGCCTTCCGTAGTCGCCATCCCGATGCCCAATCCGGCGCGCCCTGGTGATGCCGCGCTCACGCCGGTTTCCTCCTCCGTGGCCCAGAGCCAGTCGGCAATACCGATGACATCGGATGTTGCGGCCATTCAGGTCGCCGTGCCGACGCCGCGTCCAGGTTCGACACCGCAGGCAGAAGTCGCTTTCGCCACACCCGCGCAGATGGGCGTTCCGCGCTACGCCGACAATCGCATGCATTATGACTTCAATTTCGACAGTAGCGGTCCGACGGTCGTGCCGGCCGTCATGACCACCACCAACACTGCGAATTACGATTCCGATGTTCCGGCTGAGCAAAAGAGCTACGTTTCGAAGCTCATCCAGAAATACGCCAAGCTTTACGAAATTCCGGAATCCCTGATCCATCGCGTCGTTCACCGCGAAAGCCGTTACAATCCGAAAGCCTATAATCGCGCCGGATATTTCGGCCTGATGCAGATCAAGTATAATACGGCGAAGTCCATGGGCTACGAAGGCCCGGCGTCCGGGCTTCTCGACGCGGAAACCAACATCAAATATGCCGCCAAATATTTGCGCGGCGCATGGATGACGGCCGACAGCAAGGCTCAAAACAAGGAAGTGAATGCCGTGCAGCTTTATGCCCGCGGCTATTACTACGATGCCAAGCGCAAGGGCCTGACTGATGTCGCCAACGGCAATTACTGATTTTATCTAGATAGTTCTGAGAAGCCGGCCTAGTTCGTGGCCGGCTTTATCACATCCATGATCCGCCTCAGCAGGATTTGCGGCCGATAGTCCGCCCAGGTCGGCGTCAGCCCCATCCGCACGACGACGAGATTGGCTGACGGAACGATTGCGACGGTTTGGCCGTCATGACCGGTCATCCAAAATGTATCTGTGGGCAGCCCGAATTGGGCGTTCGAGCCGCCAGGACCCGCAAGCCAGGTCTGAACCTGCGAGTAGATACCCTCGGAGGCGTTCGTGGGCGTGCGCATGGCGCCGACGAATCCCTCTGGCAGGAGGCGATGCCCATTCCAGACCCCGTCCTGCAGCAGAAACATGCCGAAGCGCGCCCAGTCGCGGGCATTGGCATAGAGATAGGAGCTGCCGACGAAGGTGCCGCGCTCATCGGCTTCGAAAACGGCGCTATACATTCCGAGTGGTCCGAAGAGCGCTTCGCGGGGATAGGAGATGGCAACGCTCAGATTGGGCAGCCGGTTCATCCAGAGGCGAGAAAGCAGCGCCGCCGTACCACTGGAATAGCTGAAACGCTCGCCCGGCGCTGCCGACTGACGCGCATTGGCTGCCAGGCTGGTGACATCCGCGTCGAGATAGAGCATGCGCGTTACATCCGATACGGTGCCATAGGATTCATTGAACGCAAGCCCGCTTTCCATGGCGAGAAGATCACTGAGCTTGATGTCCTTGCGCGAGTCAGCGCTCCATTGCGGCAGAAGATTCTGATCGTCGAAGGACATGCGCCCGGCCAGCATGAGACGGCCGATAATCGCGGCATTCACCGTCTTCGTCATCGACCAGCCTATCAGCGGCGTTGCCTTGCTGAAGCCATCGCCATAGGTCTCGGCGACAATACGGCCATCCTTGACCACGACGATCGCACGCATGGCCGGCCCGGCGAGATCCGGATTCGATACGACATCGGCAAGCTTCCTCCCGACGTCGCCCTGACCGAGGTTTACCGTATCTCCATCCGGCCAAACCGCATCGTTCTTCGGCGCCTTGACCTTGTTGAGGAAGACGGCACTGCGAGCCGTTTGCAGATCGCCGTCCGGCACCAGCGCACAGCCGAGGGCACCTCGATAAAGCGCACGGTTCGGCGCGAACAATCCCAGGAAACGGGCCGTCACCACGCCCTCGTCCCGATCGACATAGACGCGAATGAACTTCAATGCCGGATTGCCGGGAGCCTGGACATCCTCCTCCATCACCTTGTCCGGGTCCCGTTTAGCCACGAACGTATTGGAGCAGACGATCTTTGCCGCGTAGCCATCGCCAACCTTGAGCAATTCCGGCGGATAAAGGGAGAGCCAGACGGCCCCGCCGGCGACAATGATCAGCAGCAGAACAATAAGAGCCCCAATCACTCTCGATATCAAACGCATGACACATACTCTCCAGAAAGGTAGGCGGAGACAATCAGGAAACGCAGCAAGATGAAAGACCTATGATGATCAGGGCTCCTTAAATACGTGCAAGGATGCTTTGCAGCTGGATCTGCCAACAGCCCGCGTCATCAGACTGTAGCATTGCCGGGTTACACGCCCTGAACTTCACAAATCGGTGACAAGACTCAGATGACGGAATTCGCCCCGGATGCCGGTCTCCAAAAGAACCGGAAACTCAAGGACGCTCTGCTGCAGCACAAGGCACTGTCTAAGGCAGGCCTTTCCGAGCGTTTGTTCGGCATGCTGTTTTCCGGCCTTGTCTATCCGCAGATTTGGGAAGATCCGGATATCGATATGGAGGCGATGGAGCTGGAAGCGCATCATCGCATCGTCACCATCGGTTCGGGCGGCTGCAACATGCTCGCCTATCTCTCGCAAAATCCCGCATCCATCGATGTTGTCGATCTCAATCGCCACCACATCGCACTGAACAAGCTGAAGCTTGCTGCCTTCCGCCTGCTTCCCGGTCATGCGGACCTGGTGCGTTTCTTCGGAACGGCCAATTTTGCGGGCAATAGCCAAGCTTACGACCAGTTCATCGCGCCGCGCCTCGACACGGCAACGGCTGGCTACTGGGATGGCCGTGATCTCTATGGCCGCCGCCGCATCACGGTCTTCAACCGCAATATCTACAAGACCGGCCTTCTCGGCCGGTTTATCGGCGCTGCCCATATACTGGCACGCCTGCACGGCGTTCGCCTCCAAAAGATGACTGAAGCCCGCACCATGCGCGAGCAGCGTCAGTTCTTCGAGGAAGAAATCGCTCCGATCTTCGACAAACCGGCGGTTCGCTGGCTGCTCGGTCGCAAGAGCTCGCTCTTTGGCCTTGGCATTCCGCCGCAGCAGTACGACGAGCTTGCGAGCTTGGCGGGCGACGATTCCATTTCTGCCGTGCTGAAACACCGCCTCGAAAAGCTCGCCTGTCATTTCCCGATGCGCGACAATTACTTTGCCTGGCAGGCATTCTCTCGGCGCTACGCTGCCCAGCACCAGGGCCCCCTGCCCACCTATCTCAAGCCGGAGCACTACGCGGCGATCCGCGCCAATGCCGATCGCGTAAGTGTCCATCATGCCAATTTCACCGAGCTTCTCGCTTCGAAGCCGGCAGCTTCGCGCGATCGCTATATCCTCCTCGATGCGCAGGACTGGATGACCGATGAGCAGCTCAATGGCCTCTGGGCGGAGATCACACGGACGGCGCGCGAAGGTGCCCGCGTCATCTTCCGCACGGCCGCCGAAAAGAGCATCATCGAAGGCCGCCTTTCTCCAGCGATCCGCGACCAGTGGGTCTACTTCGAGGAGCGTTCGCAGGAACTCAATGTTCGTGATCGCTCGGCCATCTATGGCGGCTTCCACATCTACGGGAAAAAAGCGTGAGCCAGGCGGATACAGGCATAGAAACCAGCGAGAACAATCACGCCAAGCTGATGGACGGCATGTACCGTTATCAGCGTCACATCTATGACCTGACTCGCAAATATTACCTATTCGGCCGCGATCGCACGATCGAACAGTTGAATGTCCCCGTCGGCGGCTCGCTTCTGGAAGTGGGCTGCGGCACCGGCCGCAATATGCTGCTCGCCTATCGGCGCTTCCCCTCCGCCCGCCTCTACGGCCTCGACATCTCACAGGAAATGCTGATCTCCGCCCGCAATAATTTCCGCGGCCTGAAACAGATGCCGGATTTTCGCGTCGCCGATGCCACCGCTTTCTCGCCCGACGATTTCGGCACCGACGGCTTCGACCGTGTCATGATCTCCTACGCACTGTCGATGATCCCGGACTGGAAAAATGCCGTCGACGCATCGCTCGATGCAGTCGCACCGGGCGGCGAGCTTCACGTCGTCGATTTCGGCCAGCAGGAAGGGTTGCCAGGCTGGTTCCGTGCCGTGCTCAAAGGCTGGCTGAAGAAATTCCACGTCACTCCCCGCGCCGATCTGTTGACAGTGCTCGAAACGAAGGCTGCAGTGCGGGGCATGTCGGTGAAAACCGAAAAGATCGGCCGTGGTTACGCCTGGCGGGCCGTGGCGACCCGGCACGACGCCTGAGCGGCGACGGATTCCAGCGCAAAATCCGGCCTCGGAAGGCGCCAAGCATAAGATTTTGCTTGAAGATAACGCATTTTTTACGTTGATATGGTGAATAAAGTGGCAAGACCTGCTGGCAACGGTATGGTCTGCCGCTCTTTCGGATTCTCGGGGACCACATTACGGAAGCCAAATCTTGGGGCAGCAAGATCACTCGGGCCATAACAGGATATCAATGCGCCGGCTTCTGGCATGCCTACTGCCGCTCGCTCTTGCCTTGACTGGCTGCACGACGGGCTATGACGCCCTCTCGACAGCGGCTCTTCCCAAGACCAGATTTGCCGACACGAAACCGCAGGACTTCGGCCGCGATCATCCGCAGCGCCATCCCATCCATGGCATCGATATTTCCAAATGGCAGGGCGATATCGATTGGAAAGCCGTCAAGGGCTCGGGCGTCGCCTTCGTCTTCATCAAGGCGACAGAGGGCAAGGACCGGATCGATCCGCGCTTCACCGAGTATTGGAATGAAGCGAGCGCTGCCGGACTTCTGCATGCGCCCTATCATTTCTTCTATTTCTGCTCCACGGCCGACGAACAGGCCGATTGGTTCATCCGCAACGTGCCGAAGGATGCCATGGCGCTTCCGCCCGTTGTCGACGTCGAATGGAATCCGGGCTCCCCAACCTGCAAGACCAGACCGGCTCCCGAAACGGTACGCACTGAGATCAAGCGCTTTATGGATCGCCTGCAAGCCTATTACGGCAAGCGCCCGATCATCTATACTTCGGTTGACTTCCATCGTGAAAATCTAGTCGGCTATTTCCAGGACTATCATTTCTGGGTCCGATCCGTCGCCAAGCATCCGAAAGAGACCTACGCAGACCGCAGCTGGGCCTTCTGGCAATATACCTCGACGGGCGTCATCCCCGGCATCAAGGGTCCGACGGATATCAATGTTTTTGCCGGTTCCGAACAAAATTGGCACAACTGGGTAGCGGCAGTAGAGAAGCAAGGAAATTCTTGAGACTGCAGCCAATTCTCTCTTGCTTATGTCACAATCTTCTGTGAAAGCGACCCTATTCTATCATTGGAAAGGATCGTTCATGGATCGTGACACCATTCGACGCGGCGCTCTTGCGTTGCTCCTCGCCTCAGCCATGACCGGTACGGCTTTGGCTCAAAGCGCAGCGCCGGCTGCAGTGCCACCCGTGAGCAGTGACGCCACTCCAAAAGTAGCCTGCGGTGGCGATCTCACCGCATTTCTGGCCGGCGTGAAGGCTGAGGCGATTGCCGATGGCGCGGATGCCGCCGCTGCCGACAAGACGCTGGCAGGCGCGCAGATTGACCAGAAGGTTCTCGCGATGGACCGCAGTCAGGGTGTCTTCCGACAAACCTTCCTCGAATTCTCCCAGCGCACCGTAAGCCAGGGCCGTCTCGACATCGGCCGCCAGAAGATGAAGCAATATGCCGACGTCTTCGCCAAGGCCGAACAGGATTATGGCGTACCTCCCGGCGTCATCACCGCCTTCTGGGCGATGGAAACCGACTTCGGCGCCGTCCAGGGCAATTTCAACACCCGCAACGCGCTGGTCACTCTCTCGCACGATTGCCGCCGGCCGGACTTCTTCCGTCCGCGCCTGATCGCGCTGATCGAGCTCGTCCAGCGCGGCGATGTAGACCCGGCAACGACGACAGGCGCTTGGGCCGGCGAAATCGGCCAGACGCAGATGCTGCCACCCGATATCATCGCTTATGGCACCGATGGCGATGGCGACGGTCATGTCAACCTGAAGACCAGCGCTCCAGACGTGATCCTGACGACCGCCAGATTCCTCCAGCATCTCGGCTTCCAGCGCGGCCAGCCTTGGCTGCAGGAGGTAACGGTTCCGGACAATCTTCCCTGGGAAAAATCCGGTATCGGCGGCACGCTGACTGCAGGCGATTGGTTCAGGCTCGGCGTCACGCCGCGGGACGGCAACACGAGCTTCGGCTCCCTGCCCGCCGCTCTCATCCTGCCGCAGGGTCGCAAGGGGCCCGCCTTCCTGACCTATCCGAACTACAATACCTATCTCGGCTGGAACCAGTCGTTCATCTACACGACATCGGCCGCCTATTTCGCCACGCGTTTCGCCGGCGCACCGCCCTATAATAAGGGCAATCCCGAGCCGGGCTTGAACGATGTCGATATGAAGGCGCTTCAGACCAAGCTTGTGGCTCGCGGCTATGATGTCGGCAAGATCGACGGCATCCTCGGCTCCGGCACGCGTGTCGCCATCCAGAAGGAACAGTTCCGCCTGGGCATGCCGGCTGACGGCTGGGCGACGACGGCATTGCTCAACGCACTCTGATTTCTCCCATATATCGATCCAAAAGGCGGCTCCAGGCCGCCTTTTTTGTATCTGCTCCACTCGCACCGTGAGCAAGACAGCAAGAAACGGGTGGAGAGCCTGCACTCTTCCGGTTTAGATGCATCGAAAGAGGAGAGATGCCATGAATGGCGAACACCGAATGAGCGCCTCGACATGGGGCCTGCTGCTGTTGCTCGGATTGATCTGGGGCGGGTCGTTCTTCTTCGCTCGTATCGCCGTTCACTACGTACCGCCCTTCACGCTCGTCTTTCTGCGTCTGTCGCTGGCGGCCGTGGCATTGCATCTCTATCTTGCTGGCCGCCTCAATATTTATCAGTCCCTGCGCCATCATTGGCCACAATTTCTGCTGCTGGGCTTAATCAACAATGCGATACCGCATACGCTGATCTTCTGCGGCCAGACGCAAATGGGTGCCGGGCTCGCATCCATCCTGAACGCGACGACGCCGATGTGGACCGTGTTGATCGGCAATCAGCTCACCATCGACGAGCGCTTGACATCGGCCAAGCTGCTCGGCTGCCTCACCGGCCTCCTCGGAACGGTCGTGTTGCTCGGACCGAGCGTTACCAGCAGCGGCTCGGTACCCTTCTGGGCACTCTCATTGCCGATCTTGGCGGCAATCTCCTACGGATTTGCAGCGATTTATGCCAAACGCTTCAAGGGCATCGCGCCGCCAGTTGTGGCAGCGGGCCAGTTGACAGGCTCCTCGCTCATCATGCTGCCGGTCGCGCTGGTGATCGACCAACCTTGGACGCTTGTCGCCCCGCCGGTGACGGCAATTGCCGCCATTCTTGGCCTCGCGCTGCTGTCGACCGCTTTCGCCTACATCCTCTATTTTCGCATCATCGAGCTTGCAGGCGCCACCAACACCTCGCTCGTCACTCTGCTCGTGCCGCCGAGCGCGTTATTGCTCGGCTTCCTCTTTCTCGGAGAGCGAATGGGGCCGACCGAAATCGTCGGCATGATGCTCATTGCCGCAGGTTTGCTCGTCCTCGATGGGCGGCTTTTTGCATGGATGAAACGCGGCGTCAGAACGCGGGAAACATGATCTCCCACTCCATTGGGGTGGCCTACAGTCACAACATATTAATATTTACTCACAGCCCGTCATCGAGCCGGAAATCCATATTTATAAAGCAATATCAAGTCTCTGCCGCAAATTCATGAATCATCTCGCGAATTCGATACTGCGTCGCAGCATCGAATGTTCTTTCCAAGCAACACATTTTCGACATAACATTTAACAGCTGACTGAGGAGGAAGACATGGGATTAACACGATCCATCAACGTCCTAGTGGTCGGTGCGGCCTTCGTTTTCGTCGTGACGATGCTTTTCATCTGACGGCTTCAGGAAAACTCGCACGCGACCAAACTCCGAGAAGTTAACAAAACCCCTGCTTAATTAGAAAAGCGCATGCCCGGCCGGACATGCGCTTTTTATCGTCACGCTTCGCAAAACGGTTTAGGCAGCAGCGCCAGCCCGGGAAGCCACCTTGCGCTGAAGACCGAGCCGCTCAAGCACGGCGGAAACAAGCGGCGAGCGGTTCATCGTATAGATGTGAAACTCATGAATGCCACGGCCCACGAGATCCTGTATCTGTTCGGCGGCCACGTCGGCTGCGACCTTGGCGCGCTCCTCGATATTGTCGTCCAGACCGTCGAAACGCTCATCAAGCCAAGAAGGGATACTGGCGCCGCATGCACCGGCAAAGCGCTTCAGCTGCGTCAGGTTCTGGATCGGCATGATGCCCGGCACGACGGGAATCTCGATGCCCGCCGCGCGAACGCGATCATGGTAGCGCTCGAAGGCATCATTATCGAAGAAGAACTGGGTCAGCGCCCGGTCGGCACCGTTCTTTGCCTTGCGCTTCAGCATGTCGATATCGGCTGCCGTATCGCGGCTTTCCGGATGCTTTTCAGGATAGGCGGAAACGGAAATGTCGAAATCGCCGCGCTCCCGCAAAGCGCCAACCAGTTCCGCGGCATTGGCATAACCGCCCGGATGCGGTTGATAGGCCGAACCGACACCACCCGGCGGATCGCCGCGCAACGCGACGAAACGGCGAACACCCGTAGCCAGGAACTCGTCGATCACACGATGCGTATCTTCGCGTGTAGCGCCGACGCAGGTCAGATGCGATGCGGTGGTAAACGGCGTCTCGTGGATCATCTTTCGCACGGCGGAAAGCGTCGGCGCCTTGGTCGAGCCGCCCGCTCCATAGGTTACTGACACGAATTCAGGGTCCCAATCGCTGAGTTCCTCGACGGTGTTCCACAGCTGCTGTTCGGCCTCTTCCGACTTCGGCGGAAAGAATTCGAAGGAGATGCGGATACCCGCATTATGGCTTTCTGATCTCGAAGACATGTCAAACTCTCCCGGCAAGAATGGGGGATGACTGGTGGCCCTGATCGGACGCAATCAGCAACCGCGGGTCGCGCGCCAGCCAGATGGTGACGGTCAGCGCCTGTCCGCCTTCCCTCCCCGAATGAAGATCCTGCACGCGCTCCACATCCAGCCCCGCCAGTTTCAGCCAATCCGACATGGCCTGATGCGAGAAGCCGAGGCGCAGATGCGCATGCTCGTCACGCAGATATTCAAGCCCGTGCGGCGCGAGGTCGATGATGACAAGCCGGCCGCCGGGCCGCAGCATTCGTGCGGCCTCATTGATCGCAACCTCCGGCTGATCAAGAAAATGCAGCACCTGGTGTATGGTGATGAGATCGAAATCCTGCTGCTCGAGCGGCAGGTTGAAAATATCGCCATGCCGCACCGAGGCGGCGGTGATATTGGCCCGGTCCAGATTGGCGCGGGCAACGGCCAGCATATCACGGCTGGCATCGATGCCGACGGCGCGGCGATAGTGTCCGGCCAGAAGCTGCAGCATCCGGCCTGTACCCGTGCCGAGATCGAGAAAGGTGTCGATCGGCTGCGGGCCGATAAGATCGATCAGCGCCTTGTCGACATCCTCGTCAGCGACATGGAGACGACGCAGTTCATCCCACTCGGCGGCATTTCGGCTGAAATATGCCTGGGCGCGCTCGGCGCGAATGCGCTTTACGGAGGCGAGACGTTCCCCGTCACGCAGCAGCACCGTATCCTTTTCTGCAGTATGGCGCAGGAGGCTGCGGGCCAGCGTCACGGCCTTGCCCTCTTGCTTCAGCCGGAAGTAAGCCCAGGCGCCTTCCTGATAACGATCAATCAGTCCGGCTTCGCCGAGCAGCTTCAAATGCCGGGAAATGCGCGGCTGCGACTGGCCAAGGATTTCGGTAAGATCGGTCACCGTGAGATCGCCGGCAGCGAGAAGCGCGAGAAGACGGAGCCTCGTCGGCTCTCCGACCGCCTTCAACACGTCTACTACGTCATCCAAGCCGAGTTTAACCAGATCTGTCATTCCACACCCAATCAAGATATAAAGATATCTTTATGTGATTTGGATTTTCTTGGCAAGAGCCAATCGGCTAGCTACGGGAGTTCGACGTCGGAAATCCGTTAGCTTCCGGCGAAAACAGAATATCGAGGGCGATTGCTACATAAAAGAAAACCCCGGACAAGCCGGGGTTTTCAAAGAGCCAAACCGAGAGCTCAGCGTGTTAGGCGCTTATGCGCCTGGCTGCCCGGATTGAGAGCATCAGGGCCGAGACGGCGGATTTTGTCCTGCTCGTAATCTTCGAAGTTGCCTTCGAACCATTCGACATGGCCTTCGCCTTCAAAGGCCAGGATGTGCGTGGCCAGGCGGTCGAGGAACATGCGATCGTGGCTAATGATGATGGCGCAGCCCGCGAAGTTTTCAAGCGCGCTTTCCAGCGCCCCAAGCGTTTCCGTATCGAGGTCGTTGGTTGGTTCGTCGAGCAGAAGCACGTTGCCGCCAGCCTTCAACATCTTGGCCAGGTGAACGCGGTTGCGCTGACCGCCAGAGAGATTGCCGACCTTCTGCTGCTGGTCGCCGCCCTTGAAGTTAAAGGCGCCGCAATAGGCGCGTGAGTTCATGTCGAACTTGCCGAGCTTGATGATTTCGGCACCGCCGGAGATTTCCTCCCATACCGTCTTATTGCCGTCAAGCGCGTCGCGGCTCTGGTCGACATAGCTGAGATGCACCGTCTCGCCGATACGGACCGTGCCGGCATCCGGCTTTTCCTGCCCGGTGATCATCTTGAACAGGGTCGTCTTGCCGGCGCCGTTCGGGCCAATGATGCCAACGATGCCGCCGGGCGGCAGCTTGATCGACAGATCGTTGATCAGCGTGCGGCCTTCGAAGCCCTTGGTGATGCCCTCCATCTCGATCACCACCTGGCCGAGACGCTCGCTGACCGGAATGATGATCTGCGCATCGCCGGGACGCTGATTTTCGGCAGCATCGACCAGCTGTTCGTAAGCGTTGATACGCGCCTTGGACTTGGCCTGGCGGGCCTTGGGGCTGGAGGCAATCCATTCCTGTTCGCGGCTGATCGCCTTCTGGCGGCCAGCTTCTTCGCGGGCCTCCTGCTGCATGCGCTTGGCCTTGGCCCGCAGATAGGCGGAATAGTTGCCTTCGTAGGGAATGCCACGACCGCGGTCGAGTTCGAGAATCCAGCCGGTAACATTGTCGAGGAAGTAGCGGTCGTGGGTGATCATCATCACGGCGCCCGGATAGTCGCGCAGGTGCTTTTCCAGCCAGGCAATGGTCTCAGCGTCGAGATGGTTGGTCGGTTCGTCGAGCAGCAGCAGGTCCGGCTGCGAGAGAAGCAGGCGGCACAGTGCGATACGGCGGCGCTCACCGCCTGAAAGGCTGGTGACTTCGGCATCGCGCGGCGGGCAGCACAAGGCTTCCATCGCCATCTCCACCTGGCTTTCCAGATCCCAGAGGTTCTGGCTGTCGATGATATCCTGGAGCTTGGCGCCCTCTTCCGCGGTCTCGTCGGAATAGTTCATCATCAATTCGTTGTAGCGATTGAGGATTTCGGTTTTCTTGGCAACGCCTTCCATGACGTTTTCGAAAACCGTCTTGTTGGGATCGAGCTGAGGCTCCTGCGCCAAGTAGCCGATGGTGGCGCCTTCGGCCAGCCAGGCTTCGCCGGTATATTCCTTGTCGAGGCCGGCCATGATGCGCAGCACGGTCGACTTACCTGCACCGTTCGGGCCGAGAATACCGATCTTGGCGTCGGGGTAGAAGGAGAGATGGATATTCTCGAGAATCTTCTTGGCGCCATAGGACTTATTCAGACCGGCCATATGATAAATGAACTGACGTGCCATAGCTTGGGTTGCTCCACGGACGAATAGCGTTGCGATTTGTGCCGCTATGTAGGCGAAACCCCGCCCTCGGGCAACGGCGAAACCTTGTCCGAGGGCATTATCCGCGTCAGAAAGGCCGTATTTTCTCAGAAACCGGCCGCGTCCACCACACCCCGATCACAGCCGAAGGAGGTGCTGCCGGCCCCCTGGATCAGTTTGGCGAGCCGCGGCTCACTGCCCTGCTGGGGGTCGATCGCATCTTCCGAGAGACCGATGGTCAGCTCCGAAATCATTCGGACATCGCCGACGCGGCGGCAGCTCATCTTGATGCGCGCATTGGCGCCCTCGCCGAAGCTCTGATCAAAGGCTGCCTTGATGCTTTCGGCATCCAGCTCCTTGCCGATATTCTGCGCGAAAAGATCCCGCACGGCAGACGTATTAAGTTCGGCGATCAGGCCAGCGGCGATGGAGAAATATTGGTCGGCGCTGAGCTTCGTGCAGGTGCCGTGCTTGATCCATTCATGCCGCTCCAGGCCGGATTGAGTGCCTGGCATTGCCTTGTCCAGCTTCGCCTTCACGTCTTGGGACAGCTGCACGGCAGGCAAATCCTTCCAGTCGCGGCCACGATCCGCCTGCTTCAGATCCTCGGAAACATCGCAATATTCCTGCCGCATCGGCCAGAGACCATGCAGAGAAAAATTCGTGGCATCATGATTGTTCGACGACTGGTTCCGGCATTCTGCCTTCTTCTGGTTCGTCTGACAAAATGCCGGCTCCCAGCTCGCCGCCAGGATAAAGCGCGTCCGTCCGCGGCTATGCTCCTGCGCCATGGCGCTCGCAGCCGTCCCAACCGAAAGGAGCACAACCGCCAATACTCGAAGCCAATGCTTCATTCGTACCTCCAACTAGAACATTATAGGAACAAATAAGCAGTTTGATCGAGCGGGCGCAATCCTGAATCGCAGCGCTCGGAAAGATTTATTTCTGTGAGCTTCACCACCTATCCATTGCAATCGGGCGGATGATAACCTTTCGTCCAACTGGGAGGACCGAATGCATGTTCGCGGATACGCAGCGCCTGAATAGCCCGACGGGGGCGACCCTTGCCTATCATCATTTGCCGGCGGCGACCGATGCCTGCGGCATCCTCCTGATATCGCACGGCCTTGCCGAGCACTCCCGTCGCTATGAGGCCTTTGCGGGCGCGATGGCCGCCCAAGGCTTGCACGTCTATGCCCATGACCATCGCGGCCATGGCGAGACGACCGCCCCCGATGCCCCTATCGGCCGCTTTGCTCGAAGAAATGGAGGCGCTCAGGTCATCGCCGATGCACTCGCCATGCGCGAGTTTGCCGCAAGTACCCATCCCGGCCTGCCGATCATCCTCTTCGGTCACTCCATGGGCGGTTTGATCAGCCTGAACACAGCCGTCACGCATCCGGACAAGTTCGATGCCGTCACCGTATGGAACTCCAATTTCAATCCCGGCCTTGCCGGCCGCGCGGCCCAACTCATCCTGAAGGCAGAGCGCATGTTCAAGGGATCGGACGTGCCGAGCGGGCCGCTGCCGAAGCTGACCTTCGGCACCTGGGGTCGATCGGTTCCGAACCGCCGAACCGACTTCGACTGGCTCTCGCGTATTCCCGAGCAGGTGGACAAATATATCGCCGATCCGCTTTGCGGCTTCGATGCCTCCGTGTCGCTCTGGCTGGACCTGTTCGAACTCACCTTCCGCGCGCCACAGAAGGCACATCTCGATCGTCTCCGACGTGACATGCCGATCCATCTCGTCGGCGGCGGCAAGGATCCGGCAACGGAGAATGGGAAAGCGATTTCCTGGCTGGCAAACCATTTGAAAAGAGCCGGCTTCTCTCGTATTACCATTGAGATCTATCCCGACATGCGGCACGAGACGCTCAACGAAATCGGTGCCGACGAAGCCATTTCCCGCTTTGCCGATTGGTGCAAGAGGGTAACGGCAAACAACTGATTCTCATGGG